>NZ_QAIL01000133.1:0-35867 GCF_003061025.1 Pedobacter sp. HMWF019 | reverse complement strand
CCGCCAAAGTTGGACAAGCCGATGCCTATAAGCTGATCGTAACTTCTCCCTCTGGTCAAGCTACTACTGAATACTATGATGTAGCCACAGGATACCTTGTAAAAGAAGAAAAAACAAGGAAAGCAAACGGAGCAGAAATTAACCAGTCTATAGAATACAGCGACTATCGCAAAGTAGACAATGTGTTACTTCCATTTAAAATGGTCCAATCTGTACAAAGCCCTCAAGGCAGTCAGGAATTTGTGATCACGATAAAAGACGTCAAACTCAACACAGATCTGAAAGCTGCAGATTTCAATTAACCGAACAATATTCTATGAAAAAGGGCGCCCAAAAGGCGCCTTTTTTGTGTACATATCCCTCTGTATTTTAAACTATCCGTGCAAAAAAATGTCTATATTCATAGTATAATCTTTATCAACATGAAAAGAATTCAAAATACACTAAGCATTTTGCTCATCGCATTGACCTTACCGGTTTTTGCGCAGACAGATAAAGCAACCACTCAACGGGTGGTACAAGACCAGGACTTCGTTTTTCAAGCCACCAGCGCAATGCCTATGGCCAATATGGATGTCAGCCGGGTACTCAACAGGATGAACAATCCTGGCGGTGCAGGTAATATCAATTTAAGCGGATCTCAATATGATCTGACCATTAAAAAAGATAGTATAGTGGCTTATTTACCTTATTATGGCCGAGCATATACCGCAACCATGAACCCCGACGATGCCGGAATAAAATTTAAGTCTAAAGACTTTACCTATACCAATACAAAAAAGAAAAAAGGCGGCTGGACAATTACCATTGTCCCTAAAGACGTCAAAGACAGTCAAAAATTGATTCTTAACGTATCGGAGAGCGGTTATGCGACACTAGATGTGACCAACAACAACAGACAGCCCATTTCTTTCTACGGGTATATCAGCGAGCCTAAAAAACCAAAAAAATAGGCTTTGGCAAAAACCTAATATGTTGTCCCTGCAAAAGCCGGGACGACATATTATTTCTTCGGCACCAAGGTAATCTGGAACAGTTTATCAAATTTCTTTCCCGTCACAAAGAGTCTCTTTCCTTTAGCATCCCAGGCAATACCATTTAGAACGTCTGTATTCGAAAATCTATCTTTAGCCGAAAGAATACCTGTCAGATCAATATAACGCTCTACAACACCCGTTAATGGGTTAATTATAGCAATTTTATCTGTCTGATAGATGTTGGCATACAACTTACCGTCAATATACTCCAGTTCGTTCAATTGGTCTACTTGTCCTTTATTGTCATAAACCTCAATAAACCCTTCTTCCTGATAGGTATCTTTGTTTAAGAACCAGATCTTATTGGTTCCATCCGATTTCAAAAGCCTGCGCCCGTCGAAAGTCAGCCCCCAGCCTTCGCGACTGTTCTGGTACATAAAGGTGCCTGTTTGCTTAAAAGTCTTCGCATCATAAACAAAACCGGTATTTTCCTGCCAGGTCAGCAGGATCACTTTATCACCAACCAGGGAAGATCCTTCCCCAAAATATTTTTTATCCAGATTGATCTTCTGCAAAGCCTTGCCAGATTGCAGGTCTACCCACCTCAACGTAGAAAAACCATATTCACCGGTACTTTCCAGGAATTTACCATCATGGTATTCCAGTCCCTGTGTATAAGAAGTTGTATCATGCGGAAAAGTATTCACTACCTTATAACCAAACTCAGCAGGCGTTACTGCCGATCGCAGTTCCATATTCACCGTCAAAGTATCTTTACTCCCTGAATGCTCTACCACCGCAGAAACCAACCTGTAACCCAGAGGCAATTCTTTCGTATGTAAAGTAAATGCCTCAGCATTATTTTTCGATCCCAGTACCTTGCCATCAACCAAATAGGTTGCTGCAGTAACCTGTGTTCCTGGCGGGACGTCCAGTTCAATCTTGACATCTTCTCCCTGCGCCACAGCCTTGCCCTGTTCAGGAGACTTAAAGCCAATACTGGCTCCCCCTTTATCCTGTTTACAAGCGAAAGTAAAGGTAACACCCATTGCCACGCAAAAAGCGAGCAGATTTTTTTTTATCCTATGTTGGCCAAAATGCATCTTCTATATGATTTATCGTATAAAGTTCTTTATTTTCAAACACAATTGCAATGATGTCGAAACGAATCTCCCCCTGATGGTTTTTCCGCTCTATATATTCCAAGGAAGCAAATTCCAGCTGTTTTTCTTTTTTCCAGTCCACAAAATCTTCCGGCTCCCCATGCTCGGCAGAACGCCTGGTCTTTACTTCGACAAAAATGATCTGCCCTTCCCAGAAAGCAATCAAATCTATTTCTGCCCTGCCATACACCCAGTTCTTCTCTAAAATCCTGTAACCTTTATTTTCCAGATAATTCCTCGCCAGCTCTTCACCATATTTTCCAAGGTCGATATGTTTCGCCATTATTTCAAAATTACAGAACCCAGGAACTTAGAAATCTCCCTTTCTACTCCTTTAATAAAAGAATAACGCTGCATCAGAATTTCCTGATTCACCGCATCCTGTTCATTTTTGATCTCCTGCAGCAGGTTTAACAAAATACGGTCCACCTTTCTTTTTTTCAGGTGAAAGATCCCACTCAGAATTGTCGCCTTTAAATTCACCGTCTCATCCCTCACATAGATCTGGTGCTTATTGTACCAGTTCTCACTTAGGCTATAGGGTGAAGTAGATAAAGTAATGGCCAGGTTAACGATCTCCCTGTCTGGGTTTTTAATAAACTGACTGGCTACAGGCAAATGTCCATTCTCGATTTCTTCCTTATAGTGCGCAATGATCTTCTCACATACACCATCTTCAAAAGTAACGTCAGATAGATTCTGCATGATAAAAGAACCAATGTACATGTTGTCAATATTGTCCCAGCTCACCAACTCATGACCAAAGGTCAGCAGCAGCCGCACAATTTCCTGCTCTTGCAGGATGTCGCTTTCATTTCTGCTTTCTATCGGCTCTGCAGGAACTCCCGGTGCACCATCTTCAAATAGATTGTCCGGAGGACCATCCTCATAAGGTGAAGCAGAAGGCGATGGATTTGAAGGCGTGGATTTTTTGAACTTTGCCGCCCGAATTTTGTTCAGCTCGGAAAGTAAAATTCTTTCCTCTACCTGGAGCAAGTGGCTGCATTCACGAATAAAAACAGAAGCCTTGATGTCATCCGGGATCTTGGCAATACTTTCAACAATATCCCGGATAATGCCCGCTCTTTTAATAGGATCATTTCCAGCTTCTTTAAGCAGTGTATTGGCCTTATACAGGATAAAATCCTTGCGGTTATTTTCAATATATTCCTTAAAAGCACCCGAGCCTACATGGTGCATATAAGAATCCGGATCATGTCCATCGGGGAAGTTGACCACTTTTACATTCAGGCCCTCCTCCAGGATCATGTCCAATCCCCTCAGGGAAGCTTTTATACCCGCTGCATCTCCATCATATAAAATGGTCACATTTTGCGTGAAACGACTGATCAATCTGATCTGCTCTGTGGTTAAAGAGGTTCCCGAAGAAGCCACTACATTCTCCACACCAGCCTGATGCACAGACAATACATCTGCATATCCTTCTACCAGGTAGCAATTGTCCGTATCCCGGATGGCCTTTTTAGCATGAAAAAGACCATAGAGCACATTGGATTTGTGGTAAATATCGCTCTCCGGCGAGTTGACATATTTAGGAACCTTTTTATCTGTCTTTAAAGTCCGTCCACCAAAACCAATAATCCGGCCGGTAAAGTTGTGAATAGGGAACATCACCCGCCCCCTAAATCTGTCATAGAGCTTCCCTTTATCGTTACGGATCGATAGACCCACACGCTCCAGGTACTCTTCTTTGTGCCCGCTGTTTACCGCCTTAAGTGTCAGCGCGTCCCATACATCAGGAGAATAACCCAGTTCAAACTTCTTAATGATGTCTTCCCTGAAGCCCCGCTCCTTAAAATAACTTAAACCAATGGCTCTTCCATCTGCCCCTGTCCAAAGTTCATTGGCAAAGAAGCCGGCTGCAAACTGCGAAACCACATATAAAGTCTCCCTTGCATTCTGTGCTTCCAGATTTTGCGGAGATTGTACGGTTTCTTCAACCTCTATATTATATTTCTGAGCCAGGTATTTTAAAGCCTCCGGATAAGAATACTTCTCATGGTCCATAATAAAATGGACCGAATCCCCTCCCTTACCGCAGCCAAAGCATTTATAAATTCCCTTGGTTACAGAAACATTAAAAGAAGGCGTTTTCTCATTGTGAAAAGGACAATTGCCAATTAAACTCGTACCCCGCTTTTTCAAGGCCACAAAATCACCAACCACCTCCTCAATACGAGCGGTGTCCATGATCTTATCTATCGTAGCCTGGTTAATCATTTATCAATCCGTTTATTTCAGTCATTCATTTAAATCTTGTTCTGACCTTTCTTAGTGAAATCCAGATCCTGGAAATCATAACTAAAATCAGTAAGTGGAGAAATCGCCTCCATCTTCATACCTGTAGCTTTACCCTCTTTATCTAATGAAAAAATCGCAAATGCATCTGCATTCATGCTTCTTTGCGCCCATTTCACCACAAAGGTGTTTCCCTTATAAAACAACATCTCCCCTTCCAATTTAGGAGAGTTTAACGACTGGAACCAGAGTTTCCCTTCTCGTTGCTGAATCTGCACCTCACCAAACCAGGAATCCCTAAAAAGCCCTTCATACCGACTTAAATCCGGCTTTTCCACGCTCTTCTTTTGTTGCAGTTTAATGGCATCCCATACAGCTTCAGTTACTTTTTTACCCTCTGCTTCATGCTGTTTTTCCAATTCTTTATAGGCCTTAATCCGGTCCTTTCCCTTAATTCCAAAATAACTATCCTTAATGGAATTGGTAATAGAAGTAAATGCATAACCGGACTCCTGGTTGGTCAGAACAATGATTCCGAGTTTCATTTCCGGGATCAAAGTGACCTGAGAAACAATTCCACTTAATCCTCCTGTATGTTCTACCTCCAGGTAACCATTTTCATCACCCAGGAACCAACCCAAGCCATAACTTCTGAAATGGTTCCTATAAAGACCACCTCCGGGCATAATAGTTTGTGGAGACCACATTTCTTCGTGTACTTCCGGACTGAATAACTTTTTAGCCAGACTTTCGCCATATTTCCCACCGTTCATCTGCATGATGACCCACTTACTCAATTCATCAGCATTGGTCCATATACCTCCTGCCGCATTAGAAATCTCCGGAAAACCTTTACTGATCACCTTGAGCGCTCCGTCCACAGGAGCATGTGCATCAATAGAATTTACTTTATCCTTCAAACGCGGATAAGAAGCCGCACTCTGATCCATGCCTAATGGCCTCATGATCCTATTTTCAATAAATTCCTCCCAACTCATCCCGGAAACCTTTGCCAACACCTCTCCCGCAACAATATACAATAGATTATCGTAATCAAACTTAGTCCTGAAGGCAGATACAGGCTTCAGGTATCGCAAATTATGGATCAACTCACTTTTTGTTACCCGATTGGAATCCGGAAAGATCATCAGATCACCAGCACCCAAACCAAGTCCACTCCTATGGGTCAGCAGATCCCTTATTGTGAATTCCTGTGTAACATAAGAATTATACAACTTAAATCCAGGAATCAGGTCCACCACTTTATCATCCCAGTTTAACTTTCCCTCATCCACCAAAATACCCAGACCCGCAGCTGTAAAGGCCTTACTATTAGAAGCTATACCGAAAAACGTATGTACATCAACAGGTGCTTTGGTTTGCAAGGACCGCAGCCCATAACCTTTCATATGAACTACCTTTCCATCCTTCACCACCACCAGAGAAATTCCGGGAACATTAAAGGTCACAAGCGTCTTTTTTACAAGACTGTCCATTTGGTTTTCCGAAAGCTGGGCACGCACAGGGCCTGAAACAGCCAGAATAACAAATAGAAAAAAGAAAATCGTTTTAATTTTATTCATAGAACAGACGATACGGAAGGTCAGAAAAAACACTGCATAAAGTTAAAGATTTTATTGTTTAAGATGCTATTTCCCCGTATGGTAATCTTTTTGAACCACCAATACGCTTGCCCGTTCTTCTTTCTTTAACGGAACATTCCAATTGCCCTGGTAAGAGATCTTAGAGGGCAGTTTAACCTCATTAAAATAACTCATCTCAATATTCATCTGCACATTAAAATCAAATAGCATATTGCTGTATTTCATATCCACATACCGCCCCAGAATCTCAAAATTCCGCTTGTCGAAAATGGTGGTCAGTTCTTTGATCATCAAGCCGTCTTTTGTCCAGCTGCTCAGGTCAGGTTTAATGGAAACCTTAAACCGGTATACCGGAATAGAATCCAGGTAAGTTCCACTATAGAAAGTATAATCATAATACTGCCGCATATTTGGCGTAAAGATTTCTGTTTTGCTTCCAATAAACGGAAGCCCTTTAACCGGTCTGCCCGGCGAAAAGATCAAGGTCTTCAGCTTATCCTTATAGCTTGCATTGGAGCCTTCAGCCTTCCCTCCAAAAGAGGCATCCGAAAATTCAGACTGATAAGCATTCATAAAGATATAGTCAAACATCTCCACCGTATACAACTGATACTTTCCGTTCTTCTTATACACCCTTCCTGTATCCTGTTTCACCAGGTATTCCAGCCGGGGAGCAGAAATATTGTGCCTGATCTTCCTGTAGATCCTGCCATTCACCTTATTCTTCTTATCATAAGTATAGATGCGGTTCTCGGCAATGAACCCATATTTTTTCATCTCCCGGAAAGCCCTGTAGAAACTGGTATCAGTAGTCACTGCATCAATGAAAGTTTGCACACTGAGCCTTCTGGCCGTAATATTGACCGTAGAATCCAGCTGGATGGTCTGTATCGTATCCGGGTTAAACCTTTTGATCTCCTGACCCCTGGCCTTAACCATTGCCATCAGTCCTATGCTGATTAAAAGTAACCTCTTCATCCCTGCCTATTCAACGCCTCCGGACAGTATTAATTGCCCAATTGCTTTAAGGCGATATAAGCCATCAAACCTGTTGAAACCTTTAGTGCATCTTCATCTACATCAAAATTAGGGTGGTGTACGGAATACGTAGTTCCTTTTTCTGCATTACCTGTACCCAACCTGTAAAAACAAGCATCGGTTACCTGTGAATAATAAGCAAAATCTTCCGCAGCCATCCAGATGTCCAGGTCCAGCACATTATCCTTGCCCAGGTAATCTTCTGCATAAGTACGCGCATTATCGGTCAGTACGGGCTCATTGACCAGGAAAGGATAACCATTCATAATCTTAAATTCGCAACTTCCACCCATACTCTCTGCAATTCCTTCCGCCATTTTTTTCATCAAACGCTTGGCTTCCAGACGCCATTCTTCATCCAGGGTCCTGAAGGTCCCCTCCAGTTTCACCTCATTTGGGATGATGTTCGTTGCCCCATTAGCAATCACCTTTCCAAAAGAAAGCACAGAAGGCAACCTTGGATCTGCATTCCTGCTTACAATTTGCTGCAGGGCAACAATAATATGAGAAGCAATTAATACCGGATCTATATTTTGGTGAGGCTGTGCCCCATGGCCGCCTTTTCCAGTTACCGTAACGTACAATTCGTCTGTAGAAGCCATATAAATTCCGGAACGGAAGCCTACTTTTCCCGCATCAATAAAAGGCATCACATGCTGTCCAATGATATGGTCCGGCTTAGGGTTTTCCAGCACCCCTTCTTTAATCATAATGCTTGCTCCACCGGGCAGCAGTTCTTCTCCCGGCTGGAAGATCAGTTTAATGGTACCGGCAAATTCTGCTTTAAGCTGGCTCAGAATATACGCCGTCCCTAATAAAGAAGAGGTATGTACATCATGACCACAGGCATGCATCACGCCTTTATTTTTAGAAACATAAGGTTTGTCATTCGCTTCATGTATAGGCAATGCATCCATATCTGCACGCAGCGCAATCACCTGATCAGAAGGCAAATCTCCTTTGATCAGCCCAACTACCCCCGTATTGGCCATAGTTGTAAAAGGAATGCCCCAGGATTTCAATTTATGCTGTACAAATAAAGAAGTTTCAAATTCTTTAAAAGAGAGTTCCGGATTGGCGTGTAAATGTCTGCGCGAAGTCACCACCTCATCAAAGATATGGGCAGCCTGTTGTTGTATCTGATCTTTAATCATCATTGCTGTAGTCTAAAGTAGGGGCATTAATTTTTTCTCTGAAAATGAAAAGCGTTGGAAAATTAGGTCGCAGCGCATTCATGAGACGCTGCGCTTCCAGCCGTGTCCTGAAATCTCCCACCCTCAGATAATAATTGGGTTCCCTGTAGGTAATATAGGTATTTAATTTAGGATAAAGGGTTTTAAACCTGGATTGCTGCTGGAAGGTCTCTTTTCGGTCTGAACCGTAAAAAACCTGCACTCTATATCCCATTTGTGCCACTACAGGTCCAGTTCTTTTAATCGTAGCAGGCGCTGTTCTTTTACTCAGTTCCAGCCTTTTCTCAATCATGCTGTCAATCAGCGGATCTTTAATAATAATGACCTCACCTTTCTTCTGTGCAAATACAGGAATACATAACAAACAAAACAAACAGGTATAAACTACTTTCATTTAAATTAGGTTTCACAGTACTGAAGCTTATATAGGCAATACCTTTTTAGTGCAGGCTTATACAGGTTTCATGAAAAGGCTATAAAAAAAGAATGCCGAATTTCTTACAAAACTCGGCATTCTATATGTTTATTACAAATTACAATCCTGCACCATGGCAATTCTTGTATTTTTTGCCGCTTCCGCAAGGACAAGGCTCATTTCTACCAATTGTAACCTCTTTACGTACGGGTTGCTGAGGTACTTGTTCCCTGGTATCTTCCATTACCGCCTCGCCACCACCTTGCTGAAACTCAGGTTTAGACATTTTTAAACGGCTGGGTGCAGGTCTTGGTGCCTGTGGGGCACGAAGGTCTTCTGCTTCCTGATGTACAGGAATACCACCTTTATATAAGAAACTCACCACCTCTTTATTTACCGCATTCAGCATGTTTTTAAACAGGTTAAAAGCCTCCATTTTATAGATAACCAATGGATCTTTTTGTTCGTATACTGCATTCTGTACAGATTGCTTCAACTCATCCATTTCACGCAAATGCTCTTTCCACGACTCATCAATTAAGCCCAAAACAATTGTCTTCTCAAAAGCCTTTGTTACTTCGCGACCATTGTTGTCAATGGCAGCTTTTAAGTTCACAGGAACCTGGATGCTGCGCAAACCATCAGTAAACGGAATCACAATCTGCTCAATATGTTCTCCACGTTCTTCAAACACCTGATGCAACACCGGCATGGCCTGATTGATCATGCCTTCCGATTTTCTGGCGTAGAAGGCCGCAGCCTCTTCAAACAATTTATCTGTTAAGGTATGGATATTCCTTGCACTGAAATCCGCTTCTGTAATTGAAGTATCCAAAGAGAAGTTTTTGATCACTTCCAGCTTAAACCCTTCGTAATTTCCTTCTTCTTTATATTCTGTAACGATATCTTCAGCAACATCGAACACCATATTGTTCATGTCTACATCCAAACGCTCTCCAAACAAAGCATTTCTGCGTTTGGCATAAATCACAGAACGCTGAGAGTTCATCACATCATCATATTCCAGCAAACGCTTACGAATACCAAAGTTGTTTTCCTCCACCTTTTTCTGTGCACGTTCAATAGATTTGGTGATCATAGAATGCTGGATCACTTCTCCATCTTCAATACCCATTTTCACCATGATGTTGGAGATCCTTTCAGAACCAAACAAACGCATCAGGTTGTCTTCAAGAGAGACAAAGAACTGAGAAGAACCCGGATCCCCCTGACGTCCGGCACGACCGCGCAACTGTCTGTCTACACGACGGGACTCATGACGCTCCGTACCTACAATCGCCAGACCTCCGGCTTCTTTAACACCAGGCCCAAGCTTGATATCTGTACCACGACCCGCCATGTTGGTGGCAATGGTTACCTGACCGGCCTGACCAGCTTCAGCAACAATATCGGCTTCCTTCTGGTGCATTTTTGCATTCAGTACATTGTGTTTGATACCGCGCAGTTTCAGCATACGGCTCAGCAACTCTGAGATCTCTACTGAAGTGGTACCTACCAGTACCGGACGTCCGGCCTGGGTCAGCTGAACGATTTCTTCTGCTACTGCATTATATTTTTCGCGAATGGTGCGGTATACGTAATCCTGATGATCTTTTCTGGAAATCACCCGGTTTGTTGGAATTTCCACCACATCCAGTTTATAGATAGACCAGAACTCACCAGCCTCTGTTGTTGCTGTACCCGTCATACCACAAAGTTTGTGGTACATCCGGAAAAAGTTCTGTAAAGTCACCGTCGCATAAGTTTGCGAAGCATCTTCTACCTTTACATTTTCTTTAGCCTCAATGGCCTGGTGCAAACCATCAGAATAACGACGGCCATCCATAATACGGCCTGTCTGCTCATCTACAATTTTAATTTTACCTTCATCAATAATGTATTCTACATCAATCTCAAATAAGGTATAGGCTTTCAGCAACTGATTTACCGAGTGGATACGCTCTGCCTTGATCGAATAATCACGCATCAGCTCATCTTTCCTGGCAATCTTTTCTTCACTGCTCAAAGTTGATTTCTCAATATCAGCGATCTCTGTACCCACATCAGGCAAAACAAAGAAATGAGGATCTTCACCAGATTTAGTGATCAGTTCAATACCTTTTTCAGTAAGCTCTACCTGGTTGTTTTTCTCGTCAATATAGAAATACAACTCAGAGTCTACCTTAGGCATATTCTTAGACTGATCTGCCATGTAATGGTTCTCCGTTTTCAACAAGGTTTGTTTTACACTACCTTCACTTAAAAACTTGATCAGTGCTTTATTTTTTGGCAAACCACGGTGTGCTCTTAACAGCGCCAATCCACCTTCACCCTCTTCGGTTCCGGCTTTACCATCATTGATTAATTTTTTAGCTTCATTTAAAGCTTTGGTTACATATTCTTTTTGCGCATTAACCAGACGCTCAATCCTTGGTTTCAATTCATGAAACTCGTGCTGATCTCCAAAAGGAACTGGACCTGAAATGATCAATGGTGTACGGGCATCATCAATCAAAACGGAATCGACCTCATCCACCATGGCAAAATGCAGCTTACGCTGTACCAGCTGGCCTGGTTCCTGCGACATATTGTCACGCAGGTAGTCAAAACCAAACTCATTATTGGTACCATAAGTAATATCTGCCAGATAAGCTTTTCTGCGTTCGGGAGAGTTTGGTTCGTGTCTGTCAATACAATCTACCGCTAAACCATGGAATTCAAATAAAGGACCATTCCACTCCGAGTCACGACGGGCAAGGTAATCATTCACTGTAACGATATGTACACCTTGTCCGGCCAATGCATTCAGATAAGCAGGAAGTGTACTTACCAGGGTTTTACCCTCACCGGTAGCCATCTCCGCAATCTTACCACTATGTAATACAATACCACCAATCAGCTGTACGTCATAGTGCACCATATTCCATACCACCTCATTACCGGCAGCATCCCAATGGTTAGCCCATACGGCTTTATCTCCTTCAATTTTTACATTGTTCTTTCTTGCCGCATAATCCCGGTCAAACTGGGTTGCAGTTACTTCCAGGAACTGGTTCTCAGAGAAACGTCGGGACGTTTCCTTCACTACAGCAAAAGCCTGCGGAAGGATATCAGACAATACCACTTCCAGTTCTTTATCCCGGTCTTTGATCAGCGCATCAATCTGATCATACAAAGCCGTTTTTTCAGCCAACGACAATTCAGATTGCTCTGCATCTGCTTTAAGTCCGCCAATTTTACCGTCTATATCTGCTAATGCTTTGGCAATAACATCTTTAAAATAGACTGTTTTATTCCTTAATTCATCATTAGATAATGCTGAAAGCTTAGCGTATTCCTCATTGATCTTGATGACGATTGGCTGTATGGCTTTAATATCTCTTTCTGATTTGCTTCCAAATACCTTGGTTAAAAATCCTAACATCTCTTTATGCTTGTGTTTATTTATTTTAAAATCATCAAATTACAACAACCAAGCCACAGCAAACTATAAGTCAGATTGGCAGTTGTCGGGCGCTAAAATTACAAAATATCCTGTACTTTGCTCCCGCACTGACGTTTTATTTTATCTTTGCCCTGCGAACGACGCTCAGGAGTTCCTTCTAACAATTAAAAACAAACCACAGTCAAGATGAATATCTTATTATTAGGTTCTGGCGGCAGGGAAAGTGCATTAGCCTGGAAGATGAGTCAATCCTCATTAAACCCTCAATTATTTATTGCTCCGGGTAACGGTGGAACTTCTGCTTATGGAAAAAATGTAAACATCAATCCAAACAACTTCCAGGCCGTTAAAGACCTCGTACTGAAAGAAAATATTGATATGGTTGTGGTGGGCCCTGAAGAACCTCTGGTTAACGGGATTCACGATTTCTTTCTTGCAGATGCCCAGCTGGCTTCTATTCCGGTAATTGGCCCAAAGAAAGAGGGCGCCATACTGGAAGGGAGTAAAGATTTCTCCAAACAGTTCATGGCACGTCATGGCATCCCAACTCCCGGATCCAGGTCTTTCACAAACAAGAATTTAGCAGAAGGGCTTACTTATCTGGAAACACACAGCTTTCCTGTTGTTTTAAAAGCTGACGGATTGGCCGCAGGTAAAGGGGTTTTGATTATAGACAATCTGGCCGAAGCTCAGGAAGAACTTAAACTGATGCTGAGTGGTAAATTCGGCGATGCCGGAACAACTGTAGTTATAGAAGAGTTTTTAACGGGTATCGAACTTTCTGTATTTGTTTTGACAGATGGAGAAAATTATGTTGTTTTACCAGAGGCAAAAGACTACAAGCGCATTGGTCAGGGCGACACTGGTTTAAATACCGGCGGCATGGGTTCTGTTTCTCCTGTTCCCTTTGCTGACGATAAATTCCTGGCTGAAGTAGAAAAGACCATCATCATTCCAACCATTAATGGTTTAAAGAAAGACAAGATAGACTATACTGGTTTCATTTTCTTTGGTTTGTTCAAAGTGGGTGATAAACCAATGATTATTGAATACAACTGCAGAATGGGGGATCCGGAAACGGAAAGCGTTATGCCACGTATTGAAAACGACCTGGTAGAACTGTTCCAGGCCACAGCTCAAAGAAAATTAAAGGATGTAAAAATCCGCATCAGTCCTAAAAATGCAGCAACCGTAATGATCGTTGCCGGTGGATATCCCGGAACCTACGAAAAAGGCAAAAGCATCAGCGGATTGGATAATGTCAGACAATCGACTGTTTTTCATGCAGGAACCCTTTCTGAGGGAGGCATCATTAAAAGTAACGGCGGCCGTGTACTGGCCGTAACCAGCTTACAAGACAGCCAGTTTGAAGCCTTGCAATCTGCAACAGCGGATGCAGCGCGCATCTATTTTGATGGCAAATATTTCCGGGAAGATATCGGTTTTGATCTGATGTAATTACACAAAAATTCTAAGCGAAGCCTGCTGCCAAAACAGCGGGTTTTGTTTTTTAAAGTCAATCCAGGTTTTACCAGGAATACAACAGGTGTGGAGAAGGTGAATTGTTCAGAAAATTCTGTACAGCTGCTTCAAGACTAACGATATCAGGCGGGCCGAAGAGGCCCGCAGATCTCTGAGGTCTTTCCGCAGCGTACGAAAATTTTCCGCAGCAAATTGCAGAGGGAGGGCGGTGACCGGACAGGGTGCAAATAATTGTGTCTTGGTTTATATTCCTAGCGGAGTGAGTCCGGTCTGAGTCCGGAGTAAGTCCGGGTTTTTCCGCAAAAACCCGGACTTACTCTGCTCTAATCAGGCACTAATTCTGGAGTCAATATAAACCAGGACTATAATATCTTCCTACACGTCATGCCTGGACTCGCCCAATTAAGCGCCACAAACTTTTATCCAAACCTACCTTCTCTTAAGCACGATTTCAGGAAACGCAATACTGCTTGCTAACCAGCAAGGATACTCTGAATCAATATCTACCCGGTGAAAGTAATACGACCTGCCCTCATACCGAAAATGGCTTCCAATAGCATTGACTTTATCCAATGGCAATTGAACCCCCATTCCAGTTGCTTTTAAAAAAGCTTCCTTTTTAGACCAGGCACTGAAAAAACAGGCATTTTGATCCGGACCACGATAGATTTCTACCCATTCTTCTGTTGTAAAATAGTTAGTATAATCCTTCAGATCAACGGGAATGACCTTTTCCAAATCGGCCCCAAGATCTCCACCCATCTGTGCAGCGCAAATTACCCGGTCTCCGGAATGAGATATATTGAACTGAAAATCACCATCAAAAAAAGGCCTGCCATAGAGACCATGCTGCATGGTAGAAAGTGAATGGGGTTGATTCAGATCCTCCAGTATTTTTTTCAGCAGCAACCGTCCGCCCAGCTTTAATGCCCGATCTTGCGGGGAATGATACGCCCTGATTTCTTCCTGCATACCGACAGGCAGCTGCTCCATCTTCGCCTCAAAACGGACCTCAGATTTCTCCACCTTGCATTCGCTGAAATAAATATAAATTCTTTTATTCTGATCCTTTCCGGTCACATTTTTATTATTTAACGCTCTATATATGCCAGTTAGCTTCCGTCTTTAGAAAAGACATCAAACACTTCACAAAAATAATGTATTTTGGTACTTCGTAGAGGCGGCTGCCACTTCCTCTATTTTTCTATCTAAATGAACGCATATTGTATGATGCCTGTGAGTATGGTTACCGGACCTTTAAAACCGGAAATTCTTCGCGAGGAAACCCTGGCAGATCTGTTTCGGGAAACAGCTAAAAAACATGCGCAGCACACAGCGTTGATTTTTAACCAAATTTCCCTTTCCTACGCTGAACTGGATCAGTGGAGTGATGCTGTCGCCCAATTTTTAAACCAGCAGGGTATTGGAAAAGGGGCTAAAGTAGGCATCTGGTGGCCTCGTGGCATAGAATTGCATGTGGCTATCCTGGGTATCATCAAAGCTGGGGCAGCTTATGTTCCCTTAGACCGGGAAATGCCAGCAGAACGAGTGGAACTGGTGATGAGTGAGGTAGGTGCATCAGCCTGTTTTTGCGAGCATCAGATCAATGCCAGCTGTTTACAGTTAGAAGTTCCCCAGCCAGGGGCAGAGAAAAGTGTAGCAACAGTTGCGAGTGATGGTGCCGGGCCTGATGATGATGCTTATGTACTGTATACCTCCGGCAGCACCGGAAAACCTAAAGGAATTCCCATTACACACCGCCAGATCTGTCATCTGGTACGTGCCGAACAATATATTTTCAATATCCTGTCCACCGACAAAGTATACCAGGGTTTCTCTGTATCCTTTGACATGTGGTGTGAGGAAACCTGGGTAAGCTACCTAGCCGGGGCTACGCTTTGGATAGCCGACAATACGACTTCAAAGGCCATTGATGAACTCAGTGATACGCTGCGTACGCAGGGCATCACTATCCTTCATGCGGTACCCAGCTTGCTGGCCGTCATAGAAGACACCGTTCCCTCGATACGGCTCATCAATGCCGGCGGAGAAGCTTGTACGCCACAGGTATTGGCCCGATGGGCAACGCCTTCCAGAAGATTTTTCAACAGTTACGGACCTACCGAAACAACCGTATCGGCTACAATGGCTGAATTGCGCCCAGGTGATAACATTACCATAGGACTGCCTATTCCCAATTACGGACTTGCGGTTGTCGATGAGCAATACAACCCCGTACCACTTGGGGAACGCGGGGAATTGGTGATCTCCGGTCCGGGCGTCTCCAATGGCTACGTAAACCTTCCGGAACTTACCGCAGAGAAGTTTTTGAATAAACCAGAGCCCCTGGCCCTGATGCCTGGAGATCGGATTTATCGTACCGGCGATGCCGCCACCATCAATACCGACGGAAGTATTGACTTTCTTGGCCGCCTGGATGATCAGATCAAACTCAGGGGCTACCGGATCGAACTGGGAGAAATTGAAAGCCGTTTAAATGCCCTTCAAGGTGTATCTGCCGCTGCTGTAGCCGTAAAAAAAGACAGCAATGACCAGGATCAGCTGGTAGGTTACCTCGTTCCCGATGGCACCATCAATTTAGATGATGCGCTGATCAGGCTCGAACTGGCCAAATTCCTGCCACCTTATATGGTTCCGGGTACTATAGCCCTTCTCTCAGAAATGCCACGGATGCCGAGCGGAAAAGTGAATAGGAAGGCTCTTCCCGTACCCGAGGCCATGTTAAGTACACCGGCAGACCTTTCCGGAGAGACACTGGATGTGAATGCCCCATTGCCAGACCGGGTACTCGCTATGCTCAGGAAAACTTTTCCGGGCAGAGACATCAGCCTCGACCTTGATTTTTTTACAGACCTGGGTGGACATTCCCTTTTGGCGGCTGCCTTTATTTCCAAGCTTCGCAACGATTGTAACATCCCTTATGCTTCATTAAAAGACGTTTACACACACCGCCCACTCAGCAGCCTGGTTAAAGTATGGGAATCGGTACCACAACAAGCGCCTCCAAAGCAAAGTATCTTCAACAAAATACCACAATGGAGGTACCTGATCTGCTGGTTTGCACAGAGCATTTCCCTGTTGCTCATCTACGGGCTGTTTGCCATACAAATCTTTGTGCCTTATCTGGGCTATTATTATGTACGCGAAAGTACAGAGAAATTATCCTATGGAATTGTTACTGCACTAGGACTTTATTGCCTGATTCCACCCTTTTTCACTTCCCTGAGTATTCTGGTGAAACGCCTGGTCATTGGGAAGATCCGTGCAGGGGATTATCCGCTTTGGGGAACTTATTATTTCCGCTGGTGGTTTGTTAAAACTATACAAGCTTTAATTCCTACCCAGTTTATGAACGGAACGCCAATCTATCCGGTTTATCTACGTATGCTTGGTGTTAAAGTGGCCCCCACTGCACAACTCAGTTCGCTCACCATTGGTGCAGAAGATCTGCTCACCATAGGGGAAGATGTCAGCATCAGTTCGCAGGTAATTTTTAATAATGCGGTTGTAGAAGACGGTTGGCTGAAAATCCGCAGCATTCATATTGGAGATCATGCCTATATTGGCAGCAGTGCCATTATTTCTGCCGATGCTTCCGTAGAGGAATGGGGAGAACTCCAGGACTTGAGCCACTTGCAGTCCGGGCAAAAAATAGGTGCCCGTGAGGTCTGGAAAGGTAGTCCGGCCCAGCTTAAAGAAACCAGGACTTTGGAAGAACTTCCTCAGCCCCTACTGGTCACTGCAGCCAAACGTAGCCTGTATAGTTTTATCTTTACTGTACTGCTGATCCTTTTTCCTGTCATCATTTTATTACCCCTGTTACCTACCATATTGGTTTTAAATGCGATGGATGATGCTGCACCAGACTATAATTTCAATTATATGATCACCGTACCCCTGCTGGCCATTTCTTATATCATTTTATATGCGTTTGAAACCATAGCAGTCACCAGATTGTTGCAGCATGGCATTAAGCCGGGGAAACATTCTGTTTACAGTGGCTTCTATGTTCGTAAATGGCTGGCAGACCAATTGATGTCTTTGAGTCTTATTGTAATGCACCCCATCTATGCCACCGTTTTCGTGGCGCCTTTTTTCAGGTTATTGGGGGCAAAAGTGGGTAAAAATACAGAAATTTCAACCGCCAGTAATGTGACACACCCTTTACTTGAGATCGGCGATGGGGCCTTTGTAGCCGACGCAGTAACTCTCGGTGAATCTGATGTCCGCGGACAGCAGCTCATTCTCGACAAAACCATTATAGAAAGTAAAAGCTTTGTTGGGAATAGTGCACTCATCCCACAGGGTTATCACCTGCCGGGAAATATGCTGATTGGGGTATTGTCTACGCCGCCTGATCAGGAGCAACTTGCCGGCTCAAATGCTAAGGATTGGTTTGGTTCACCAGCTATTGCATTGCCACGTCGTCAGGAAAGCAATCCTTTCCCCGATGAGCTGACCACCACGCCTTCGTTTCCAAGAAAAATGGCCAGAACAATTACAGAGTTTATCCGGATCATTACACCAGAAACAGCCATCATTTGCTTCAGTATTTTATTTATTGCCCTTGGGCATGATCTGATCACCCAAAAACCATTATGGAAAGTTCTATTGCTCTTTCCTTTCTATTATCTTGGTCTTATGGGGCTTCCAGCCTTTTTAGTCACCGTGATCTTTAAATGGCTCTTTGTAGGAAAATACAAAGTGAAACAAAGCCCAATGTGGACATGGGAAGTTTGGCGCAGTGAAGCCATTACTTCAACTTACGAGGCCTTGTCTGTTCCTTTCCTGCTGGAATATCTGAAAGGAACCCCATGGCTCCCTCTTGCCCTTCGTTTACTTGGAGTAAAAACAGGAAAACGGGTCTGGATGAACACTACCGACGTGACCGAATATGACATGGTCAGTATTGGGGATGATTCTGCACTAAATGAAGATTGCGGACCACAGACGCATTTATTTGAAGACCGCGTTATGAAAGTAGGTCCTGTAAAAATAGGGGCAAGAACAAGCATAGGCGCACGCAGTATTATTCTATACGACAGCGAGATTGGCAATGATGTTAAACTGGAGCCCCTCTCGCTGGTGATGAAAGGAGAAGTCCTGGCTCCCGGAACCTCCTGGACAGGCAGCCCGGTAAAACCTGTATAAATAAAAAATGCTATCTGAAATCAGATAGCATTTTTTATTTAGGTCATTACTTTTCTTATTTGGAAGTGCCCAGCAAGTCACCAAGTTTCTTATGCAATTCTTCTCCCCTAACGTTTTTAGCAACAATTTTACCTGAAGGATCGATTAGAAAATTGGCAGGAATTGCACGAACACCGTACATTTTGGCTGCAGCATTGTTCCAGCCCTGAAGATCAGAAAGCTGAGTCCAGTTCAGACCATCTTTTTCAATGGCTTGCACCCAGGCATCTTTTTTACCTGGCTGATCCAGGGATACGCCTAAAACAGTGAAGTTCTTATCTTTAAATTTATTGTACGCAGCCACTACATTTGGATTTTCTCCGCGGCATGGTCCACACCATGAAGCCCAGAAATCAACCAATACATATTTTCCGCGGAAATCAGACAATTTAACGGGTTTATCATTCACATCGTTTTGTGTAAAATCCATAGCCATTTGTCCTACAGCCGTTTTCTTGCCAGACTCGATGGTTTCAGAAATGCTCTTACCCAAATCCGTTGCTTTTACTGCAGCAGAGAATTTATTAAAATCTGCTTCTGTACCCTGAGGATCAGCATCCAGGTCCATACTTCCTCTGAAAGCCACCAAAGCAATGTAAGAATTTCTGTTTTCAGCAATAAACTTCTTATTGATTGGAGCCATTTCTTTCTCAATTGCATCAGAACGCTCTTCCAGAGATTTTCTGTAAGCGGGATCCTGACGTTGCTCAGCTGTTTTACTATAGTATTCAGTAGACAGCGCATTCATCTTGTCGTTTGGAGATTTTAACAAGGCTTTTAATTTTGCATTGTCATCGTTTACCAATGAACCTTTAACGGTAGCCTTTTTTACAGAATCGGCCGCATTAACGGTGATTACTTTATTTTCTACATAGAAAGACAGGACATCACCTGCTTTTCTTTGGTCTACGGGGCTTGCATCGTGTTTAAGGATTAAACGGGCCTCAGCTGGCGCGGTTACTTTTCCTTTGAACTCGAAAACGCCGTTTTTTAATTCAGCTGAATCTACGACCACTGCCTTAGCAGTGCGGTATTGCAAATACGCTTTAGCGGGTGCATTCAGCGCACCTACTTTTCCTTTGATGGTGTATCCATCTTGTGCCATCGCTGCCAATGGCAATAAGAAGGCGGCAGATAAAATGGTTTTTTTCATTTGTGGGTTTATTTTATGATAATAGTTTGCGATTTATTAAAACGTTAATCAAAGCTAATTATTGTCTGCAAATTTCTGGTAATCACTACACAAAAATTACAGTAGCTTTTGATAGGTCCGCCACCAGAGGTCAGGAACTTCGCCATTAACCGCGGTATTATAATCTTCGTAACGGCATGGTATCAGATGGTAGCGTTCATTTTTGGAAACCCCGCTGGGATAAGGAACCTGCATCCACCAACGATCTGATTTCTTACTTTTTACAAAAAGCATTTCTCCTGGTCCTTCGTTCAGACTGGTTCTGTAGATCAGATACTGGGATTTGGGTGTTAAAGGAAAATCTTTTTTCCGGTTATAATAACCATCTACAAAATACCAAACCATTTGTGCCAGCAGCATTGCACTTTGTCCATTATTGTCAAAGGCCGGATTAAATTCATAGAAACCGATCGAAGTGAGTTTATCGTTCATACCAGCATACCTGGTGATCCTGCAGGCCTGTTCTCCATAGAAACCATTAGGTCCTGCATTGGCATTGGCTCCTGCATCAGAAGACCGAATGGCAGAAAGATCAAAGCTGAGCATATTGGCGTTTCTGATGATGGGCTCTGCCGGACTAATGTCTTCAGAGAATTCTCCCAGCCGGTGTACATCAAAATAAAGCTTGTTCATTACCCTAAGGCTGTCCTGATTCACAAAGTAGGTCTGATAGCCGATATTGCTGAAATTGAACAAGTAGTTCGGCTGATGTAAGAAGATCTTGTTGAGATAGGTATCAGAGCGCGCTTCTATTCCTTCATGATCATCTTCATCCAGGTCAAAGCGGTTATCAACCACCACGAGGTCTACTTTTTGCTCCAGGGCTTCATAAGCCATATATTGCGCATAGGTCAGGTCTTGTCCACCACCAATAATGACAGGTAAGATGTGAAGTTTGATCAGTTCAGCCACCACCATTTTGAGGGCGATATAGGTATCAGAAATATTGGCACCGGCTTTAATGTTTCCCAAGTCAACGATCTTACTGGTAAAATCGCCTTCATGGAGCAGATAGAATTGTGCCCTGAAATAATCCGGACCAAGTGCGCAACCATTGTTGTTTACCGCAGCCCGGTCGTCCAGTACACCTATAATGGCAATATCATAACTGTTTTCTTCCAGTTCAGGAAATTCATCAGTGTAAAAACTGGCCTTTAATCCCAGCTGACTGGTATAAAATCCCGGTTTAGGCGTGATTTTATCAAGGCTTAAAGGAGAAAAAAAATCTGATAAGGACATAAAGTAATATAATCTATGGCATCAAATATCTATTTTTGAGAGCATATATTAATAAGAGTACGTTTAAATAAATTTTAAACATACCCGGAACATCCTAAAAGAAATGAAATGATACTGGTTACCGGCGCTACTGGATTTTTAGGAGCAGAACTGATCCAACAACTCACCCGTGAGGGCATCAGGGTTCGTGCACTGAAAAGGACGACCTCTTTAATTCCTGAATTACTTGTTACTGAACCCTTAATTGAGTGGGTAGTAGCCGATATTAATGATCCGGCAACACTGGAGGAGGCCTTTGAAGGGATTACACAGGTTTATCATTGTGCAGCAATGGTATCTTTCCATCCAAAAGATAAGGAACAACTGCTCAAAATAAACATTGAAGGCACCAGTAATGTGGTTAATCTTTGCCAGGAAAAAGGCATCCGGTTACTTCATGTGAGTTCAGTAGCCGCCCTGGGCAATCCTAAAAAAGGCATGACACTGATTACAGAAGATGACTATTGGGTCTATGATGCCCACGTACATGCTTATGCAATTTCAAAATATGAAGGAGAAATGGAAGTTTGGCGGGGAATTGCCGAAGGCCTGGACGCAGTGATTGTAAATCCTTCTGTCATTATTGGTGCAAATGCTGGTTTTGAAGGTAGCGGGGCTATATTCAAACTGGTGAAAGAAGGACTATCCTATTACACCAAAGGAGCTACCGGCCTGGTGGATGTACGCGATGTGGCCACTGCGATGATCGCATTAATGAACAGCGGAAAAAGTGAAGACCGTTTTATCCTTTCGTCCGAAAATTACAACTACCAAACTTTGTTCAGTTCTATTGCCAGAGGCTTTGGTGTTAAAGCTCCCGCTAAAGAAGCTAAGGCCTGGATGCTCGGAATTGCCTGGAGGGCCGCAAAAATCATTTCTATTTTTACCGGCAAACCAGCCGCACTAACCAGTGATGCGGCCAGGAGCAGTCTGAACGAGAGTTTGTACAGCAACGATAAAATTAAAAAAACCATAGGTATAGAGTTCAGACCACTAGAACTTAGTATTGCAGAAACCTGCACCGCCCTGCTAAACAGGGATAAAAATTAAAATTGACATGAATCAAAAGAACTACTACATTATTGATTTCGACAGTACTTTTACCCAGGTGGAGGCCTTGGATGAACTTGCCCGTATTTCCCTTAAAAAGCACCCGGACAGAGAATTGATCTATAAAAAGATTGAAGACTATACCAATCTGGCCATGGAAGGAAAGCTTTCTTTCGGCGAGAGCCTGGCGCAGCGCGTAAAATTACTGGAAGCAGACGAGAACCACCTCAAGCAACTCATCAAACACCTGAAGAAAAAGGTTTCCAGTTCTTTTTCCCGTAATGCAGAATTTTTCAAGAAACATGCTGATGAAGTACTTATTGTTTCAGGAGGGTTTAAAGAGTTTATTACACCTGTAGTGAGCCAGTACCACATCAAAAAGGAAAATATTTATGCCAATACCTTTGTAACCACTGGTGATGGCAAGATTATCGATTATGATCATGCCAATCCTTTAAGTGAGGAAGGTGGAAAAGTAAAGCTTATGCAGCACCTGAACCTGGAGGGTGACCTGTATGGTATTGGTGATGGCTATTCTGATTTCCAGCTCCGGGAGAGCGGGCTGATCAAAAAATTCTATGCGTTTACGGAGAATATTGCCCGGGAGAGTATTGTTAAAAAGGCCGACCACGTTACGCCAAGTTTCGATGAATTTCTTTATGTAAACAATTTACCCAGAGCGATTTCCTACCCTAAAAACAGGATTTTATGCCTGGTGATCGGTGAGGCAACACCAGAGAGTATTGACTTGCTGAAAAAAGATGGTTTTTCGATACGTCACAAGGAGACTTTTGAGGAAAAATATGTTGCTGATGTGCATATGTTGCTCCTGGCAGACGGGGAGCATATTGAACCGGAAACTTTAAAAAGAGCGGTTAAACTTAAAACCATTGGTTACCTGGGCAATGCCAAAAGGCTGGAACTTCAAACCTGTACAGAAATGGGTATTGTCGTTTTTGACGACCCGAAACACAATCCGCGCAACCAGAATTTTATTCCTAAGCGGATGATCGACTTTATGAATACCGGTACCACCTATATGAGTCATAATTTCCCGAACCTGCAATTGCCCCGGATAGAGAAATCCCACCGCTTGATCCATATTCACCACAATATTCCTGGAATTATGGCGAAGATCAACACTATTTTTGCTAAACATGACATCAATATTGTAGGGCAGTTTCTAATGACCAATCCGACGATTGGTTATGTGATCACAGACATTAACGCTCAATACGATAAAGCCCTTTTTAAAGCGCTTAAGAAAATTGAGCAGACCATTAAATTCAGGGTATTATATTAAGACTAAAGTGTGGGTTTTCAGGGCTCTTAGTGTAAGAAACACACCATTTAATCTGAAATTAAACCAGTGCGGAATAGGTTTTTTTAACTACTTTTGATTGAATTTTTAGAATATACGGCAGTGACAGAGACTTTAAACATTAAAACCACTAAAGCTACGCAGTCCAGATTAGCTGGGACTGACTTAACAAACCTGCCTTTTGGCAAGGTTTTTACTGATCACATGTTTATCGCAGAATACGATAATGGCGAATGGACAAACCTGCAGGTCCTACCTTATGGTCCGATCCCAATGAGCCCGGCGATTTCTGCCCTACACTATGGACAGGCTATTTTTGAAGGCATGAAGGCTTACCGCCAGGCGGATGGTAAGATCAGTGTTTTCAGAGCAGACAAGAATTTTGAGCGCTTCAACAAATCAGCGGTCCGGATGTCTATGCCGACCATTCCTGAAGAAGTCTTTATGCAGGGTATTGCAGCCCTGATTAAAACAGATGAGGCCTGGGTGCCTAACCAGGATGGTTATTCCCTGTACCTTCGTCCGGTGATGTTTGCTACAGACCCTTATTTAGGTGTCCGTGCTTCAGACAAATATATTTTTGCTGTGCTGACCACCCCAACAGGCCCATATTACAGCAAAGCCCTGAAAGTTAAAATAGAAACTGAATATACACGTGCCGATGAAGGCGGTGTTGGTTTTGCCAAAACTGCCGGTAATTATGCCCGTTCTCTATATCCTTTTGCCGAAGCTTTAAAAGAAGGTTTTGACCAGTTAATCTGGACAGACGCGGTTTCGCATGAGTTTATTGAAGAGGCTGGTACCGCCAATCTACTCTTTGTGATTGACGGCAAACTGGTTACTCCTTCTGTAAGAAACACCGTATTGGACGGGGTGACCAGAGATACGATCATTCAACTTGCCCATAAAGCAGGTGTTGAAGTAGAAGAAAGACGGGTAAGTGTTAAAGAAGTGATTGCAGGTATTGAGAGCGGCCGCTTAACGGATGCTTTTGCTGCGGGTACTGCGGCAACAGTAACACCGATCGGAGAAATCAGCTACGAAGGCAAGCTGTATACCTTAACGGATCCTTCTACCCGTACAGTTTCTGCTGGTATTGCAAAAACCCTGAATGATATCCGCTACGGCCTTGCCCCGGATGAATTTGGCTGGAACTGGGTATTATAAGCCCGGTTTAAAATTTACGTCATGTTTTTTCGGCATGATGATTTTCTTTGAGGCGCCTGAGAACCACAGGCGCCTTTTTTATGCACTGAAATTGGTAACATCTGTCAGACAATTTCTTCCCTTCGTTCTTCTTTACTAATTTCAACATTTCAAACACACCTTACAAAAATGAAAAGAATTCTACTCTGCAGTTTAGCTGTAGTTTGCGCATTCAGCTTTTCAAGTCATGCACAACTCAAAAAACTCAATAAGCAGCAAACTTTTGGCGGCCAGCCATCTCTAAGCACTACTTTGCCTTATATTTATGGCTGGAGCGATGACCGGCATTTTATAGAATACAATACAAAAGCCGGAAAATTTGAAACGGTTGATGTGAAAACCGGAGCGCATGCGGTGTATAGTCCCCCGGTCAAATCGAAGGAGGAGACACCGGTTAAAGAAGGCGACAAGAACCCTACCTTATCTCCGGATGGAAAATACATGGCTTTTACCCGTAACAATGACCTCTATGCGGTGGAAGTTGCGACCGGAAAAGAAATCCGGTATACGACTGATGCTACCGATGTCATTTATAATGGATATTCTTCCTGGGTCTATTTTGAAGAAATTTTAGGCCGTCCTACAAAATACAAAGCTTTCTGGTGGTCACCAGACAGCAAACATCTGGCCTTTATGCGTTTCGACGACACCAAAGTTCCTATGTTTCCAATCAATGGATCTACCGGCCAGCATGGCTATACGGAGAAAACCAGATACCCGAAAGCGGGCGATCCCAATCCTGAAGTGAAGATTGGCTTTGTACCTTCAGCGGGGGGAAAAGTGGTCTGGGCAGATTTCAATGAAAAGGACGATCAGTATTTTGGCACACCCTACTGGAGCTTTGACAGCAAGAACATGATGGTTCAATGGCTAAACCGCGGTCAGGATAACTTGAAATTCTATAGTGTTGACCCTTTGACGGGATCAAAGAAAGAGATTTATGATGAAAAGCAAAGTTCCTGGATTGATCTGGATTATGATGGCCGTATTGAGTACCTGAAAGACAATAAGCATTATATCTTGAAAAGTGACAAAACAGGCTGGGCTCATTTTTACCTCTATACCCTTGCCGGCAAACTGGTCAATCCAATCACCACAGGAAAATGGCAGGTAACTCGTTTGCTCAAAGCAGATGAACAGCATAAGGTAATCTATTTTATGGCACGCAAGGAAGCTTCTACACGCACAGATTTGTACCGTGTTGACTATAGTGGTAAAAATCTCAAGCGACTAACTTTTGGTGATTACACCCATCAGGTAGAACTTTCCCCGTCTGGCGATAAATTTATCACCACCTATTCCAATGTTTCCACCCCGCCAAAGAGAGCTTTACTGGACAATAACGGAAAGATCCTGAAAGAATTAGGAGATAGCAAATCAGCAGACTTTGGTCAATATGCTTTTGGTAAAACGGAGATGATCACCATTCCTACAGATGATGGCTACCTGCTGCCTGCAGTGATCACTTATCCAACAGATTTCGATCCGGCTAAACGTTATCCGGTTATTTTCAGTATGTATGGTGGCCCGAATGCGGGAACTGTAACCAATACCTGGAAAGGAACAGCCAACCAATGGTGGGCAAATGAGGGTATTGTACAAATTTCGGTTGACCATCGTGCTTCAGGCCAGTTTGGAAAAGAAGGTGTTGCCCTAATGCACCGTAACCTCGGCAAATGGGAAATGAAAGACTATATGACCGCAGGCAGATGGTTAAAAGCCCAACCCTGGGTAGACCAGAATAAGCTACTCATTACCGGGCACAGCTATGGAGGTTATATGACCTGCATGGCCTTAACTTATGGAGCAGATGTTTTTGACTATGGATATGCCGGTGCACCTGTAACCAGCTGGGAGCTATACGACAGCCATTATACAGAACGTTTTATGGATACGCCGCAGGAAAATCCGGAAGGGTATAAGAATGCTTCGGTGCTGACTTATGCCGACCGTTACAAGGGATTGCTGAGGATTATGCATGGGGATATGGACGATAATGTGCATATGCAAAACACCATACAGCTGATCGATAAGCTGGAAAATTTAAACAAACATTTTGAACTGATGATCTATCCGGGTGGAAGACACGGTTGGGGCGGGGCAAAATCGGCCCATGACCATTCTGAACGGATTCGTTTTTATTATCTGAATTTGCTCAATAAGCCGGTCCCGGCTGAATTGTTATAATCATATTCTACTGAAAAGGGCTGCAGCCCTTTTCAGTTATGCTCCTGTTTCCGTTGCGCTCTTCTTTTCTGGCGGTTTGCCCTACGCTTGTCTCTTTCTGTTTTCATTTTTTCAAATCGTGCGACCTGGGCCTTGATTTGCGCTTCCTTTTGAGGGGTAACGCCAACACTATATTTAATGCCCTGGAATAGCGATTTCCAGATCAGATTGAAGAAAGAGCGGTCTGGTGCACGCTTATAGTCAATGACGGCTTTACTGAGTATTCCCTCTTTACTTGGATTCTGCGGATTGATAATCAGATTGTTGGCCAGAAAGGATAGAAAACCCTGCCGGATCAGCCAGACTGTACCAGCTTCCCGCTTCAGGACCGCAATAGCCAGATCGTGGTACTTAAAAACCATACTTCCGGATGCACCATGCTCATCTGCTTTCAAGTCAAAACTCAGTTCATCAACTACACCACTTTTGATATGGACCATCCCCAGAGGCTTGGTTACAGCATTCATTGCCGGCCCGTTCAATCCATGAAGAAGGCCTGAATAAGCAAAAGCTCCATCTTCGGCCAATAGATCAAAGGTAAATTTTGTATCTAACTTTCCTTGTCCCATCATGTAAGTGGTCAGGTCTGCAACCATAAATTTGTTCTTTTGCTTTGCGGCCGGAGCATTGGTAATGTTGGTAATGGTTCCAGAAGTATTTTCAAAAGTGATCTTTCCTTTTTGCTTGCTGTTGCGGTCAAACTCCGCGTAAGCGATATTCAGGTGATAAAGGTCCAGTTTCTGGATCGTGATCTTACTGCCCACCTTCTGCAAAAGCTGGTGCGGATACTTCCCTGTTTTAGGTTCCTTTGGCTTTTCCAGCTCATTGTTGTTAAATACAGAAACTGCGCCGTCGCCAATACTCATCTGTCTGGCAAACAGCTCCTGCTTCTTGATATACAGTGGCAAATTAATTCCGGCCAGCTGAAGATCGTTCATCCGGATACTGTATCTGTCTTTGGCGTATCCCACCTTTTGACCAAATTGCATTTCGCTGTATCTGGGCAGTAACTCAAATTTATCTATATGAAGCAATCCGGTCGAGGCCTTGAAATTCATTTCCGAAAGGTGAATATTGTAGAGACTATCGGGGGTGGCATAGGAATAATCATCAAGATTGAGCATGATGTCTTTAAGGAGGTACATCCTGGTGGTATCTCTTGCAGAGTCCTTGTCGATCAGCCAGTCCGCAAGCGTAACATTCAGGTTGGCAATGGAGTCTATTATTGGCTTTGCCTTGTTGTTATCTACATATTTGAAAGCAGCCTCCCGGAAATTCACCGTATCTACACTCAATTCTTTCAGAACTTTCGAGATATAATCATAAGGCGATTTCAGTGGCCTTGGAGCCCTGTTTTCGTTATAATCCATCTGACGGTTCACCATGGTGATCATAGGCCGGTTAATTTCTATCTCATCTATATTCAGCTTTTTATCTTTGAACATTCTGAACAAATGAAAATTCAGTGCAGACAATTTTCGGAGTTCTATATGATACACATTATTTGGCGCCTTTTTTAAAAGCCGAAGTTTCTCCAGTACTATCGGATCTGGAATAAGTTTAACATTAGAGAGGCTGGCGTTAGCCGTCAGAAGATTGATACTTAGACCCGTAAAATCAAGATGATACAGCCCTTCAGTTGAACGAGGTACGAGCTCACGGAGTTCCTGTTCGATCAAGGGTTTAATACGGAGTTCAAAATATATAAATCCCGTTCCAAAAACCAGAAAGACAACCAGTGCCACCAGGGCCATCCATTTAACGCTATTGAATTTCTTAGTGATCTGATCTGGCATTTGTTAAGGCAAATATCTTTTCTAAGATACAATTTTATCCATACAGAATACGCCAGGCCTCTAGCCTTTTGTTTTCTTTTCCAGACGTTGTTTCTTTTTTTCTTTGACTTTCTCATAGGCTTTTTCCGGACTTTTGACTTCCACCATCCCTATTCCTATAGTCTCTCGCATGCCCACAAAAACACCTTTCCAGAGCAAATTAAAAAAAGAAGCTGCCGGACTGCGCTGAAAAACAATATTTGCAGTCCGAAGGGCTTTACCCTCAGAAGGGTTGGCGTCAATGATCACCAGTTTATTCGCCAAAAAGGATAAAAAACCCCTTTTCTTAGCCGGCGCGCCGTCCTCTCCTTCTTTAAGTAAAGAAACTTTAAGGTCTTTGTAGTAAAAGTGCATCGTTCCCTTTGAGCCCTGAAGATTGGCCTGAATATCAAAATCAGCTTTCTGCACTTTCCCCTGCTCAATTTTAACCAGTCCAAGCGATTTAGCCAAAGGATTTAGCGCGACCATATCCATCGGACCAACATTACCTGAATAGTGAAAAGCGCCATTCTTATCCTCAAGGTTAAAATCAATTTTTACATGCAGATCGGCCGCTTTCATAATTCTTGTGCGCAGATCAGCATAGGCATGATTTTTTTTAGGCAATTGCAATGTGTCGTTGGTGATGTTGAGCAATTGTCCGTGCAAATGGTCCAGTTTGACAGTTCCCTTTTCTTTGGCAATGGGGTTGTACTCCGTATAGGCTACATCTATATGGTCCAGCTGTACCGTATCAATCAACAACTGCAAAGGCAAACGCTGAAGGGCAATGTGCGGATAATTCCTTCCTTTATCAAAAGAAGGAGGCGGAAGTTCCCGGTTCATAAAGACGGCTGCTTTTCCAGGACCTATCTGGAGAGAACTGGCATGTAGCCGGCCTTCGTCATCCAGCCGGGTAAAATTAAGCCCTTTAAAATCCAGGGCAGAAAAGTCCAGGTTATAACGGTCTTTTTGTACTTTATATTTGCGTGTAAACTCCAGCTCCGAATACATTGGAATCATTTTAAGCCCCCTGATTTTCAGCATTCCACCAGTAGCAGAACCCCGAAGGGTATCTATCTTCATCGTATACATTTTATCTTTACTGAGTGCGCTGTAACCAAACAGTTCAAACGCGACATCTTTTGCATAATAAAATCGGGCTGGGTCATGTCTGGAAGCAGAATCCAGCAACAAATCTTCTACCCTAAGATTGAAATGTCTGATCTGATGCAGTTTCTCCCAATTGGTTCCGCTGATATAGTCTATATCAGCATTGTTCATCTTAATTTGTCCTACATGCACAGATTTAAATGTTCCCGAAAGCATCTCAAACAGAGAGGGTCCTTCTTCTTTCTTCTTCCTTGCCACATCATTATGGATCATATGCACAGACGGCTGGTCCAGAAGAATACTGGAAATATCTATTTTCTTTTTAAAATAGGCTTTCAGTATGGATACTCCCGAAATCTTGAGGTGGGCCAGCTTTACCTGGAAGATGTTGGAAGGGGCCAGACCATAGTCTCTTAACATACGAAATTCAGCGGTATCCGGTATCAGTGTAAGGGTATCCAGCGTTACATTTCCAAGGAGTATATTTAAATGAATGTCTTTAAAATCTATTTTATATAAATGATGTGACCCATTGTATACTTCCGTCTTGATCCTTTTAGTAATTCGTGGTTTCCATTTAACACTAAAATACATAACAGCTGCTCCGACAAGCAGAAACAGAGACAGAAAGGAGACAATGATCCATTTCCATATTCCAGACATTTTTCGTTTTTTGGTCATAAGCATCCAATCTAGAAACAGAATCTGTACAATATCTCTGCCACTTTGTCATTTACGAAATTATTTATGTATTTTTGGAGTCCCAATAAAGAGTAACTATATATGATTGATTTACAGCTAACAGATAAGACACACGATGAAGGACGCCAGGGCGAGGCTTTAGTAATAGATGCACCCGCAAAGCGCAACGGCAGAAAGCTCTATATCGAAAGTTATGGTTGCCAAATGAATTTTGCAGACAGTGAAATCGTAGCATCTATCTTGCTGGACCAGGGTTTTGAAACCACCGGGGATTATAAAGAAGCGGATGTGGTGTTCATCAATACCTGCTCCATCAGAGAGAATGCAGAACAACGGGTTAGAAACCGTCTTTCTCAGTTTGGTGTCGAAAAACGCCGCAATCCAAAACTCATCGTAGGTGTACTGGGCTGTATGGCCGAGCGCTTAAAATCAAAGTTTTTAGAAGAAGAAAAACTGGTAGATGTTGTAGTTGGACCTGATGCTTATCGTGATCTTCCACAGCTGATTGGTCAGGTAGAAGACGGGCAAAAAGCCATCAATGTACTCCTGTCAAGAGAAGAAACTTATGCAGACATCAGCCCGGTGCGTTTAAATGGAAATGGCATTACTGCTTTTATTTCGATTATGCGGGGCTGCGACAATATGTGCTCTTTTTGCGTGGTTCCTTTTACCCGCGGAAGGGAGCGCAGCAGGGATCCACATTCTATTTTAGCTGAAGCACAGGATTTGTTTGATAAGGGTTATAAAGAAGTGACCTTACTTGGGCAAAATGTTGACTCCTATAAATGGAAGGGGGCAGATGCTGCAGAAAATGCTGAAATTGAGGTTAACTTTGCCCAACTCCTGGAGAAAGTGGCATTAATCAGCCCTGAAATCCGGATTCGTTTCTCTACCTCACATCCTAAAGATATTACCGATGAAGTTTTATACACTATCGCCAAATACGATAATATTTGCAATTATATCCACCTTCCTGTTCAATCCGGAAGCAGCAGGGTCCTGGACCTGATGAACCGTACATATACACGTGAATGGTACATCAACCGGATAGACGCCATCAGAAACATCATTCCAGACTGTGCCATCTCTTCTGATATCATTGCAGGTTTCTGTACCGAAACAGAAGAAGAGCATCAGGAAACGCTGACCATGATGGATTATGTGGGTTATGATTTTGCTTTTACCTTCAGTTATTCTGAAAGACCCGGTACGCTGGCTGCAAGAAAACTGGAAGATGATATTCCTGACGAGGTAAAAAGACGCAGGTTAAGTGAGATTCTGCTTAAACAACAGGAATGGTCCTTATACAGGTTGCAGCAAAATGTAGGTAAAACACTCCGCATTCTGGTCGAAGGTCCTTCTAAAAAATCAGATAAAGACTATTGTGGCAGGACAGACCAGAACGCAATGGTTGTTTTCCCGGCCTCTGAAGAAATTAAAGCAGGGCAATATCTGAACGTATTCATTGAACGTTGTACTTCAGCTACCTTATTGGGCAGAATAGCAGATTAATATATGGATATACAAGACATTAAAAACCGCTTCGGGATTATTGGGGGCTCTCCTCTTTTGAACCGGGCCATAGATACTGCCAGACAAGTTGCTCCTACAGATATGTCTGTTTTAATTACAGGAGAAAGTGGTAGTGGCAAGGAAGTTTTTTCGCACATCATACATCAGTTGAGTGCCAGAAAACACGGGGCATTTATCGCCGTGAACTGTGGGGCTATTCCCGAAGGAACAATTGATTCGGAATTATTTGGACATGAGAAAGGATCTTTTACTGGTGCTCACGAAGCCCGGAAAGGTTATTTTGAAGTGGCCAACGGAGGTACTATATTTCTTGATGAGGTAGCAGAACTTCCATTGGGTACCCAGGCCCGTTTGCTGAGGGTACTGGAAAGTGGAGAATATCTTAGGGTGGGTTCTTCCAAAGTACAAAAAACGGACGTAAGAATTATTGCAGCCACCAATGTGGATGTTTACAACCGTGTAAAGTCAGGAAAGTTCCGCGAGGATCTTTATTATCGCTTAAACACTGTCCCTTTGAGGATACCTGCCCTGCATGAGCGTAAAGAGGATATTTATTTACTGTTCAGAAAATTTTCGGCAGATTTTAGTGATAAATACCGCAGTCCGGGCATTCAACTGGAACCAGATGCCATACAAATGCTCAGCAATTACAGCTGGCCTGGTAATGTGCGCCAGTTAAAAAATATTGCAGAGCAAATCTGTGTACTGGAAAAAGACAGAAATGTAACTGCACAGGCCCTGCTGAACTACATTCCTAATGAAAGTTCCGGCAATCTGCCTGCCTTAAGCGGACAGCACAATAAAGAAGATTTTACAGAACGTGACATCCTGTACAAAGTTCTTTTTGATATGAAAAAGGATATGATGGAGCTTAAGAAATTGGTTGCAGAGATTATCCAGAGCGGAGGAAATACATCTCATATTATTGCAGACAACCCTCACTTCATCAATCAGCTTTACCAGGATGCAGAACTGGGTTCTGGTCTGGAACCCACGCTGACCATAAAAAAGCCCGTATCCAATACTCCTGTAGAGTATAATTATGCACACGATGCAGAAGAAGTAGAAGAATCCCTGTCTTTAATTGACAAGGAATCTGATCTGATCAAAAAAGCATTAAAGAAGCACAAAGGCAAACGTAAATTTGCCGCGCAGGAACTGGGTATCTCCGAACGGACATTGTACAGAAAGATTAAGGAATTGAATTTGAATTAATATGAAGAAATTATCGATACTGCTCGTACTTATTGTGGTTATGTTCAATTCCTGTTCGGTCAGTTTGAAAGGGATTTCCATTCCAGACAACATGAAAACCATCAATGTACAGTTCTTTGAGAACAATGCACCCCTTGTTATCCCAACATTAAGTCAGGATTTCACTGAAGCGCTGAAGAAACGCATCCGGGAACAGACCCGTTTAAGCCTTAGTCAAAATGAGGCCGATGCAACGATTGAGGGTCGAATTACCAATTATGAGATTGTACCCGTAACCATCACGGATAATCAGCAACTTACCCCTGGAACCAACAGGATCACGATTACCATTACGGCAAAATACACCAATAACATCAATCCGAAACAGAGTTTTGAAGAGACTTTTACCAAGTTTAAAAATTTCCCGTTAAACGGATCGACGATACAGCAACTTGAACCCCAACTGATTAAAGATGTGAATGTGATGCTGATAGACGATATTTTTAACAGGGCTTTTGCTCAGTGGTAAACTAAATGAATTTCAATCCCTAACTTAGCAACGTGGAGCTGGAAAAAAATAGACAAGATAGACTTTCAATATTACTTGCCGAGCCAAATCTGGCAGATCAGCAGGATATTTCTTTATTAGAAGATCTGACAAGGCTGTATCCTTATTTCCAGCCCCTGCATCTGCTGTCGGCAAAAGCAAATACCACTGATGAGCGTTCAAGGAATAGGGCTGCATTTTATACCAATGGGTCCTTACTTCACAAAGTACTGGAACAGCAGGAATGGCCACTTCAGAGAGATATTGAATTGATCGGTGCGGTCCCTCAGTCAAATCCCGAAGAGGAAGAAGAAGAGGAAATATTTGAAGAAATTTCAGAATTGAATGTGGAAGATTTTCGGACTGCTGCTCATCAGCCCCCTCCTGCCCAGGATGATCCTTCTTCAAGAATAGAGACTATTGAGGATGACTTTGTATTAGAGGGTATGTCTGTTGACTTCTTTGCTTTCGAAGAAAAATTTGCCCCTGAAGATTCCAGGGAAGAGGTTGCTCCTCCTGCCGATGTTCAGCCCGAAGAGACGGTAACCGTGAGCAATTATCATGACGATACCTTACCTTATACCTTTTTATGGTGGTTGGCCAAGACCCGAAAAGAGCATCAGTCAATTTTTCAACCTTACGCCTCCCCTAAAAAAAGCAATAATCCTGGTGAGCTGCAGCAGCAGTATGTAGAACATATATTTCACCTTCAAAGTCCGTTTGATGCGGATGAAGTGACTAGCAATACCATACAGGCAAAACCCATTGATCATAAAGAAACGGAGATCATTGACAATTTCCTGAAAAAGGATCCACAAATCAGCCCTCCGAAGGCAGAGCAGATCGACAATGAGAACAAAGCAAAGAAAAGTGCCGAAGACCACAATGACCTGGTGTCGGAAACCCTGGCCAAAATCTATATTGAACAAATGCTTTATCACAAGGCAATAGATACTTATCAAAAATTAAGTTTGAAGTTTCCAGAAAAAAGCCGTTACTTTGCCGACCTTATCCAATCTTTAGAAAAGAAAATTTAACTATATAAACGACTATGATTTTTTTAATTATTTTATTGATCATCATTTGCATCGCATTAGGCCTGTTTGTTTTGATACAAAACCCTAAAGGTGGTGGTTTAGCTACAGGTGGTTCGGGAAGTAACATGTTTGGGGTTCAGCGTACAGGTGATGTTCTGGAAAAAGGTACATGGATTTGTCTGACTTTAATCGTTGTGATTTCTTTAACTGTAACCACAATTGCAAAAACAGGAAATACAGGATCGGGACCTTCCAAGATTCAGGAACAGTTGGATAAAACTGTTGCACCTTCTCCGCTTGGACAATTACCGGCAAACAATACACAGAAACCTGCTCCGGCACCGACTCCTGCTGACCAAAGTAAGCCAGTTAAATAAGACGGTTCCATTAACCCATATAGAAAGCCCGTTAAGATTTACTCTTAACGGGCTTTCTGCTTTCTGCTTTCTGCCACTCTGACACAAAACGTAAACACCTCAAAGCATTAGCTGACAAGGCTGTGTAAATTTGGCAAGCTATAGGGGCTTGGCATAAAAACTGATACTATGAGTACGGCGTATTATGCGCTTTTCATATTTAATATAAAATTTAAATTTAAGAATAAGTTATGGCTTTAAACTTTAAACCTAATGCAGATAGAGTAGTTGTTGAAGCTGCCGCTGCAGAAGAAAAAACAGCTTCAGGTATCTATATCCCTGATACCGCTAAAGAAAAACCTCAACAAGGAGTAGTAGTAGCAGTTGGTCCGGGTAAATATGCAGACCAGACTGGAAATTTAATTCCTTTGAGCGTTAAAGTTGGAGATCAGGTTTTATACAGCAAATACGGTGGTACAGAAGTAACCATCGAAGGTAAAGAGTATTTAAT
>NZ_QAIL01000132.1 GCF_003061025.1 Pedobacter sp. HMWF019 | reverse complement strand
ATTTAAGATTGCTTATATTAGAAATTAGAAAAAAGGAGAAAGTAAAAAAGACTATTCATTGTTATTTCAAACTCATTTCCTGACATGCCTATCGTGTCATTCTAAAATATGAGATATATTTGTGATAAATATGCAGAAAGAAAAAAGTACCTACATGATTAGCCGTTATTCTTTAACCGGTCAATTACTTGAAACTTATCCAAATGCAAAAGTAGCTGCACAAGCATTAGGCACATCACAAACCTACATTTCAAAAGCAGCCAGAACCAATAATAAAGTATGGACAGCACGTAAATATTTATGGAGACGTGGAAATGAACCCTTTCTGGACCTGGCCCCCATGCTTAAAGAAAGATGGTATGGCGCTTCTCCTGTAAGTAAGAATCAAAAGACAATCGGTCAGTATGACCTGCAGGGAAACCTGATCAATACCTATACAAATACTGTAGAGGCAGGAAAGGCTGTAGGTATACACCACAAAGGTATTCGCGATGTAATTAAGGGCCGTGGCCTAACTTATGGTGGCTTTATCTGGAATAAAACGCTAAAGAAGAAGATCCGTGTCGATTCTAAGATAACTTCCAAAATTGAAAAAGTTTCTCAGTACGATTTAGATGGCAGGTGGGTTAAATCTTATGACAGTTGCCTCGCAGCTGCCCAAAAGACAAAAATTGACAATGGCCAGATCCATCACTGCCTTAACGGCCATTTACTAACTGCGGGTGGCTATTTATGGCGTAAGGGCGAAAAGTTAAGAATCAACACCAGTGAACTTCGCAAGCATCCCCGCTACCCCGGCTCTAAACTGGATAAACATATAAGGAAAAAGAAGCAGTTAAACGCTACTACCTTATCACAAAAAGAACTTAAATAAAGTTGTGTTATATTTTGGAGGGTATCCACTCCTCACCATCAGTAAAAATCCGGGTACCGGAAACCCTCATTAGATTAAAATCAAAGAACTATTGATTGCACCTCTGCGGAACACCTTATCTGGTTTCTGAACCCGTAGATCTTCATCACAACTATATCATCTACTTTTTGTCAAATGGCAATTTCCTTTCAGCCCTTTTATATTAATTTTGAATATGGAAGCACTTATTCGTTACTTACTTCAATATGGTAACCTTAATCCAGAGCAAATTGCATTAATTCAATCCAAAGCTGAGCCTAAAACAATCGAAAAAGGAACCTATTTTTCTGAGGCCGGAAAGATTGCAGGACAAATAGGCTATGTAACAGAGGGTATTCTGAGGGTCTGTTATTACAACAATATTGGAGAGGGCTTTACCCGTTATTTCGTATATGAAAATCGCTTTGTAGCCGATATCAATAGTTTTAGAGATCAGCTTCCTTCTTCCGAATACATTGAAGCTGTTACGGATTGTACCCTTATGATATTTTCAAAGGAAGGATTTACAGAACTTTCAAATATAATCCCTGGCTGGAACAGCATTTTTGCAAAAATCACCTCTAATGTATTGGAGAATAAGATGAAAGCCAGCAGTAATATGCTGGTTCAGGATGCACAGACCCGTTATATTCATTTCCTTGAACATTACCCTGGTTTAGCCAACCGCGTCCCCCTTTCTATGCTCGCCTCCTACCTGGGAATTACACCCTCCTCCTTAAGCCGCATCAGAAAAAACATCACTTAAATACGTTCTTGCCATTTGGCAATTGTCAACCGCAGGCTATTACTCAACTTTGCAGTCATACAAACCAGCCGGTCCAAAGACAGGCTGAATTTTAAAAACTAAAAATAACAAGCATGGCTGTTGATGTTTTATTAGGCTTACAATGGGGCGACGAAGGCAAAGGAAAAATTGTTGACGTTCTAAGTCCTGAATTTGATTTAATTGCACGTTTTCAAGGTGGTCCCAATGCAGGGCATACCTTAGAATTTGACAACAAAAAATTTGTACTCAATACCATCCCTTCGGGTATCTTTCTGGAAAACACCATGAATCTTATTGGCAATGGTGTGGTCATTGATCCTATAGCACTAAAGAAGGAACTGGACCAACTAAAAAAAGCAGGTCATGATCTGCTGGCCAAGAAGAATCTGCTGATCAGTAAAAAAGCACATCTTCTTTTACCTACCCATACCGTACTGGACACCGCTTCAGAAGGAAAAATGGGCGTTAGTAAAATTGGATCAACCCTTAAGGGCATCGGTCCATGTTATATGGACAAAACGGGTCGTAACGGTTTGCGCATCGGCGACATTACCTTACCCGACTTTAGAGAACGTTATCAAAATCTTGTTCATAAACATGCATCCATATTGCAGGTGTTTTATGCAACCATCATTGATTTCAGTGAACTTGAACAAGCTTTTTTTGAAGGCATTGAACTCCTTAAACAATTTCCACTTGTAGATTCGGAGCACCTGATTAATAATTACCTTAAACAGGGCAAAAAAGTTTTGGCAGAAGGCGCACAAGGCACTTTACTGGACATAGATTTTGGGTCCTACCCCTTCGTTACTTCCTCCAGTACGATAACTGCCGGGGCCTGTACCGGCTTAGGAATTAACCCAAAACAAATAGGTGAAGTCATCGGCATTTTTAAAGCCTACAGTACCCGCGTTGGGAATGGACCGTTCCCTACAGAATTACAAGACGAGAATGGAGACGAATTGCGAAATCAGGGTCGTGAATACGGGGCCAATACCGGAAGGCCACGCCGCACGGGCTGGATTGATCTGCCCGCACTCAGGTATGCCATCATGATTAATGGCGTAACCCAATTGGTTTTAACCAAAGCCGACGTTTTAAGCCATTTTGAAACCATACAGATATGCACCCACTATAACTACAATGGTGAAATCATTAACCATATGCCTTACGACATCAGTACCACTGCCCCTATCCCTATTTTAAAAGAGATGCCGGGCTGGCAACAGGACATTAGTCAAATTAAAAATGCTGTGCAAATTCCAGCTCAGTTACAAGACTATATCCGGTTTTTAGAAGAACAGTTAGAGGTACCGGTCAAATACTTATCCGTTGGACCAGACCGGCTGCAAACTCTGGTATTAAAATAGAAAATCAGTCCTCAAAATTTTCTACTTCTTCTTTTGAAGTATCTCCGGTTTCTCCATTAACGAAGATGCCTTTCAATATCTTTTTTCCATCGGAAGTAACTGCTTTTGTGTCCCAGCTGATAATCCAGACTGGACCCGAAGCATTTACTTCCCGGTTTACATAGGTAAAATTATCTGCTGGATCAATACCTTTATCTTTCATCAGAACCAGTATATTCTCCCAGTTAAACTTAAAAGGCGCATCATAATCTACCTGCTTGATCACATGCCCCTTTTCATCGTAGTTTGTCCAAATCCCCTTAAGAAATCCGTCACCATGAAACCGCTCGCCCTTTTCTTGCAAACGCCCATCCTTGTAAAAGGAGCGTGAAAGAAAAAAATAACTCTTTGGTCTGGTCAGATCTTCGTGAAAGCCATCTTTCGTTTTGTACTGGTGTAAAATATTTCCGTTATTATCAATAAGGTTTCTTTCGTTATCCACCAAATCTTTGCTGAATTTCTCCACGTCAAAACGCTCCAGATCTGAATGTTCATCTGCCGAAGAGATCTGGCTTGTCTTATTGTGTACTTCAGATTTCTTCCCCTGCCCACCATTGCAGGAATACAATAGAACCGCACAGATAAAACTCAAAACCGCTATAAAAACTTTTCTTCTGCACATTCCAATTTCAGACAATAGGTCTTTTATCATCATTACTTTTTAGATTGAAATTCGCTAACCGATCAGTAAAAGTTTATTCATAACGCTTTTCAATAACTTCACCGTTACCGGTTGATTTTGATTGCGGTCATTGAGGTCCTGAATAATTTCAGTGATTGCTTTTTGGCGTTGAATAAACAACCAGCCCGCGAAATCTGCTGAATTTTCTTCTGCATCCAAACCCGTTTCTGATCTGAAGATCTGCTTAAATTCCTCCACTACACTTAAATCCATAGACAATATTTTCAAATATTAACGCTTTTAAACCAAGTAAAATTACCAATATATATACCGGAAATTTAATTTTCTTAAACTACTTACTACTCAAGCCTAGTCCATGAACCTCAGCAAGCCGCTCAATTGATAAATTAAACCTTTCGGAACGCATACTATTCAGTGTCTCATTCCATAATGCCTTGCCAAACAGCAATTGCCCCTGATAAATTCCAAGATTTATTTTCCCACTGCCCAGCTGATCTTTTACAGCTTTCAAAGATACACCTTCCATAGCCAGATCATGTTCTTTATCACTAGGCTTAGTTGTATCAGCCAGTTTAAACATCAGTATAGCATAAACCAAGCGGCAAACCTGACGCATTACAAAAAAACGCGCTTTGTTATAATCACTTGAATTTCTGTCGAAATAGCTCTCAAGAAAGATATTTTCCTGTTCATCCGTTGTCACATAAAAGTTTGCCATAATGGCCAGATCTACATACCTGTCATTTAGAAAAGCTGCATCCCAGTCAATAACCCAGATTTTCTCTCCATCAAAAACCATATTATTTGGATTCAGATCATTATGACTTGAAACCTTATCTGTATCTTCCCAGGGATAATGATTCCTGATCAGATCGTAATGCGCAAAGCATTCCTCAAAGACTAGACCTGACCATGTCCCTGCTGCTTTAAAAGCAGCAATAAGCCCATCAACTGTATGCAGTAAACTGTTCTCCTTAGAAAAAAGCGGCAACTCATGTATAGACTTAATTGTCTTTGCCAGTTTAGACAACAACACGTTATGCGATTTAAAAACAGACTGCATAGGCATGCCCGTGATAAAACGGGTAATCGTAATTCCGTCTGTTTTATTCAGGTAGTAAACCGCCGGAGCAAGATCTGCATTCGCAGCAATTTCCATGCTGCTGATTATATTTTCATGAACTGATGGACTATCCAGCTTCAAAACACAGGCCTGTTCAGCCACAACAATTTTATATACAGCAGCTGAGGAAAGTCCGCCATTCAATAAAATGACCTCTGTTACTTCTGTCGTATTAAAAGCTTTTAACAATGCAATTTCAACTGCCCTTATTCTTTCAGCAGGTATGAGCGTATTCAACATCTATATCAATTTTAAATGGAGGCTTTTAGCTCCATAACACAAAATTATAATAAATCATTAATACTATTGAGGTTAAAAAACGGATGACCTATTTTTTCGCCTGTTCAAAAACTAAAGCATATTGAGGATTAAAAGTTTTTTTCCTGAACATAAGCCTGCAAGGCCTGTCTGTAAGCATCACTAATCGGTATTTCTACCCCGGCCACCATTAGATGTGTTTTCTGTATGGATTCAATCTTATCCAAAGCAATCATAAAAGACTTATGTACCCGCATATATTTCGTTGTATTGAGGCGCTCCTCGAGCGTTTTTAAACTCATCCGGGTAATCACCGGATTCCCCTCCGCCAGATTAATACGCACATAGTCCTTTAGACCTTCTATATAGGTAATGTCCTGCATTCTCACTTTAACAAGCGAATAGTTTGCATTCACAAAAATATCATCATTTTCAGGCTGAATATATCTTGCTTTAGGTTGCCTGATTTCATACAGTGCATTGGCTTTCTGAACAGCCTTTAAAAACCGGGAAAAAGGCACAGGCTTAACCAGGTAATCCACAACATCCAGATTAAAACCATCCAGCGCATACTCCGGATAGGCTGTAACCATAATCACCATTGGCGGATGCTTGATAGAAGCTAAAAGTTCCAATCCATTGATTCCCGGCATTTGTATATCCAGAAAAATCAAGTCAACCTGATGCACCCGGAGCAAATCCAGCAATTGTACAGGATTCTTGCAACAGGCTACAATATTTAGGAACGGAATCTGTTTCACGTTATCTTCCAGCAATTTCAATGCAGGAGTTTCATCATCTATCAGGATACAGTTCATCTTAGAAATTAATTAAAAGCTTAACGTTAAACAGTTGATCCTCTTTCCTGGTCTCTAAAAAATGTCTTCCGGGGTAAAGAAGTTCCAGTCTGCGGCGAACGTTAGACAAACCGATACCAGAATCTTTTCTTGCCGGTGCCGGTACGGACTGGTTTACAGCGGCAATCTCGTTTTCTACCAGTAAAAGCAATTGATTCTGGTTTACAATAATAGAAATATCTATAATTGGTTCCTCCAATGTCCCTGTACCATGTTTAAAAGCATTTTCTACAAAAGGAATGAGCAACATCGGTGCTATTGAATATTGCTCAAAAGCGCCAGACAGGTATAAATTAAACCTAACACTATCACCAAAACGAAGCAATTGCAAATTGGTATAATTTTTAAGGTACTGAATTTCATCAGCAAGCGTAATCTGTCCTTCGTCACTATCATAGATCATATACCGCATCATCTGCGAAAGACTAATCAGAGAAGGTTCGACCAGCTCCGGTTTCTTCCTGGACATATAAACTAATGTATTTAACACATTAAACATGAAATGCGGGCTGATCTGAGAAGACAGAAACTCAAGCTCTGTTTTTAAGTGCAGGTTTTCCAGTTCTTCAATTTGTTTATCACGGATCACTTTGTCACTGTACAGGCGGAAGCAGAAACTCATCACAATCACAAAAGTAAAAGGCAGCAAACTCATCAATACATTAGGAGGTCTGTCTCCTCCACGCCCGCCAAAACCCTGCCCGGGAAAACCGGGTTTATGAAACCCCGGCTTTGGGAATTCGGGTCTTGGAAATCTGGATAAATCCGTATAAAAAGAGTGATTGATCAGTAAAAAAGCGATGAATATAACCGCCAGCAAAAGAACATACAGATAAAGACCATACCTCTTTTCTTTAACCGGATAGATCAAAAAATGGTGCACATAAAAGATAACAATCAACAGTACATTCGACAAAACGACAGTCTTGTACATTGAACTTCGTACCTCAGGCGGAAAATTTCCAATTCTAAACGTAAATGGCAGTATAAGTACCAGCGACCAGATCCCCAACGGGAAGAGGACATTTAACCAATACCAATTTTTAGATCTCTCTATTTTTAACATGCTCATTAAGCTTTTCGAACTCATTTAATTTGTCGAGGTGTAAATTTTCAGGTTTAAGGTATCTGCCTGCATGGCCGTAAAAATACCCAAACCATTAGTGATATTTGTCGATGGATTTGTTAAATTAAGTGAAGATCCACCATTATTGTTAAGGGCGTCACTGTATTCTTTATTGATATGTACCAGTAAGATCTTGTAATTACCCAAATAATTAAAAGTCATTTGCTGCGTTTCCCAGCTTGAGGTTTGGCCAAGGCTCACCTCCGAATTTAGATTGCTGTTTCCAGCCCTCGAACTGATCTTGGTTGGACTTGCCTCCACATTCTTCAAAACCATCCTATAATAGGAAGATGCGGTATTGTTCCAGCTAAAAGTAACCGGCTTAAAGCTCTCCTGCGTCCCGCCCATGCTAAATGGGGGCACATACTGCTCTGTAGCCGATGCCCTAAAACCGGTTGGTTTATCTGGAACAGTAGTTTGTGCACTAATTACTTTATCCGTGTAGTCAAAATTAAGCGTATAGGTATTTTTCGCCCTAATAAATGTAGTATCGGTGTAAACATAAGTACCTTCCTTGCTTTCTGTAAGCTGAACTGTAGAAGAACCATCCGAGATTTTCAGCTTTAATCCTGTTATTGGAAAGCCATAGGATATCGTATCCTCCAGATACTTCTGATAATAAACTTTAACCTGTACTGCGGTTCCCGGAACCAAATAAGCCTCCACAACCGGACGGGCATAATCTGCATCAGAATTATTGTTCTTTTTACAGGCAACCAGGCAACAACTCATCCATGCCAAACCAATTATTAATGCAAACCGCAATTTTTTTGTACTGTTTATTTCCATTTTAAGCTAAGTGTTATATTTGGGGTAAAGCCAAGATAATTGACATTAGAGGTGATCACCTGGTTATTGACCACCGAGTATTGTTTATACCAGACATTAGACCTGTTGTATATATTAAACAGGGAAAAACCGATGCTGCCTGTCTTTCTGCTGTCAATCTTAATCAAATCATAGGTTGCGGCAGCATCCAGGCGATGATAAGCCGGCATGCGTTCCCCATTTTTGGCACTTATAGTCAAAAATGTATGGCTATTACCTGCATAATCATTGATGGTATAACTGGTTAACGGTGCTGTATAGGGCTTTCCAGTAGCAAAGATCCAAGTAGCCGAAAAGGTCCAGTTTCCATACCGGTACAGGTTAACGAGTTTAAACTCATGCCGGGTATCCTGACTTGCAGGAAAATCCCCTCCGTATACTTCAAAGTTATTAACGGCTTTCGAAAGCGTATAACTCACCCAGCCAGTATATTTACCCTGGGTTTTTTGCAACAAGAACTCTACACCTCTGGTGTAACCACTGCCGTTATAAAAATGCTCTTCCAGTGAGGTAACATCCATCCGCCTGCCTGTTTGCCGTTGCGAGTATTCAGAGAGATTATCCAGTTTCTTATAATAGCCCTCAACATCAATCAGAAACCTGTCTGTTTCATAACTGAAACCGGCAATATAATGGTTAGCAGAGCTTACCGGAATAGTAGTTCTGTTAGAAAGCACCCAGAAATCACGGCTTCCTGCAAGAATATCTTCTTTAATCACCCGGTTGGTAAACTGATAGAACTTACCGGTACTTGCTTTAAACGTTAAACGGTCTGTTAGCGTATAGGTTGCTGAAAGACGCGGTTCAGTATACAATTTCCCGGTCTGATCATAATAAGTCTCCCTTAAACCCGGCTTAATTTGCAGACGTTCTGTGGGATTTAGTTCCAGTTCCGCATATGCTCCCTCAGTTAAAGCTTTTGCATGCTGATTAATCAACGTACTGGTGTCATTCTGACTATTCTCATAAGACACATTTTGCCTGGAAGCAAAAGCACCAAATAAAAATTTAGACTTACCGCTCAGCTGCAACTCCCAGTCGGACTTTAAACTGAAGTCCTTTAAGTTATTTTTCTCAAACGTCCCATTAGATACATTCTGATCATCACCATTACTATCTTTTATCGTTATGGTATTGCTGTTGTCCCGGTCACTGTGATAAGTAGAATAACTCAACAGTGTATTGGAATACAACTTTGTATTCCAGCGGCGGGACCATTTCAGGCTTGAACCAAGGTTGCCATAAGTGGTTTTATCTGTATTACTGATGCTTCCTCCCGAGCTGCTGATAAAAGAAGGCAGGGTAATGTTCCTGCTATTGTCCAGGTTATCGTTTCCCTGATAAATACTCCAGGAAAACCTGTTTTTATCATCCGGAGCATAAGTATACTTCGCATTGAGGTCATAAAAAGAAGAAGAGGGAACGGTTACTGAAGCCGCTCCTCCTCTTCCGAAACCCCCTCCCATGCCCGGAGGACCTCCCGTTCTATTTCCTCCGGGCCCGGAAGCAACAGTCGTGCTGCTGTTAAATTTGTTAAAAATCTTGTTATATAATGGCCCCTGATAAGAATGTCTGTAAGCCAGTAATAAAGTAGATTTATCATTTAAGGGCTTTTCCAGGAAAATGTTAGCACTCAGCAAACTCAAATCTCCAGCCAGGGTGGTCTCTTTGCTGTTTCCCTCTTTTCCTACAATATCAGTAACAGATGACAACCTGCCACCATACTTAGCTGAAAAACCGCCCTTATATAGGGTCACATCTTTAACTGCATTGCTGTTAAACGCACTAAAGAACCCGTACAAGTGATCTACCTGATACACCGTAAAGCCATCAAACAACACCAGATTCTGATCTGGAGTTCCTCCTCTTACATAAGCACCAGAAGAAGACTCATTACTGGCACTAATGCCTGGCATCAACTGGAAAGACCTTAGGATATCCTTCTCTCCTATATTGGGCAACTCTTCTAACTTGGATGGAGAAATCTGCAGTACACTTACCCTGCGTTTATCCGTACTCATTACATTTTCACTTCTTTTATCCTTAATTTCTATCTCATTCAATGATTTTACTGCTGTAAACAAGCCTATAACAATATCTTGCCTGTTCTTACTTTGGCTTAAGGCATAAACATCAGGTTGATAACCTATATAGTTCACATCCAAAACACAAGTATCGGAAGGTACATTTAGCAGAGTAAAATAACCATCCGCATTAGTAGAGGTGCTCATGCTGGAATGTCTTACTTTTACAATGGCCGACGGAAGAGATTCTCCTGTAGCATGATCAATTACACGGCCACTTACGGCAAATGGTATTTGTTTTTTTGTAGCAGAAGACTGTTCAATATTCGCAGGTACCGGATTTGCGACGATCCGGACCTCCTCCTGTCTGGAGCTTGCCAGCCGCTTCAACCGGTTAACATCCTCCGGCCATCTGATAATGTAAATACTTTGATCTGGTTCTACCCAATAGCGCAAACCATTAGATTTACAAATATCGGCCAATACATCTTTTACCTTTTCATTAAAAAAATGATTGGTTACACTGTACTGCCGCACCATATCCGGATCGTAAATAATTCTCAATTTACACTGTACGGCAATTGTGTCCAGCATCTTATCTACAGATGTGGTATAAAACCCATCAATAACAGCCGTAGTTTTTAGCTTTTGCTGCGCTATCACAGAAAAACTCAAAAGATTTGTTAAAATTAGCAGTAGTATAGTTCGTTTCATATTTTAATTATGAAGCGAATTTTAAAAAAGCAGATGTTAACAAATGTTAATTGAGATCAACAGGTTAAATTCTGAGTTAAAACCCGCATTTTCTGCGCTGAATGCTGTATTAATTTACAACTTAACCAAAAACACTTTATACAATGATCTCAAAGAACAACGTAACAAGTCTAAAGACAACAATTAAGAATAAGCTGTACACAATAATTTTATCCGATCTCACAATTTCATTTTTCATATAGGGTTTGTTGTTTATCTGTTATGAAGCGAATCTTAAAAAAACAACTGTTAACAATTGTTAATTGAGACGAACCAGCTGATTTTTGCGTTCAAACACGTAATTTTACGATTTCCTACACCCTCCCCGATACATGAAGGCCTACCTTAACTTATTCAACTTTAAACAAAAAGTAAACTACAAAAACGAAGTCCTGGCGGGCCTTACCGTAGCCATGACAATGATTCCAGAATCACTTTCTTTTGCTATTCTGGCTGGCTTTCCACCATTAGTTGGCCTATATGCAGCTTTTATTATGGGGCTCATCACTTCAGTTTTTGGCGGTCGTCCAGGACTGATCTCCGGTGGCGCTGGTGCCACGGTCATCGTACTTGTCGCTCTAATGAAATCAAATGGTATTGAATACGTATTTGCAGCGGTCGCACTTGCTGGTATCATTCAAATACTGGTTGGCCTGTTCAAACTTGGAAAATTCATCAGACTTGTTCCTCAGCCCGTTATGTATGGCTTTGTAAATGGCCTGGCGGTGATCATTTTCATGGCCCAGCTAGAGCAATTCAAAACCGTAGTTAATGGACAGACCAGCTGGCTTAGCGGTGAGCCACTACTGATTATGGGTGCTTTGGTTACGCTCACTATAGCCATAGTTGCTTTATTTCCACGTCTCACCAAAGCTGTTCCACCATCATTAGTGGCCATAATTGTAGTATTTCTCCTGGTTCTAGGCCTAAACATTGATACGAAAACAGTTAAAGATATTGCTTCTGTAAGCGGAGGATTTCCACCTTTTCATATCCCTGCCATTCCTTTAGAGCTGGAAACTTTAAAGATTATTTTCCCCTATGCCTTAATTATGGCAGGAGTTGGTTTAACAGAGGGCCTGCTTACACTCAACCTGGTTGATGAAATTACAGGTACACCAGGAAACAGGAACAGAGAGTGTATAGCACAGGGCGCCGCCAACATCACCAATGGTTTCTTCTTTGGAATGGGAGGTTGTCCAATGATTGCCCAAACGCTGGTTAATCTCAATGCGGGGGCAAGAGCCAGGTTATCTGGTATCATTGCATCTGTTACCATCCTGTCAATCATTCTATTTGGTGCCCCAATCATTGAACGCGTTCCAATGGCAGCCTTAACCGGGGTAATGATCATGGTGGCTATCGGCACCTTTGAATGGATCAGCTTTCGCATCATTAATAAAATGCCCAAACAAGATATTTTTGTAGGAATTTTGGTGGCAATAATTACCATATGTCTGCACAATCTGGCCTTAGCGGTATTAATTGGAGTCATCATTTCTGCATTGGTTTTTGCCTGGGAAAGTGCAAAAAGAATTCGTGCCAGAAAATATACAGATACGCATGGCACCAAACATTATGAGCTTTACGGACCATTATTTTTTGCCTCCGTAACCGCTTTCAATGAAAAATTTGATATTGCCGGTGACCCAGATCAGGTCATCATTGATTTTAAAGACAGCAGGGTTGCAGATATGAGTGGAATTGAAGCCTTGAATAAGCTGACTGACCGTTATGCAAAAGCTGGAAAGACATTGAAGTTACGCCATCTGAGCGACGATTGTAAAATATTATTAAAAAATGCTGAGCCACTCATAGCCGTCAATATTCTGGATTAAGGATCACCAAATAACTAGACAAGAAATGCACTGGGTGCCTTTCCAAACTGCTTTTTAAACGTAAAAGAAAAATGAGAAAGGTCTTCAAAGCCCAGTTCCAGGTACACATCAGAGGGCATTCGCTTCTTTTCTTTAATCAGATAATAAGCTTCCTGCAACCGGCGCTGTAACAACCAGCGGCTCGGTGTTAAACTAAATATCTTTTCAAAATCGCGTTTAAATGTAGAAAGACTTCTGCCTGTTAAATAGGAAAATCTTTCAAGGCTCACATTAAAATGAAAATTCTTTTCCATAAAAGCCTCCAAATCTATTTTATAAGGCTCCGAAAAATCAAATAAGACATTTTTCAAAGAAGGATCATATCTTATTAAAACCAGCAATGCTTCCTTTTGCTTAAGTTTTAAAAGTTCAATAGCATGAGTATCATTCAGTAAAGTTTCATATGCCAACAGCGAATTCATAAATCCCATGATGGATGCTTCTTTCGGCAAGCGGATAAATGCAGCTGTATCGGTTTTCTCTTCTGCCTTATAACCATACTCCAGACTAAAATCGCGCAACATTTTATCATCAAAATGAATAGAAAGAGATTTGAATTCCCCATGTTCTGGTGGATATTTAACGAACTTCAGCAAATGGTTTTTCCTTGCCGAATACAATTCACCTTTTTTAAACTGAACTTTCTTTTGCCCATCATTCAATTCCATGACTCCTGATATAACCATTCCAAAACCATGCCCATGCACAAACTGCTCCCCCTCTCTAAACTCAGAGAAATGGCAGGAATAATTAATGGGAAAAAGATCTCTTTCTATCATTTTTTCTAGCAATAAAACGTCTAAATTTAATAATTATTCCAGGATTGCTTTAGGCTCAAGATAGGCTTCTAAGCCATATACTCCAAATTCTCTGCCGATACCTGATTGTTTAAAACCACCAAAGGGCGTTTGAGGATCGTGAGAAAAACCATTAATATTAATCCTTCCTGCTGAAATCTGCGCCGCTACACGATTTGCACGTGCCGTATCGGAAGAACTGATATAAGCTGCCAGACCATAAGTCGTATCGTTGGCTATAGCAATCGCCTCCTCTTCAGATTTATAAGGTATAATAGACAATACCGGACCAAAAATTTCTTCGCGAGCAATGCGCATTTTGTTATTGACATTTGTGAAGATGGTCGCTTTAACAAAATTACCCGTTTCCAAACCAGCCGGTTGCCCCTCACCACCAATCAAAAGCGTAGCCCCTTCCTCTTGCCCAAGCCTGATGTAGCTTTGCACACGCTCATATTGTTTTTTACTAACCAAAGGCCCTACGTGGGTATCTTCATCCTGAGGATTTCCTACCTTCACACTTTTGGCAGTAGCCTTCGCTATTGCATTTACTTCTTCCAGTTTATTTTCCGGAACCAATAAACGGGTTGGTGCAATACAAGCCTGTCCACTGTTCATATAGGCACCTAAAACAGCCATAGGAATTACTGTATTTAAATCTGCATCATCCAGAATTACGTTTGGTGACTTACCACCAAGTTCCAGTGTAACACGTTTCATGGTATCAACAGCACCTTTGGCAATGGTTTTACCCACTGCTGTAGAGCCTGTGAAGGAAATTTTGGCAACATCAGGATGACTGGTGATTTCAGCGCCCACAACACTTCCCAGACCATTTACAATATTGTAGACGCCCTCAGGCAAACCAGCTTCATGAAAACATTCCGCAATAAGTTGTGTTTGCAGTGCACTCATTTCACTCGGCTTGATCACAACAGTACAGCCGGCCGCTATTGCAGTAGCTAGTTTATTGCAAATAAAGCTGTTACTGGCATTCCACGGTGTGATGATACCTGCGACACCCAAAGATTCTAAACGCACCTTTGAATTGCCAACCCTTTTTTCAAAGTCAAACGCCTGCAAGGTTTCAATCATGGAAGAAAAAGCGTTTATGGAATGCTGTGTGCTGGCCTTGCAAAACTGAAAAGTACCGCCGTACTCCAGTACCATAACGTCTATCAATTCCGCTTGTCTTTTGCTCACCGCAGCATGTAACTTCTGCAGGTAGTTTATACGTTCTTCCTTGGTTGTTTTAGCAAAACTCTTAAATGCTTCCTTGGCGGCAGCAACCGCAAGGCGCGTATCCTCCTCATCCCCTAGCGTTACCGTTCCAATTTTCTGATTGTCACTAGGGTTAATAAGATCAAAAACCTCTGTTCCATGGGGTGTAACAAATGCACCGTTGATGTAAATCTGATTAATATGTTTCATCTTCTAATCATTTTGATATATACAAAGATCAGTTGATTATTCAGACTATCGTTTTGTTAAAACGGTCAAAGTTACTTTGCTAAAACGGTCAGTAAATAAAATAAACTGCAGTTATAATTTACTCCTCTATTCCCCAGGTTTTGTTTGGTGTATTGCCCATTACCAGTTCCAATACAGCCCCTGAATTGATATCGGCATAATTAAGGTAAGATTTATTGTAAGGTTTTCCATTCAATTTCGCAGACTGGATATAGACATGCTCAGGGCTGTTTTTTAAGGCCGAAATTGTAAAAAACTTAGCCGGTCCGGATCCCGCGCTCAGTTTAATCTGAACCTGATCAAATACCGGACTGCTGATTTCATAACGGTTGTCTCCTGGACAAATCTGAGCGATTCCAGTGGCTGCAAGGACGTACCAGGCCGACATCTGGCCAACATCATCATTCCCAACCAGGCCTTCTACCGCGTTATGATAAGCATTCTTTGCAATGCTGTGTACCCATCGTTGAGTTAACCAAGGCGCTCCAAGACGGTTAAACATATAGGCTACATGATGTACAGGTTCATTCGCATGATTATAGTAATCATTCCAAAGTAAATTTTCCGGTGTATGCTCAAAAAAAGCGGTAAGATCTTCAACGGCCTTCGTCTTTCCTCCAAGCAAATCTGCCAAACCAGGAATATCATGAGGCACAAACCAACCTTGCTGATATGGATTACTTTCTGCAGTTCCATAATCATCCTGCAGCCGGCCTTTCTCTGGCCATAATTCCCAATCGCCATTTTCCTTCCTTGGCCGGAACCATCCCTTATCTGCATCAAAAATATTGCGGTAAGCCTGAGCCTTTTTTAAGAACAGAACTTCGTCCGCCTTCCTCCTTATAGACCTGGCCATTTGGGCAATGCACCAATCATCATAAGCATATTCAAGGGTATTAGAAATACCATATGGCGGACCACTGAATCCCTTGTCTCCATTTCCAAATTTTGCCGAAGTATTTAAAGCATACTGATAGGCCTTGTCCATATCGAAATTCTGGATTCCCTTATGAACAGCATCTGCGATAACAGGCAATGTCGGGTTTCCAACCATACACCCACTATAGGCATTCAATATCTCCCAGCGGTCATAATAACCACTTTTGTTTTCGGTTGCAAGACTAACCTGAGAATTAATCAAATCACTGATAACATCAGGATTGATCAGCGTTTGTAAAGGCATCTGACTCCGAAACACGTCCCATCCACTAAAAATCGTTCTCTTGGTAAATTTTTCTCCAACATGAATCTTCCCATCTCCACCTGGATATTTTCCATCTACATCCTGGAACGTACGGGGATCTATTAAGGTATGGTATAAAGCTGTATAAAAGGAATATTTGGATTCTTCGGAACCTCCTTTTACAGTCATCTTTGACAATTCCTTATTCCAAAGTATTCGTGCTTTCTTGTGCACAAGATCGAAATCCAGATCCTTGATCTCCCTTTGTAAATTAAGTTGTGCACCCTTTAAGCTTACATAGGAAATTCCTGTTTTAACAATCACCCGCTCATCTTTCAGCGATGGGAACTCTGTATAGAAACCAATATGTTTTCCTTCCTTTTCTTTTAAGCCTTCCGTAACATTAGCCCTCGCTACCGCCTGCTGGTAGGCCTCACTTTGGACTTCTTCCCCCTTTCTGACCCAGGAATCAGGAATATCGGCACTCCATATTCCATATTTTTTCAAGGGTTTACTGAATTTCGAATAAAAATAAAGCGTATAACCCACCTTTCCCTGGCCATTTCCCCATCCCCCACCTTCTGGTGTACATTCTATCCATCCCTGTATCGTGTAATCATCAACCACTTGTACATATTCTTTAGTAGCCGTTCCTCCAACCCTTCTGGCCAGATCAATCTGAATTCTTGACTGTTTATTTTCCGGAAAAGTAAACCTCATGATCCCACAATGTGGAGTCGCCGATAACTCTGCTGTAATCTTTTCGTCAGAGAGCACAACAGAATAATATCCCGCCGTCGCTTTTTCAGTACGCTTATCATAATAAGATCTATAGCCTCCGGGAACCCCTTCTTTGCCTGCGGCAGTTTTTAACTTACCTACCGTAGGCATCACTAAAAAATTACCCAGATCACCATACCAGCCAATTCCACTCATTTGCGTCAGCGCAAAGCCTTCTATACTTTTGTGTTCATAACTATATCCTGAACCATTATCACCACCGGTTATGGTATTAGGACTAACCTGAGTCATGCCAAACGGCGTGGTTGCACCTGGAAAAGTTTTCCCAAGCCCTGCAGGATTTCCGGCAGATTTCATATTTGTACTTGCACCAATGAATGGATTTACATAATCAACCGGCATTTTCTGCTGGGCAAACACGATAGAATTGACAGAAAGAAAAGCGAAAAACAGGAGACAAAATCGATTTAGTTTAATTCCCTGATAAGTAACAAGCTTGAACATTGCGGAAGGAGTATACATTAAATTTTAATGATGAATTGACAGTTTATATTGGTTCTGATAAAGATGATTATTTTTTTATGAAATCAATATCTGCTTCAGCTTATTTAATGTTTCCCTTCCACAACATTTCTTCTTTTATTGTATAGCAAGTACTTTAATGTGCATTAACCGTAAAGGTTTTACGATCTGGTCCCACTCCGGTAATCTTCAATGAACGCCAGCCCTCAGGGAGTTTAGATTTTATTTGTATAATTCCATTTGAGGTGATATCCAACCCGCCAAATCCCATCAAAACGCTCTGTAAAACACCTCCTGCCCCAGTTGCAAAATAAGGATTGGTTCCCTTTTTTGTTTCAGCAATAACTCTGAAAGGCGCATTCAAATTGGGTTCATAGGCTTCTTTAAAAAAACCGTAAGCTTTTTTACCATCGCCAAGCCGGGAATACAGCAAGGAGAAAACAGCATGTGTCATTGCAGGTGTACCCTCATCTGGAATACGCGTTTCATAAAATGCAAGGTCTTTTTTGATCTGACCGGGATCTGTAATTGTCTTTAATGGATACGCCAGCAGGTTTACATCGGCCTGCTTGATATTTTCTCCTTTATATCCCGCATACTCACTTGTCACTCCGCCGCTCATTTTGAGCACCGGAATATTGGAAGCGACATGCATCCAATCGGCATTCGCCTTCAAACCCAATATGCCCGCAGCAGCAGTCGCATTTTTCAGATTCACAATAGCCGCAGCATTGGTAAAAGCGTTATTGTCTACATTTTCCGCCCATTCGTCCGCTGCAACCACATTATTAATGTCATAATGCCCCGGCCCGTTTCGTTCAACCCTGCTGGCCCAGAAATCTGCTGTAGCCGATAAAATTGGCCAGCCCTTTTCTTTTAGCCAGTCCTTATCACCGGTAACACAATAATAGTTCCAGGCAGCAAAAGCCACACAGGCCGAAATATGATGTTCAAATGGCCCACTCAAGGCCCATACAGGAGTTTCCTCTACCCCTGTATCTGCACTCTCCCAAGGAAACATCGCTCCACGATAACCATGAGAAAAAGCATTTCTTTTTGCGGCCTCAAGCCTGTTGTACCGATAATCAACCATGGATTGTGCCAGTTCCGGATGCAAGACCAGTAATGCCGGAAACATCCAAATATCAGCGTCCCAGAACACATGCCCATTATATCCCAGGCCGGATAAGCCCATCGGAGAAAGGGAATAGCCGGTTCCCTTGCGTACAAAGGAATACAAATGGTAAATCATATTGTGTACATCCTGCTGAGATTGCGCATCACCAGTAATCTCTATATCACTCTTCCACAGATCATCCCAGGCTTGTTTATGAAACTTCAATAACCGCTCCCTACCCTCCAGCCTGGCAAAAATTGTCATCCGTTCTGCTTCATTCAAAGGATCATCATGATGGGCAGAAGTAATAGAACTACCAGCTACTGAATAGGAATAGGTACTGCCCTTGACCATTTTCTTAGCAAATTTCATCAAATGCATATTGTTGTCCCACATTTCGTGGATAACCTTTGGCTCTTGTCCATGACCTTCACTAAACAAGAACGTAGTAGAAGCGCTAAGCTGAAGCTTTCCAGTTGGGCTTTTAGCGGTTGAGGTTAATAAACTCAGGGTTACATGAGGCCTGTCTATCTCGTTATAATAATTCTGTACTTCTCTCAATGCATCCGGTGTTTCCATGACACTCGCTGCCGTTAAACTCAGATCCTGCTTCGCCGTAATGCTTACATCCATTAGAACGGTATAAGGCAAATGACGCAACGCATAATAGGTGTATTTTATACTCGCCTTATCCCCGTACTCGAAAGTAGTCGTAAAGGATCCATAATGCATATCCAGCTCCTGATGCATGTTTTGAATGCTGTTCGCATCAAGACGCTTTCCATCTATCTCCAGGTACATATTCAAAAGGTTAAAACTGCTTAAAAAGTTGCTTACCCTGCCCCTGCCATACGTATCGTAAGCGCCCGCAAGAACCACATTTTTCACTTTAAACGGTTCCGGAGAAGAAACGATACCCAGCATGCCATTGGCAACGGTAACCCCGTAATAATTAGCAGGATCAATTTTGCCGGCCTCTATGATCCATGGGTCCTGAGCCTTAAGCAATAATGCAAAGAGGCTGAGCCCAAGTATTAAAAAAAATCTCTTCATTAGTCTATCGTTTGTTTACTGATGATGAAGCCATCATCAGTTAATATTCTTTGTAAGTAATTGTGTTGTTCTTTTGATCCAGTATAACCCTCCCATGGTCCATGTTCACCGCTTTTCCGTTTACATAAACCTCCCTGGCCTTCCCTGGTAAGAAATTAATCTTCCATCCAGGTTCAGTACAATCCACCTTATAAGTAACCACAGGTCCCTCCTTTTTATAATCGACTGACAGTACATTACCTCCAATTAAGAGATTTTTCAGTCTGGCATAAGGCCATTTTACAGGCATTTTAGGGGCAATTGTAATTTCCTTCAGATAAGCCTGCGGATCAATTCCAAAGAAATACTGTATCACCGGAATATACAAACCTGTGATATTCCATGCCTGCACAAACATTCCATAATCAGGAGAGACTTCATAAGTGGTACCAGGTGTAGCAAAACCGAAACTATTCAATGTTTTATGAATATAATTCATCGCACTATCCGCAGAGCCATAACGGCATTCTGCAATCGTAAAACTTGAGGTCGCAGCTGGCATTACGGCCTGGTCATAACTAAATTCCCCTTTATTCCGGGCATAAACTGATCCTTCATCTGCCCTGATATCATCAGGTCTCTCTATACCCGATATATATGCCCCATACTGGTTGGTAAACCAGTCCATATTGGCCAGCATCTTTTTAGCCATTGATGAATCTGCAATTCCCTCCCTAAGAGGTAAAACACCCGAAGTATTATAATAAACCAAATAACCCTTATCCTTATATGTGCCTGCAACGATCTGGCTTCTCAAGGTATTCAACTTTTTCAATGCCCAGGTATTTCTTCCCGGATGAATACGTTTCGCAATTGCTGTATCAATGATATCCAGTGCTTTCTCTTTACTGGTAATAAAGTCCGCATAACGGTTCTCTTTCGGAATCCACCAATCCCGGTTAATCCTTGCCCTTAAGGTATCCGCCTTGGTCTGGTACGCTGATATGGCATCCTGATCTTTCAAGACAGCTGCCATCTGAGACATTACGGTAAAAAGACCTTGTGTATGAACTGCTACATCAAGCATCTCCTCATTCAGCCCCTTAATCTCCACGCCGCCATAACCTTCAACAAACAAGTTGCCATTGGTATCGTGTTCCATCAACCATTTAAGGCTCTTTTTTGCATAAGCATAGTTTTCTTTTAAGAACTCCAGGTTTCCTGTCCATTTGAAAACAGACCAGGCCGTTTCAATATGAACCTGTGATTCTTCCATCCTGCCTTTATCGTACACCACCCCATTGGCTGACGCTTCATGAATAACCCTTCCGATATCCCCATTGGCCTTCATCGATAGTTTTTTCAGCATCGCCCAGGAAGAATAGAATAAATCCGGCTTCATCATTCCCGTTAGTGCTTTAAAGGTATAGCCCTGATCATTGCTGAAAAACCACGGATAATCCGGTAATCCCGCACTCATAGCCCTCCCCATAGAGGGCACATCTCTGATTAACCAATCTGTACTGTATTTCCCCCAGAACCAGGCCTGCTTCAGCTTTGCATCCGGCACATCAAGACTGGCGGTATTTTCCATCAATCTATAGCGATCTTTTTTTGCCGCAACAAGTTTAGCCAGATCATTCTTAACCCTGCTCAGATCAGCCACCGCCAGATTGTAGTTCTGTTCAGAACCAGAGATATAGAAACGTACAGTTTTTGTCTGACCACCGGGAATAGCCACCTTTGTACTAAACCTCGCGGTCAAACCTTTTCCCTGATAAGGCGTTTTAGAAATGCCTTTATAAGTTAAATCTGCAGTACAGCTCAGTAAAGTGAACCAATCGTTATTTCCATCCTTAAAACTATAGACCGGACCATCTTTCCGGTAAAATTTGTCCGGGTAGTCTGGCATTCCGTTCTCTTCACCAAGCCAAACCGGTCTTAAATTCACATCCGCAAGGAAATCAAGGCTATAAGAACAGCTTATTTTGCCCGTGTTTTCAATCGCGTATTCCACCACCAGCACAGGCAGACCGTCTGGAACAAATTGGGTTCGGACCACCTTTATATGTTGATTTTGCACATGGTAAATATGCTTATTTACAAAAGACCCCGCCTTAAAACGTTCAGCCGACTGCAATTTTTCTCTGTATCCATTACCACCAACCAGCTCTGCACGAAAACCATCCATCAATTTTATCGGTTGTTGCCATATCCCTCCCATTTCTCCTTTTACATGGAAACCTGTTGCGGGGTAATTACCTTCCTGATCACCAATACAGTACAATCTGTCGCCAGCAGTAACATAAAGGTTCTTCTTATTTATTGGTTTTCCATCCAGATAAGGCAAGTCTGAACTTGCCTTATCCAGAGAAAAACCAGTTGTTTGAGCCTGCAGGCTAAACGCAGCTGCACAGATCATCAAACAACAGATTGTTGTTTTCATCCGTATATAATTTTTAATCAGTTTCTCTGTTGTTTTTCTTTGCACCTAAGTTGCCTTCGGCGGTTTCAAAAATTAATAGCCCGTATTCTGTTTTAATAAACTATTCAGCTGCAAAGCAGTTGTTGGAATAGGCAACAACAGGCGGTCAGAATTATTAGCCCAGGACATTGGTTTCCCCATATAAAACTGATATTTCTCCGCAACCTTACTTAACAATAAGCCTGCTCTAACCAAATCTTCTCTACGGTAACCTTCATGATAAGTTTCCCATCCGCGTTCATTCAAAATTGCAGTACGCGCAGCAGCTTGCGAAAGACCAGACAATTCGACTACATGTGCCCGTCTTCTCAGCGGGTTCACATAATTTAAAGCTTCCGGTGTATTTCCCAACTCATTCTGTGCCTCCGCATAACTCAGATAGGTTTCCCCCAAACGCAGCAAAGGCACATCTGCATCCGCATCTTCTCCGTTAGGAATATTGGCCTGAACCGGGAATTTGAAAGACAGTACCCTGCTCAACTGCTGTTCTACGGTAACTGGATTTGCAGCCGTACCAAATACCGGGCTGCCATCTGCTTTACGCAATACACCAGAAACCATAATTCCTGTTTTTGTGGCCGCATCAAAAGGAGCAGCACGCAAATCACCAGAAGCAAATGTTCTGAAGAATGGTGTAGACATACCATAACCATTGGAGGCAGAAACACCTGTGATACCCAGAGCATCACGTACATTGGATTCCATAGACAAAGCCACGTATTTATTTCCTTTACCAGCCTGCGCAATTTCGTTAACAGCTAAAAGAATTTCTGAATTCCCATCTTTTGAAAACACACTCGCATAATCTGTCTGAAGCCCTGCACCAGAATTTGTAATCACATCTTTTGCATAGTCAGAAGCTTTTTGCCAGTTTTTCTGGTTCAGGTAAAAACGGGCAAGAAAAGCTTTAACGGCCCATTTGCTTGGTCTTCCATAATCCGAACTACTGTAAGTTGCTGGTAAAACAGCTTCAATAGCTTTCATCTCAGCTTCAATAAAAGTCTCCATATCCGCTTTGGTTGCTTTCGCAATCCCCTTTGAGAGGTCCTCTCCACCTTTTACCAGAGGAACCGGCCCATAAACTGAATACAGTTTCTGATAAGCATACGCTCTCCAGAAACGAGCCTGAGCTACGTTTTGAATGGTCGGCGCGTCGGTAAAAGAACCATATTGGGTCACCACTGCATTAGATTGTGTAACAATCTTATACAAACTGTCCCAGATTAACCCAACCATAGAATGACTGGCGTCCAGGTTTAAAAAATTCTGAGCCCCGGCCCAACCTGTCTCAGGCGTACCGCCCCAATTACAGAAAAATTCATCTGTATTGGCCTCCGTTGTCAGCAACCAATTGTTTCCGCCATTGTAACTCAAAAATTGAATGTAAGGATAGATTCCGTTCGTTAACAGGGCTGCACCCTGCGGGCCACTCACATTGGTTGCACCAACCTGACTATACAAGTTCTCCTTCAACATGTCTTTTGAACATGAAGCGCAGACAAGACTGGTGGCAAAAATTCCGGATAGTATAAATTTTATATTGGTTTTCATATTAAATAGGCTATGTTAAAAGGATAAACTAACTCCCAGGGTAAATGTACGTGCCGACGGATAAGCATTAATGTCCGTACTGCCAGGCAGCAATGCAGGCAAATTTTCCGTGGCCGGCACATAAGCATTGTTGGCTGCTTCAGGATCAATCCCCTTGTATTTAGTAATTAAAAACAAGTTCTGCGCCTGAACATAAATCTTCGCATTACTAAAAGCATGATGGAACATTTCTTTTACCGGTAAATTATAAGACAGGTTAACACTCTGTAACCGGATAAACCATGCCGGTTCAATCCACGCAGAATTGTACAACCAGCTTGCCCCTCCATTAGAACGGTTATTTGGTATCGACGAAGTTAGATTAGATGGACTCCAATACCCCATAGCACTGCTTAAATAATTAGATACATCATCTACCCCAGGTACAGTATACCATGCGCGGGTCTGGTTGAGCAGTTTATTTCCAAAACTACCATTAAAGAAAAAATCCAGAGAAAGGTTCTTGTAACGGAATGTATTACCCAAACCAACGTTGAATTTCGGATCCGGATTTCCATAGATCATCCGGTCATTACTGTTGATCACACCATTGCCATCCAGGTCTTTATAGGCAAAAGAACCTGTAGCCGGATCTACCCCGTTCACAATATAGGTATAATAGGAATTGGTTCGCTCTCCTTTGATCACCCCAATGGAGTTCAATGCGGCTATCGTTGTTGGATCAGACGTGTTATAATCCGTTATTTTATTGTTCAGCAAAGTGAAATTAGCAGAGGTTGTCCATTGAAAATTATCGTTTTGCACATTGGTGCTGTTAAGAGAGAACTCCATACCACTTGTACGCATCGAGGCGGCATTTTGCCATTGCAAAGTATAACCACTCAGGTTGTTTTGCTGCACTCTGATCAGCATATTTTTTGTGTTCTTAACAAAGAAATCTACGGCACCCGTTACACGGCCAAATAAGCCATAATCCAGCCCAATATTCAATTGAGAAGTGGTTTCCCATTTCAAATCCGGGTTGGCTTTATAATCGGTCAGCGTAGCACCGACAACAGGCGCCTGGCCAATAATCCCATTTGTACCCAGATCATATTTAGATAAAGACTGATAAGGATCGATACCAGAATTACCTGTCTTGCCATAGCCTGCACGCAGTTTTAAAAGATTAACTGTTTTACTGTCTTTTAGAAAATCTTCCTTATCCAGGCGCCAGCCCAGGGAAAGCCCAGGAAAAACACCAAACTTGTTATTGGCACCAAATACAGATGAACCATCCCTTCTCACGGTAAGGGTAGCCATATATCTGTCATCATAAGTGTAATCCACACGGCCAAATACAGAGATGTCTGTATGATCAAATTTATTGGAACTCACCACCGGTGCACTTCCGCTGCCCAAATTATTTGCACCAGTAACATCTACACCAAAACCAGAATTCTGTGCCTGGAATTGATTGGTATTTCTATAAAAATACTCATAGCCAAGTAAAGCAGTAAAAGCATGTTTTTCTGCAAATTTTTTCTCATAGTTTAATAACCCATCTACAAGATAGCTATAGCTTCTCTGGCTGGTTTGGGACCCTGTTCCGCCATGCGTAAAATTCCCATTATAAGCCGTCGTAGAAGGTACATAAAAATCACGGTTGGCATTTTGGACATCGTAGGTAAACCTGATTTCCGGCTTTAAGCCAGGAAGCACTTCATATTTAGTACTTACACTGTAGTTCATTTTATCGGTATACAGTTTATTGTTGATGTCAAGCAGAGATATTGGGTTGGCAATAAAGTCATTATACGGATCTCGGCTATACACCCCATTCGCATCCCTTACCGGCTGATAAGGTGCAAAAGCAATAGAGGAAGCAATGATCGAATTCCTTGTGCCTCCTTCTGTAGGCTGGTTTTGATCTACCAGACGGGTAGCAAACATATTCGCAGAAAAGTTAAACTTCTTATAATTGTACTGAATATTTCCTCTTCCATTAAGGCGTTCCAGGCCAGAATTTTTAACTACACCATCCTGGTTAAAATAACCTGTTGAAAAGAAATAGTTCAAATTATCTGTCGCCCCGGAGATATTAACATTATGACTTTGCAGTGTTCCGGTACGCGTAATATCATCAAACCAATCTGTTGTTTTGGCATTGCTGATCTGGCTCTCGGTGAAATTTGTTTTGCCCAGGCCGTTCCAAAAGGTCATATATTGCTGCGCATCCATAACCTCTAATTTTTTAGCAATAGTCTGTATACCACCATACCCATCATACGTGATCTTAGCTTTTCCCTGTGCACCACGTTTTGTAGTAATAATAATTACCCCATTTGAACCTTTTGCCCCATAAATCGCTGTAGCTGCAGCATCTTTCAAGATGGCTATTGACTCAATATCATTTGGATTGATCGTATTTAAAGGATTCCTGTCTGGCGAAGAAAAATTAGAATCGCCACTTGGCGAAGCTGGACTATTGACAATAAAACCGTCTATAACATACAAAGGGTCTGTATTTAAAAACAAAGAGTTTCTACCTCGGATAATGGTACGTCCACCACCACCTGGCTGCGCCGTATTCTGTTTAAACTGAACCCCTGCAACACGGCCACCAATCAGTTGATCTACAGAAGTAGAAGCACCTCCAATATTAGAATTTTCAGCTTTAATATTGGTTACAGCCCCGGTAATATCATTCACCTTACGGTTACCATAACCCACCACCACCATTTCATTCAAATTCATGGCTTCCTCTACAAGCTGAATATTTACAGTTGTTCGTCCGTTTACAGGAACTTCCTGTGTGGTAAAACCAATATAAGAAACCACCAGTACAGCACCTTCAGGAGCCGACAAGCTATAAGCTCCATTGGTATCCGTAACCGCTCCCTTTGAAGTTCCTTTTACTTTAATACTTACCCCGGGCAATGTTTCGCCTTTAACTGTTGTGACCCGGCCTTTAATCACAATATCCGGCAAAGACAGATCTTCTGCCTTGCTAAGTACAATCTTACCGCTTATGACTTCATAAGCAATTCCATTTTCTTTTAAAACCTGGTCCAGTATACTCTTTAAAGTTTGACCCTTAAAATCCCTGGACACCAACCGTGTGTTTTCGAGAGTATTGTGAACATACACAAATTTCACTCCCGTTAACCGCTCAATCCTTTTAAGCATCGTACTTAGTTCAATATTGTTCGAACTAAGATTGATACTCTTTTCTAAAAAGGCTTGGGCAGTAACAGTTTTTGCATGCATTACACATGTAAATATCACTGCCAGCATCAACTGAGTCACTGTAATCCGCATAATTTTACGCCAATTAATAGTAG
>NZ_QAIL01000131.1 GCF_003061025.1 Pedobacter sp. HMWF019 | reverse complement strand
ACTCAGGACCGGGCTTTGTAAAAAGCACCGTATACAAAAAAGATACATGCAAAAACTGACGTATACATCAAAGCAACAAGGCCACAAACAAAAACATAAACAATTATAAAACAGCAGTTTAAATAATTAAAAATCTCCATTAACCTTTGGTTACCCATGTATTAAGTCATTGTTAAGCACTAAAACTCAAACTAAATCGTTTGGATAAACGTACTTAGGTTGTCTCCTGTTGGAATGTTTAATTTCTTTCTTAAACGGTATCTCGCAATGCGTAAACTATCTTGAGAAATTCCAAGTAATAAAGCAATATCCTTAGAGGCTAGGTTCATTTTCAACAGTGCCAATAGCCTTATATCATTAGAGGTTAGATCGTCACTGAGCTTTTTAAGCTGATCATAAAAACTTTGATGTACCTGTTCGAATATATTTGCAAATTCTTTCCAATGCTGATCATTGTTAAAACTCTGGGTAATCTGCTGAACAATTTGCTGTAGTTGTTTTTTCTGATCTCGTTTATCATCCTTCACCAAGGCATGTAATTTCTCCCGCACCTCTTCGAGTAGCTGATTATTCTGGATCAGGTTCAATGTATGTGAGGTCAGTTCTTTTGTTTTTAGTTCCAGTTCCTGTTTTAAGCTTTCTTCTTCCAGTTGTTTGTTTCGAAGTTCCATCTCCATTAACTCCCGCTGTGCGTTATACACATCCCTATTCTTCCGGGCTATTAATTTCTCATCCCTGATCTTCAGCCTTTGTCTGCTAAAAATGGTCCAGACTAATATCAATAGCAGTATTAGAACTAAGCCCGTAGCTATTGCGATAATCGTGTTGGTTTTCCTGATGTTTTCCAGACGGACAATTTCACTGTTCTTTTTGTCGGTATCATACAGTACCTGAAGGAAAGAGGTTTGCTGTGTTCCTTCCTTAGAGTAAACTTCCATTGTATATTTCCGGCTAAGCTCCAAATAATCATAAGCACTATCCAGTTGATTCAACAATCTGAAGGTCTTCGCAATATCCCGGTAAGCCGATCCGATTTGATACAGGTTGTTTGTTTTTTGCGCAAGTACAAGAGCCTTCCGTGTTTGTTTCATAGCCTCGCTATATTTACCGGTTTTTCTTAGTATATCGCCCAAATTATTAATCACTTCTATACTTGCTACTTCGTTATGTTCTGTGGCATATAACTCCCTGGCTGTATTAAAACAATGGTAAGCGGAATCATATTTAGCCAGATCTTCATAAATACTCCCCAGGTTCTCATAGATCTTGGCTGTTCCGAATTTATTTCCAACACACTTATATTCCGCAAGTGCACGATTCTGATAAAATGAAGCGCTGTCATATTGTTGGCGTTTTTCAAACAAGTGACCCAAATTACCATAGGTTTCTGCGACGCCAGCTCTATCATTTGATTTTCCGTATAAACTTAAAGCCTGGTTATAATGTTTCCAAGCTTTATCATTTTGTTTATTATAATAATAAAGCAAGCCGGTGTGGTTTAAGGTTGCCGCTAATAATATCGGATTCTTTTGTTCCCTGAATATCTTTTCCGCCCGCTGATAGAAATCCAGAGATTGCGCATAATGTCCTTCGTTAAAACAAATCTGCCCCATTTGTTGCATACAAATCCCGGCAGTAAGAATATCCTTACTGCTCTCTGCCGTTGCATAGAGCTTTCTCAGCAATAAAAAAGCAGAATCTGGAAATTGCCTGCTCAGCTGTTCTGTTCTTTTCAGCAGATTACCACCGTTAATTTGAGCCCTGCCCTGTACAGCATACACTTGCCCCAAAGCAGCCAATATAAAAATAAGCAACCTTAAGTATCGGTTAACCATATAGTAAAAGATTTGATTTTCAATCGAATAATTAACACAAAAGAACCATTTACATGTTACCTTAACATTAACTACACTTAACTTCAGTATTAATTTAATGTTTACAAGGCTCTAAACACGCAAACAGGAGATTTCGGGCTTACAAACAAGTCCGATAAAAATTTTCCCCCTGAAATAGAATACATTAGCCCTTTTCCGCTCCAAAAAATGCATTATCTTATAAAAGTGTGCCTTTTTTATTTACCTTTGCAGCACAGCAAACGGGAAAGTAGCTGTAAGAACAAGGAAATTAGTACTAGTTCTATTTTTTGAAAGACTAAGAAATTAAAATCAATATCAGATTAAAGTTTCTGAAAATATTTTAAAAAATATTTTGAAATTAAAAACAAAAGTTCTACTTTTGCAATCCCAACAACGAAGTAACTCAGTTACTAACTTGTAAATAAAGTTCGGGGTGTAGCGTAGCCCGGTATCGCGCCACATTTGGGATGTGGAGGTCGTAGGTTCGAATCCTGCCACCCCGACTAAAAAAAGCCTTTAAATCTAAGATTTAAAGGCTTTTTTGTTTTTAATCAAATTAATCGCGTAAACAATACAATTAAGGAATAGACACTATTTAAGAAACCTATCGGAAATAACTGGAACGGCTGGGTAACCTTTGTAATCAGCCCCCACATACGCTTTGCTCCCATCCTCGTATACAGAACTTTTATGGCCTAGGTGATGCCATTCTGGTTATATGCACCAGTAAACTGACGCTGTATAGCTGCTTTTAATTGACTCTATTCACAGTATATTCAATTGTGGAGTAAGCCC
>NZ_QAIL01000130.1 GCF_003061025.1 Pedobacter sp. HMWF019 | reverse complement strand
ATTCATTTCCTATCTTTTAACCTTTGAAATCTACTACTATGATTCTGAAAAAAGGAGATTCTGCTCCGGATTTTGACCTCTATGCAACACCCGACCAAAAATTAAGCCTTGCTGACTTCCGGGGGAAACGTCTTATTTTAGCCTTTTACCCTGCAGACTGGAGTCCTGTTTGTAGTGATCAGATGAGCTTATATAGCGCTACATTAAAAATATTTCATGAATATAATGCAGAAATCCTTGGTATTTCAGTGGACAGCAAATGGTGTCATATGGCTTTCGCTCAGGAAAGAAAAATTCACTTTCCCTTACTTGCAGATTTCGAACCTAAGGGGGAAGTATCCAAAAAATATGGAATCTACGACACAAAAGAAGGAGAAAGCCACAGGGCTTTATTTGTAATAGACGAGCATGCGATCATTCAATGGAGCTATTTGTCTCCTGATGGCATCAATCCGGGAGCTGATGGTATATTAGATGCATTGGAAGAAATGAAAAGTGCACAATAGGTTTATAAAATTAAAGGGCAATCTAACCGATGCCCTTTAATTTTATAAACCATTTTAAAAATCTATATCAATCAGGCTTGTTAAAGGAATATGAATTCCATTTTTGAGCTGAATATATTTCTCTGTTACTGACCAAACTGTTGTGTTCACAGTTTTTGGACCATCTTTGGTGTTAAATGTAATTTCTGCTTTTGACTTAAACTCATTTCCAAGTCGCTGCGCTCCATTTAGTTTATCCCTTAATTCTTCTGTGTGATTTTGTTCTGCTGGTATAATTTCACTTACTTCTATTGATTCCTTTTCTATTAATTCTCCTAACATAGTATAATGGCTAATTCTTTACTAAATATGCGTCTAATCTGTTTAAATAGCAATAAAAGAATAAAAGAGTTACAATTCAATGAAAATCAATCTCCCCCTAATGTTCAAATACAACCGTTTTGTTATGAACAACAAAAACGCGATCATCAAACACAAGACGCATAGCTTTTGCCAGTACTGCGGTTTCAATTTCCTTTCCGGATCTCACCATATCGAGTGCCGTAAAAGAGTGATTTACAGGGATAATCTGCTGTGCAATAATGGGCCCTTCATCCAATTCATTGGTTACAAAATGAGCAGTTGCGCCAATAAGTTTAACCCCTCTTTCGAAAGCTTGCTTGTAAGGATTGGCACCTGCAAAAGCAGGTAAAAAAGAATGGTGAATATTAATGATTTTATCCCTAAAACGGACAATGAATTCAGGTGAAAGTACCCGCATAAATTTAGCTAAAACAATGTAATCCGGTTGATAAGACGAGATTTTATTAATCATTTCCGCCTCAGCCGAGTCTTTACCATTGCTATAAGGGACCAGGAAAAAGGGGACATCAAAACGGTCGCAGATCTCTTGCAACATACCATGATTTCCAATAACACATTGAACTGAAGCACCTAATGTTCCAAAACTGTGTCGTATGAGTATATCTGCCAGGCAGTGGTACTCTTTGGTAACCAGAACAACAATCTTTTTGTTTGGCGCTGGATTAACCTGTATTTCCGAGCGAGTAGGTAAAATTTTCAGCAATTGTTTTTCCAGTAAGACTTCGTCTGAATACCCATCCATTTCCAACCGCATAAAAAAACGGCATTCTACCTTATCCACATGTTCGCGCATAGAAATAATATTCAGCTGATTTTGAGATAAAATCCTGGAGATATCTGCTACGAGGCCAAGCTGATCTTTGCATTGTATGGTTATGATCATTATCCTTAAATAAAAAGGCAAGATAACAATATCTTCTAATTTTAGTATTTTGCGATAATCGATTGATTTTTTACTTAATAGCCGTTACTTCATGGAATTATACTATTCTTTTTCAGTCCTTATTGTTCTTGCTTCTTTTTTCGCCTATCTGAACCTCAGGTATCTTAAGCTACCATCTACTATTGGTATTATGATTATCGCGATGCTGTCTTCGATTCTATTAGTTGTTACAGGCCATCTATTTCCTAAAATCTTTACGCACTTTTCAACGTTACTTCAGGATGTTGATTTTACTGAGGTACTTATGGGAGCTATGCTAAATTTCCTTCTCTTTGCCGGTGCCATACATATTAACCTAAAAGACCTCAGGGAACAACGCTGGCCAATTATGGTCTTTTCTACAATCAGTGTAATCATCTCCACTTTTGCTGTAGGATTTCTCTTGTTCTACATCAGCCCTCTATTCTCTGTAAAACTACCTTTCATATTCTGTCTTCTGTTTGGTGCGCTTATCTCACCGACAGATCCAATTGCGGTAATGGGCGTATTAAAGGAAGCCAAAGTAAAAAAATCATTGGAAACAAAAGTTGCCGGAGAATCCCTTTTCAATGACGGGGTAGCTGTTGTGATCTTTGCTGTTATTCTACAACTTGCCCAGGGAACAGATATAGATATCTCTTTTACAAACATTTCCTGGCTACTCGTTAAAGAAGCCCTTGGAGGCTTTTTACTAGGCACATTACTCGGTCTGGGCGCATCAAATGCCATTAGAAAAATAGATGATTACAAAGTAACTGTCCTGATTACACTCTCAGTCGTTATGGGCGGATACCTGATTGCTCATTCCATGCACATTTCAGGTCCATTAACGATGGTAGCGGCGGGAATTGTTATTGGCAATTATGGCCAAAGAACTGCGATGTCTGCGACAACGAAGGATTATCTGAATAAATTCTGGGAGTTAATTGACGAAATTCTGAACGCTATCCTTTTCCTTTTTATTGGCTTCGAATTGTTGATCATCAAAAACATCACTATCTATTGGCAAATCGGCTTAATATCTATTGCAATTGTACTATTTGCACGTTTCATCTCCATTTATATACCCGTGTTACTCATCCCCTTTAAAAACAAGTTCAGTAACGGAACCATAAAAGTACTTGTTTGGGGTGGCCTGAGAGGTGGTGTATCCATTGCACTTGTACTCTCCATGGATGAAGGTCCCTATAAAGCCACTTTAGTTGCGGTTACTTATTTTGTTGTGGTGTTTTCAATTATAGTACAGGGCTTATCAGTAGGAAAAGTTGCTACGAAAGTTCTGTCCCAGGAAGAGATTTAGACCTCAACCTGGAAATTACCAGCATAATGAATACAGAAAGCAGGATTAGGATCAGGTAACTTAAGCTTAGATTTCTTTCATCTTTAGCTGGAACAATGTTTACAATTCCATAGCTTAAAAAAGAAACAATAACATAAGTGATACCACCAGTCAGACCGCCTGCGATCCCCGCATTTTTCGGAAACTTTCCAAGACAAAAAGTAAAATAATTATTAAAGGTATACCCTGCTCCAATATGAATAATAA
>NZ_QAIL01000129.1:11972-20534 GCF_003061025.1 Pedobacter sp. HMWF019 | reverse complement strand
TTGGTAGGCTGCCTATTCAATCAAAATTCCTTAATTATCAGAGATAAGTACTCAAAGAGTATTCGGATAAATTTCCATCCTGGTTACCCGATGAAAGGCAGTAGTGCTCGGAGCCGTTATCTCCAGCTCATAAATCACCTCCTTCGTAGCAGGGTCAATTTCAACGATCCTGCCACCAATTCCCTTATTTGTTTTATTTCCTATTCCCGGACAGTATAACACATGTCCTGTTTGAGGCAAAAATTGTACAGAAGAAAGCGCCGGGGCAAAGCTTTTCACTCCCCTTTCCTTTCCATAAGACCAAACCTGTTGTACTGTTCTTTGAGCTTCGTCTACCTTATATTCCACAATACGGCTATAACTATCCGCATCAACCATTGTATTTGGCTGAAAATGGCGATAATAACCATTGTCAAAAACCAGGATATGACCATTAGGCATTAAAACAGGCGTATGCGGACCCCATGCCCAATCAAATCCGCTAGTTTCAGTTTCCCCTGAAATTACTTTAGGATCAATTATAGCCCTGCCAGATTCATCTACTGGAGACAATAAATATTTCTGATAGGCAGCACCCCAGTTCTTATGAGGCGAAATGATCCACTTTACATTTCCATCCTTATTGAAAGACATCAGTCCCTGGAAACGTACAGTCGCCATTAAATCGATACCACGCTCGGCTATTGAATTGTTGTGAGCCCAGTTACTCGGCGTCTGTATAATATCGCCAGGCAATACATCTTTATGGCTCTCGTAACGGGAAGTATCCAGCATATTGGCCAGATCCCATTCTTTCACCAATGTACCAGATGTAGGATTCACCTCAATGATATGGTCATTGATTCTCGGTTTTCCATTCACTAAACGTGCATCAGATTTAGAAACAGTAATCAGAAAATTCCCATTGGACGCCTCAGTTACCTCATGATGGAAGGTATAACCCAATTTAATCAAGTCCCATTGATGAACAAGGTTACCCAGCATATCCACCTCCACAATACGAGAAGCATCCTTATCGCCAGAAAGGAAATTACCATTCTTCATACGTTTAAAACCAATGGCTTCTCCAAACCGCTTAAGATCGGGTGATGACTTCAATAAGAGTATCCAGCGAACTTCCCCATCAGAATCGAGCATATAAGGACAGGAAGTATCCAGTTCACTTTCTCCAGGATAACTCACCAGATTTAAGCCTGGCTCCATACGATCTTTTTGGGCAGTAATGATCTCAAAACTTGGAAAAGCAGCTACATTTAGTGGAGCTGTCTGTATTTTCAACTGTGTTCGCCCACGTTCTTTTCCATCCATATCTGTAAAAACCAAATCAACAAGGTTATTATAATTGGCGTACAATCCCAGCACAGGAATGATTTGTCTGTTGTTTGAAGCCGTAAACAGATGTTCTATAGTTCCGTTCTTACCTGTTTTACCTTCAATAATAACCTTTATCCTGCCCCTTGCCGGCATAAATACCTCTACCGTTGCAGCCAATGGATTATACCCAGAGGGATTTAAAGCAACGTTCCTAACCATAAAATCTAATGCATTTCCTTTGGAAGGAACAGAAAGGCTTTTTTTATCAGCAAAATTCACCACAGTTGCCCATTGATCAGGATGATCTTCTACAGAAAGAATAGATTGTACTGGTACCTCCACCACTCCTGTTTCAAAATTAAACGTATAAACTTTATCTCCCTTTGTATAATTTAAGAGTAAACTACCCTTTTCCGTCATACTTTCCAAAGAAGTTTTATATGCCTCTTCTTTTGTAGATTCCGCCACCTTATCTTTTTTACAGGCAACCAGCAGCATTAGCGGCAGGACCAGCATCACCAATGCTGTCCTGCCTCGCCTTAAAATTATCTCCACAGTGGATGTTGCTGAATAGCTGTATTCGTATTCAACTCCGTTTGTGGGATAGGCAGATAAAAATGTTTCGGCAGAAAATTTGACGCACCCTGCTTTTTATTCTGCACCAGAAGTTGCTTCATTTGATCATAAGTATAAAAACGCTTCAAATCAAAGAAACGATGGCCTTCAAAGAAAAACTCCAATTCATTCTGATGAATCACCTCTTTCCATAGATCATCAACTCCACTCCATGTTTTGGCAGCAAGCCCGGCCCGGTCCCGAATGCGCGTCAGGTCATTGGCCGCATCGCTCAATTTACCTGTCTTAATAGCCGCCTCTGCATGCAACAATAAAACTTCAGCAAAACGCATCACCCTTAGGTTATTGTTTTGATTTTGCTGATCGTACATACTGTTTGCATCAGCAACATTTTTATAAAAATTGGTAAACTTTTTAATCAGGAAACGACCTTTTTTACCGTTGACAGTAGAAAAATCAGGCTCGCCTCTTAAACGTTTGGTTGCACTCGCTTCCCAGATCTGATCAAAAGACTGATTTCCAAACCAAGCTCCATCAGCAACTGTATTTTCAAAATCAGAATACTTCCAGAAAAAACTGGTATACATACGCTTATCAAATTTAGTATCTGAACCCGCTGGTCTTTGTTCAGCCATAAAATCATTTACAATGGAAGCCGTAGGCATCCATTTAAACCAGCCACCAGTTCCTTGAGGACCAACGAAATTCGGGATCACAAAGCCCTGTGTACTTGTTGCCTCTTCAGAACCCCATGAACCTTGACCAAAACTGCCATTGTACATAATTTCAAATACAGATTCTTTATTCAGTTCTGTATTCTCCGTAAAATTATCTTCGAATTTACTAACCAGATCATAAGTATAAGGAGCTTTCATAATCGTACTCAATTCAGCTTCAGCTTCCGCATATTTCTTCATGTAATTATACGTTTTACCCAAGTAAGCAATAGCCGTACCTTTTGTTACCCTTCCAACTTCAGCAGCTGGCCGTACAATTGGCAGATATTCTTTAGCTACTTTGAAATCTTCTACAACTTGCTTCCAGATCTGTTCCTCTGGAGAGGATGGTTTCATAATTTCTTCTGTGCTTTCAGAAGCGGGAATCAAACGCAAAGGCACATCGCCAAAATTGCTTGCCAAAAGAAAATATGAAAAACCTCTTAGAAAACTGGCCTCAGCAATTAACGAATTAATCTTATCTGTACTCATTGGTACATTTTTCACATTCTTAAGTACCACGTTAGCCCGGTTAATACACTGGTAGATCTGGTCAAAATCACTTCCAGCAGTATTCGCCGTGTTGGAATAGGTAGCCGGTTCCCAGTTCTGCAGCTCTTCCCCTAAAATAAACCAAACATCGTCTGCACGGTTCATGGTATGCCATCCGGTATATCCTCCAAAATAGCCATACATTTGTCCGCGGATCGGAGAATAAACCGTTGCCATAGCAGATTGGGCATTGGCTTCAGAAGTCCAAAAAGTTTGCTCTACCGCCTGATTTGGATTGACATGATCCAGAAAGTCTTTTTTGCATCCCCCCATGGAGATCGTGAGTATAGCAACCACTGACAGTTGCTTCAATATATTTGTTTTCATGATGTATTCTTTTAATTGTTCCTGTTAATCCTTAGAAATTGGCCTGAAGTCCTGCTGTGATCGTTCTTGCGGCAGGGAAACGCCCGTGATCTGTTCCTCTCGACATGGTACTGGAACCACCCCCATTCTGATCATCATTCTGTCCTAAGTCCGGGCTGTATCCTTTATACTTAGTCACAATAAATAAGTTGTCTGTTGCTACAAAAAGTCTGAAATTTTTCATGCGGGCTTTATTTACCCATGCATTATCGAAAGTATAACCGATTTCTAATGTTTTCAGACGGAAAAAAGAACCGTCTTCCAACCAGCGATCACTGACGCGACGGCTATTTTTGTTTTCATCCTGTTGCGTAAAGCGGGGAACATCTGTATTTCTGTTTTGATCCGTCCAGGCATTCAACACGTTCGCACCAAAATTGGTAAACTCATTCATAGACTCCATACGTGCCCTTGTATAGTTGTAGATCTTATTGCCCTTCATGCCATCAAAGAAAATCCCCAGATCAAAACCTTTATAGTTTAAACTACCACGTAGGCCATAATTAAAATCCGGGAATGGACTACCTGCATACTGACGGTCATCATCTGTAATTTGTCCGTCGCCATTGAAATCAATAAAACGGATATCACCAGCCTTTGCATTGGGCTGAATCACTTTACCAGCCGGCGTTTTATAAGCTTGCGCCTCTGCATCAGACTGAAAGATACCATTGGTTCTGATCAGATAAAATGCACCAATCGGGTCCCCAAGTTTTGCCCAGGTAATGGTTCCCTCACCCTGAGGATTATAGCCAGCAAATTCCTGTTTTTCACTACCCACAGTAATCGCCGTTATTTTATTTTTAACGGTAGAAGCATTTATACCAATGGAATAATTAACCTCTCCAATACTGTTTTTATAATTCAACAGCATCTCAAAACCTTTATTCTGAATCGTTCCGGCATTCATAGTCGGGCTACCTTTCAATCCTGTTGAACCAGGCATAGAAATACTCAACAGTACATTTTTAGTCTCCTGAACATAATAATCTGCAGTCAGAGATAATTTGCCCTTTAAGAAGCTGGCATCCAATCCTAAGTTTTTGGTGTGTGTTTCTTCCCAGGTCAGGTCTTTTGGAGAAACCCAGGTTACCCCGGTATTGCTGCCCATCCACCAATTGCCACCTTCTATGTAATTGATGCCGCTGCTGCTGATACTTTGAGTAGCATAATTACCAATCTCCTGGTTACCCAGTTTACCATAACTTGCCCGTATTTTCAACTCACTAACGGCATCCTTAGCACTGGCAAAGAATTTCTCGTTCATGATGTTCCAGCCCACAGAAACTGAAGGAAATACACCATAACGATGACCATCAGCAAAACGTGACGAACCATCACGTCTAACAGATACCGACATCATATATCTGGAATCATAGCTGTACATCGCCCGTGAAAACATAGAAAGTAGCGAATACTCCTGCAAATCTCCAGAGGTGGTCTGTTGTGTAGTCGATCCGGCACCAATAGAATTGGTTCCAAACGGAATATCACTCCTTCCAGCTCCAAAAGAGCGGTTAGAATTTTCCTGTGATGAGTAGCCTAATAAAGCAGATATGGTATGCTTACCAATCGTATTGTCATAATGTAAAGTATGTTCCAGCAGCCATTGGTTATTAAAATAAGCCGATTCGTTTAGTTTAGACTGAACCGCTCCCGATCCAAAGTTATAAGGCGCATTATAATTGTAATTGCGTCCGTTGTTTCTATTGTATCCGTAATTCAGTTTATATTTTAATCCTTTTATACCCAGGTCTACCTCCGCGTAGGCATTTAACAGGATGTCTGTTTTGTTTAATCTGTTGTCGAATAGCCTCGAAGCACCAACCGGATTATCCATGTTTTTCATCCAGGGTAAAATACCAGCATACCCGCCTAGCTGATTAGGATCTAATACACCAAGTAAGGGATTTTGACGCAATGGATCTGTTATGGTTAAATGATTATCTTGCCTTTCTGCTGTAGTTAACAATAAAGTATTACCAATGCGCAAATGGTCATTGAAGAAAGAAAAGGTATTTTTATTGCGGATATTGTAAGCCTCATATCCCGAATTGATCAAAATACCATCCTGGTTGATGTAACCAGCAGACACATTATAGGTTGCTGTTTCCGAACCTCCGGTAATGCCAACATTTGCTTTGGTTAAAGGAGCAGTGCGGTAAACTTCATCCTGCCAGTTTGTACCAGGGCCTTGAAAATTGATAGCCTCCTTTGGCAAATAACCAGATTGGCTCATAATGGTTTTCCATTGTTGCGCGTCCAGTACATCCAGTTTCTTTGCAATAGTTTGCACCCCCGAATATACACTGGCGCTAATGGAAGCACGCGTGTTTTTCTTACCCCCTTTTGTGGTGATCAGCACAACACCATTGGCCGCACGCGAACCATAAATAGCCGCTGCCGAAGCATCTTTAAGCACGTCCAAAGAAGCAATATCAGAAGGGTCAACCATATTGATATCGCCATATACCCCATCAATAACGTACAAAGGAGTGTTGGAACCCAGCGAACTCAGACCGCGAATATTGATGCTCATACCAGCTCCAGGCTGACCACTCACGCTGGCCACGCTCACACCGGCAATCCGGCCTTGCAGTGCACCACTTGCGCTCTTAGCAACGTCAGTTTGCATCTCTTTTCCGGTTAAGGAAGCCACGGCCCCTGTCAGATCCTTTTTCTTCACTGTCCCATAGCCCACTACCACAACTTCATTCAGCTGATCGCCGTCCGAAAGTATAATGTTCATGGTCTTTGATTTTCCAACGGTAGCTTCAGTTTTCTGCATCCCAACGTAAGAAAATATAAGAACCGCGCCTTCAGGTGCCTGAATGCTAAAGTTCCCGTTGAGATCCGATGTGGTTCCGCCGGCAGCTCCGGTATTACCCTTAATCACGATAGTAGCACCAGATAAAGGATTATTGGCATTGTCCTTTATTGTGCCTTTCACAGTAATAGCCTGTTGTGCGCTTGCGAAAAGGCATAAACTGACTAAAAATAAAATTAATAGACTTGTTCTCATTTAATGTTGTTTGGCTTTTTTTGCAATGATGCAGGAAGAATTCAGAGTGTATACGGCAGAATGCGTGTATTTAAACACAAATAGGTCCATACTCATTACATTTGGTTAAATCGTAGTTAATTGGCATAAAACTATGTATTCGCCAAACCGGAAAATTGCAGGATTTGCTCAATCGAGTTGAACTTTTGATTCTTTATTTTGGCTTAAACCAAGCCATATAGGCGATTAACGGTGCCAAACAACATTAATCATTTCATTATCAGCAATAAAATTAAAGGTGCAGATTTAATTTCCAACGAATACCACAAAAACATAATCAACTGAAAAACAAAACATTAAACAAAAAAACAGATCAAAGCAGCTTGTACAATTCGCTCAACTCTATTGAACTATATGCTCTTCTCTTCAACTTTCTGTTCGGGTGGAGAATTATGGGTTATATTTAATTCAAAAACCAGAATCAGATAATGATCTGGTCCTTCTGGTGGCTGTCTCTGAATTCAGCAGGCGTGACCCCCTTTGCTTTTTTAAATATCCGGTAAAAATAGGAAACGCTATTAAATCCGCATTCGCTAACCACTTCTGCAATAGAACTATTCTTTTTAAGTTTTTCCATAGCCATACTTATCCTGAAATCGAATAAGTAGGAGCTGAAGTTCGTTTTCGTATTGCTCTTAATAAAGCGGGCAAAAGTAGAACGGCTCATGTTTAAAGCTTCTGCGGCATCTGTTAAGCAAATTACCTCAGAAATATTCCTGGAAACATAAGCATGTAATTTATTGATCAAAACTTCATTTGGAGACATACTCAAAGATGCAGCACTGGAAAGTTCTCTGATATCCTCGCATTTAGACAATTCATACAGCAGCATCAGTAACTTCATGACCGAATAGAATCCATCTCTTTCCATCGTGAGTAACCTCAAAACAGGGAGAATTTTGTCAATTGCACCAGCACCAAAAATTACACCTTTAGAGGCTCTGGAAAACAACTCCTGTATACTTTTAAATTGATTTTTACCCAGATATTGGTTAATCAGCGACGGATGAAACTGAATGGTAATTTCATGAATATAATCAGAAGTACATTCTCCATTTTTCCAGGCATGCTTTAGTTCCGGATTGGCAATAAGCACCAAATCTTTATCACCGATCGTTTCCACAGAATCTCCAACAATCCGCTGAGCACCAGCCGCCCCCTCCACAAAATTCAGTTCATACTCCGGATGGATATGTACAGGAAAAGTAAATGATGATTTCACGCGATCGAAGACTAAAAAGCAGTCTTTGTCTGTTAACGGAGATTTTTCCCGGTAAATATCTTTTAGCATAAAGGCAGGTCTAGAGCGAAAGTATAAGTGCAAATTTTCATTAGGTGTTTCAAAATTAGAAATCAAATCGACAATTACAGAAATAAGGAAATATTAGTTTCAACCTTTAAACCAATTCAGGACTAAAAATAACGATTATAAAACACCGAAGCCCATGAAAGCCATGAAGTAGAGTACAGGAGGCTTTTCGAAAAAATTCACCTTCATAAAAAGAGCCATCCGTTACTTTAATCTCTTAAGTGCAGAACCTGCTTAACCTCATCATAGTTTTTGGAAACAACATTTGACAATGTATGCACCCCACCAGGGATAATAATATACCTGAATTGATGGGCATTGGATATGGAACCATAGGCATTGGTTGAACTGGTCACACTAATACGGATGCTTCCCACTGTGCTCAGTGCAGACCAGACATCAATATTGGAGGTCGCACCACTCATATAAGTAATGGAAATAGGCAGGTTTGCTACCTGGTCTGTTGGCCATATAGAGGAAACATATCCATACAGTTTACCGTAAACAATTACTGTACCCTGATCTAGTATGGCTTGAGTAACTTTGGAAGCAGCAATATCAGCAGTAAAATAGACAGTTCCAAAAACAGTCGTTTTGGTATAAATACTTGGGGTTACCCAGTCGGAATAGATCACATTTGCTGTTCCCGGATCACCTTTAGCACCTTT
>NZ_QAIL01000129.1:0-11962 GCF_003061025.1 Pedobacter sp. HMWF019 | reverse complement strand
GGTACAGGCCATGCCCCATTGGCTTTTGGTCCATAGAACAAATAATTAGTAGGGTCCAGGTAATAATCCCCATTACTTCCAACGGATGCTGCCGGGACACCTGTACCGCTGAGAATTTTGGAACCCGCCACTCCTGTTGCCCCGGCAGCGCCTGTAGCTCCCGTTGCACCAATAAGGCTTTTAGCTGTACCCCAGCCTGCAGCCGTTTTTGGGCCATAGATCATACTGGCAGCGGTATTAAGATAAAAATCACCACTAGCACCTAGTGTCGCAGCGGGAACAACAGTACCCGAATAAATTTTTGTACCATCAGCTCCCGTGGCACCTACCGCACCAGTTGCACCAGTAGCGCCAGTAGTTCCGGCTGGCCCGGCAGGGCCAATTGGCCCATCTTTGCTGCAAGAGGTAAAAACTACAGCAACTGCAGTAATCGCAAGTAAAAAATGATTAAAATTTTTCATATCTGTTTGTTTTTGAATGTAGATAAACCCGTATAAACCTCTGTAAATCAATCACCAGCAAATAGTAAAAAACGCCAGTAAACCGTATTTTAAAGCTCTACTGGAATACGGAAAAAGCCATCCGTCACTTCTATTTTTGCAGGCGTGTTGTTGCAACTGGTCACTGTAAAAAAGAAAGTACCCTCTACCCAATTGCTATCTACTTTTGTAATGGTCATCTCCCCATTGGTGCCACCGCAGATCCCATTCTCCTTGTTCACAAAGTCTACTCCGTTCAATTTCCATTTTTTACCCACAAGCATATCCCTTCTGTCATAAGGAAAACTGATATAATCGGTATTGTAATAACCTATAATCCTGCCGGTATGCTCGGTTGCAGGCAACATAGAATTAGCCACCCATTCTTTTCCGTTAATTTTGGCCTTCATGATATTGCCATTTTCATTTACCTTCAAAGACCCCGGGGTATTTTCTTTAACGGTACTTTCAATTTGCGATGCCAGGTTTTTCGCATCGCCTTGTGCCCCACTGCTACAACTGCTTCCAACAGTTAACAGTACCAGGAAACCGGATAATAAAGCTGCATAAGATTTCATAGGAAATAGATTTAAGTTTCAAATAATCACCTCAAAATTGCGGCAATTAACCTGTCCCTGAAATCACATCTTTGGGTAGTATGAAAATGCTAAAGAATATGCTCGGTGAGCACTTTTGAGATAGCCTGTTTGCCGCAATTCACATGCAACTTCAGGTAAATGTTTTTTAAATGAGACCTGGCGGTATCAAAAGATATCGTTAATTCGGCAGCAATCATTTTTGAGCTGTAGCCCTTAATGAGCAATTGTAACACATCCAATTCTCTTGGTGTTAAATTATATTCTTTTGGCTTACCCTGATTAAAGCTATTCAAAACTTTACGGGCAATAGAGGGCGACATTGGTGCTCCTCCCTCCATGACCTCCTGAATCGCCTCGAAAAGTTTTCCCGGCGCTGTCTTTTTTAACAGATAGCCATTTGCACCATTGCAAAGGCATTGAAACAATTTGTCATCGTCTTCAAAAACGGTAAACATAATCACCGCGGTTAAAGGCATAGCCTCCTTGACCATTTTTACACCTTTAATTCCATCTGTCCCAGGCATATCAATATCCATCAATACCACTTCAGGTTTATACACCTTAACAGCAGATGCCGCATCATTGCAATGCCCATAATCTGCCAGTACCTTAAACCCATCGGTATTGTTTAACAGGTAGACAAGAGATTCTCTAAGTCGCTCATTATCTTCAAACAATATAATACTGATTGGATTCATCTCCCTAAATTAATCATTTAATCCATAGCAAATCCCACTCAAATGAGTGATGCTTTGTCATATCAGAATCTTTATCCGGGTACCCTTATCATCTGCATCTATAGTCAGACTTCCCTTCCAACGGGTAATCCGTCTGGCTAAATTTTTAAGACCGTTCCGATGGGTCTGTTTGCTTTTGTCAAAACCTTTGCCGTTGTCGCATATGATCATCATCAGCTTTTGTTCCTTAAACCCCATCTCTATCCCTACCTCCGTTGCTTCGGCATGTTTGTTTATATTGCTCAAAACCTCCTTATAAACCAGAAAAACATCCCTTCTCTTTTCCATATCTAGTTTCGCTATTCCAACCTGTTCGTCAACTTTGAGCTGATATAAAATATTGTTGTTCTCAAACACTTCAGCAGCATAGCGCCTCATCCGGCTAAAGGTTTCTTCCCAATTGTCATTATGAGTATTTACGCTCCATATAATATCATCAAGAGATTGGCTGGAAGTCTGTACCTCTTCAGAAATTCGGTCCAGAAAAGTATGAGCAAGGCCGGTATTTTGAAGGCTTTTTTTAGAAAGCTCTGATAATATATTGATGTTGGACAAAGCAGAACCAATATCATCATGCAAATCTGTCGCAATGCCCTGACGGATCTGGGCCAGTCTAAACACCTGGGCTATTCTATAGCGGTACAGACCGTACATTAAGCCCAGAAACAACAGTACAAGGCCTGCAATAAACCAGTTTTTTTCCCAAAAGGGCCCATCAATATCAATACGCATTTCTGTAACCACACCTTCATTCGCATTTCCGGGTTGTACATATTTAACCAGAAAACGGTAGGAATTGGCTGGAACATTCATGTAAGCAGCATAGTTTCTTTGGCCGGCATCAATCCACTCCTGATCATAGCCATCCAGTTTATAATAATAATGATACTGCGTTAAAGGAGGAAAATTCAATGCGGCAAAGTTGAGCATTATTGAATGATTCCGGTAACCCAGCCTCACCTCCCTTAAAAATGGCACCGCTGTTTCATTTCCCACCGCTTTGTTATCAATTAAAATATGGGTAAAAACTACCGGTACCGCTTTTCGTACCTCATTAAATTTAGAAGGATCGAATACATTAAGCCCATTAATACCACCAAAGAGCAGCATTCCATCCGGGCTTTTATAAAAAGCACCGGTATTAAATTCATTCCCCTGCAAACCTTGTTCAGCTGTATAATTGGTAAATTGTAACGACTTTACATTTAGGTTAGCTATAGAGGTATTAAAACGGCTGAGCCCTTTGTTTGTACTCGCCCATAAAAAGTGATCCGGCCCCGGTAATATTCCATAAATGGTATTGTTTGGCAGGCCATCTTTTTCTGTGATCAGACTGGTCCTTCTGGTTACCATATTATAAGTAAGTATTCCCCTGCCACCAGTGCCAACCCACAATAAAGAATCACTAAAATATAAACATTTAACACTGGTCTCTGTATTAAAAAAACTAGAAATATCTTTCGAACCCATCTTGTTAAAGATCCTTCTCACTGTATTAAAAAGCAGCAGACCTGTTTTTTCAAAACCAATGCATAAAGTACTGTCATTTATAGAAACCATAGCACGTATCGCGTCAGAAAAATTGTCTCGCCCATCATCACCGGGCATATACCTGGCCACTAAACCACTACCCGCATTGACCAGACAAAGACCACTGCTTTGTGTACCCACCCATACTTCATTTTTACAATGAGGATACATACACCAGACCGTTCCATCCGGTATTTTTAATGAAGAGGCTCCGTCGGGATGAAGCCTTTTCACTATCCTGCCTTTTTTAGCATCAAAAAGAATTAAACCATTGCCCTGAGTACCCACCCACAATACCTCTCCATCATTAAAAAGAGAAACAATACGATCCGGGTTAGAAATATTCTTTTTATAAGCTTGAAAATGCCAGGTTTTATACCGGGCTAGTTTATCATTGATTTGGGTCAGGCCTTTGTTGGTAGTACCAACCCAAATATTACCTTGGTTGTCGGTGGTAATGGATCTAACTAAAGAAATTTCTACATCAGGCGGAACGGTCTGATCAGTAAATAATTTAAACTTGTTTCCGTTTTGGTTAAAATAACTCAAACCTCCACCATCAGTTCCTATCCAGATTCCTTTATGAGCATCCTGTTTTATAGAAAGTATATCATTAAAGGCAATTGAAAACGGATTTCTCCTATCATTAACCAATTGGTCTAATTTTTCTTCTTCTGTATTTATAATAAAGAGCCCTTTACCATAAGTACCAATCCAAATTCTATTGGTTTCATCTGCCAGGATAGCCTCAATGACCAGGTCAGAGGGAAGAGCCCCTGTTTTATATCCCTTAAACTGCTGGAAATGAGCTTCGGTCTTCTTTTTCACAAAAAGCCCCCTGCCCCAACTACCCAGCCAGAGATTTCCTTCCTTATCTTCTGCCATGCAGCTGTAAGAGGTGGTTTCTTTAGGTGCCAATTGCTCAAAAAACACAGGATTGACTTGATTATTTTCCAGATAACCTACCGTACTTCCAATGATCCATAGCCGTCCATAACTGTCTCTAAAGAAGGCATTGATTACCGGCTGAGAAGTGGTAACAGGCAAAGTGATTTGCCTGATTACTTTTTCTGTCTGGCTGTCATACTCATACAGCTTTCCACTTTCTGTACCCACCCACAGTTTTCCATCTTTTTCAGGATAAAAACAGACAATAACCTCTCGGGTTTTTCCAGAAAAGATATCTGCATGAAGAAAGGTATGATTAATCAAATCAAACTTTTCCAAATGCCCTCCTTTAACCAGGATCCATAAAAAATGATCACCAGCACTTTCAATTTTCCCTAACCTGCTGCTAGTTCCAGAAGTCTTATCGTCAAATTTTTGATCAACTATCAGGAAATTTTTTCCATTATACCGGTTTAAACCATCTTGAGTGGCCATCCAAACCATACCCTTGGCATCAAATGCAATATCGACTACGCTACTCTGCGATAAGCCCTCATTTAAACCTATGTTCCTGAATAAAATAGAATTTTGCTGTGCGAAAGTGCATAAGCATTGAAATAAAAAAGCCAGAATCAGGGAGCCTTTTGCCATCCTATTTTACTTTAACAAGCTATTTTAACATTAGATTACCATCTACCGTATAAAACTATTACAGCTTACCTAAAGATAGTCATATATTCTAAGTCTTTGGACAATAAGCTCTTGTAATTACCCAAATGAGTGAGCCCAGGCAGGATATGGATTCTGTTTCGGCTGTAAGTTCCCAATCCATACACTTATCCTACCCAAACAGGGGATTTTTTCGGGCAGAAATTGTCTGCAATTTCGGTTTGTATTTAACCATCCTATTATGAAATATCTCGTTAAAACACTGATCTGTTGGATTACCTTAAGCTTTTGCATAAGTTGCAAAAAAGGAGGAATGCCTGCACCAAGTCCTCCAACTACTCCCCCAGTGCTCAAAAAGGGCTACTTTTTCAAAAACACAGAGTGGGTCGGAACTTTTCATAGCATTAGTCAGGAGTACGATGCGCCCTGTTGTTTAAGATGTAGAGGCGATACCGCCATGACTGTATTCGGCTTATTCTACTACGTGGTAGATGTCGCAACGTTAAATTTTTCCAGGATAGATAGTTTACGGGGAAAAGTGACCAAAATAGATACCCTCACCAGTCCCGGAACTGCAATCGTGGATTTATCCTTGCCTCTGCCCTTCGTAGGTCAGAAATTACAATTCTATATCACAAGTGACAAAGACAACAGTGCCAACTATGCAAAAAACAAGATTTTTGGCAGTGGTGGTGCTCCAATCTCCGCCTATAACTTTTTCACGTTTAATCTGGCCAGGTGCCCGGATAAAATAAATTCAGTTAAATCAAGCTCCTGGAGCGGAAAAGTAAGGCCCGGCACAGAAACTGCACAGAATCCTCAATATTATTACCCCGATTTAAGCGCCATAGCCTTCGGTGACACAGAAGAGCAATTTTTCAGGAACGGAAAGATCATTACCTACACTCTAAAAGATAAGGTTGATCCGGTAAAAATCCTCTACAGACAGAACGGCTCTATGGTCTTTTTCTACGGATACGATGAGATCTATGATAAGATCTACCCATATTTTGGTGTCCTGGCACCAGATGGAAAAACAATGATGGTCGATGCCTGGGCAGTAGATCAGTCCAAGTACGGATATGGATCTCCAAGATTGCCCAATTATGTAGATACCAATGCGCCATATGGCCCTAATGGGGTTACACCGGTAATATTCAAACAATAAGAGCTATGAAATATTTTTTAATTCTGATGGTATTTGCCTGCGATAAATTAGTTTCGGACATACGCCGTCAGCAATGTGGCAATTGCTGGGCTTATTCGGCCATAGGGGTAGTAGAAAGCAGCTATATCAGAATAAACAACATTACCAATCCCGCAACGGTAAACCTAAGCGAGCAACAAATGGTTGATTGTTCAGGTGCAGGCACTTGCGCTGGCGGGTATACCCATAAAGTTTTTGATTGGCTTAAAAACTCAGGTGCAAAAATTATGAATGATGCAAACGCACCTGACAAAGGTGTTGATGGCCCTTGCCCCTCAACCTATGTAAATTCCAGGGTAAAGGTGCTGGATTGGGGCCTGGTCGATCCAAATGGAGAAATCAATAAAATAGCCCCTGTAGATAAGATTAAAGAGGCAATTTGTATGTACGGACCGATATCAGTAGGCATATTTGCAACTCCTTTACTTCAAAATTTTGGTGGCAATTCGGTCTATTTTGAAACAGCAAGTAATTATGCACATCCGGAAGTTAATCATTTAGTAGTCCTGGTTGGCTGGGACGATGATAAACAAGCCTGGTTGATGCGGAACAGCTGGGGCGAAAGCTGGGGCGACGAGGGGTATGGCTGGATAAAATACAACACGAACAATATTGGCACCTACGCCACCTGGGCCCTTGCATCAAAAGATGTATCCAGATCAGTTCCTATGGTTAGTACCCCAGTAAAAGTAACCAGACCAATTCCTCTGAATGTTGACAAAAACATCCTGGAGAAAAAGCTCAATAAAACGACTATAAATTAATTCATCACCACCGTACCCATGCCCTTTTCCGGTCATCCCCTTCTGCAATTAAAAAAAAACACTTGATGCTCTGCGGAAAGGCCTCAGAGATCTGTGCGCTTTTCGCGCACCTGATATCGTTAGCCTTGGAGTAGAGTATCAAGTGTTTTTCAAAAATTCACCGCCCAATCACCTCCCCAATCGCTCCACCTTATTCACTCCCCTAATCTAAACCAATCCAATCATCGCTTTAATAACACCCGTTCTAGGATCAATCCAACTGTTAAAATTCGCCTGAACCTCATCAAAATGCACTCTATGAGTAATATACGTTGCCGGCTCCACTAGTTTCTTTTTCATCGCAGCAATCACATGCTCAAAATCAGCCCTGGTCGCATTCCTGCTGCTCATCAATGTTGCTTCCCGTTTATGGAATTCAGGATGGCTAAAGCTGATGTTTTCTTTCTGCAAACCAATCAACACAAAACGCGCCCCGTGAGCCATATACTGGAAAGCCTGATGAATGGCATTAGCACTTCCAGTAGCGTCAATAACCACAGTTGGCATATCACCACCAGTAATATCTTTTAACCGCTCCAATACATTGTCCGAAAGCGCATTAACCACATGAGGAATATGAAGTCTCTCTTTACAGAAGCCAAGACGTACCGGATTAATGTCCAGAGCAATAACCTCTCCACCTGCAATCCTCGCAAATTCCATGGTGCCAAGACCAATAGGCCCCGCGCCAATAACCAATACAAATTCCCCAGGTTTTATATCCGCACGGCGAACACCATGGGCACCAATAGCCAGAGGTTCAACCAATGCCAGCTCATCATCACTCAAGTCCGCGCCGTGAATCAGTGATTTTGACGGAACAGATAAATATTCCCGCATACCCCCATCAACATGCACCCCACAAACCTCTATATTAATGCAGCAGTTCTCTTTACCTGAACGGCAAGCCACACACACACCACAATTAAAGTAAGGAATAAAAGTCACTTTTTCTCCAATTTCAAAGCCATCAGCACCATCTGCCTCCACCAAATCCCCCGCAAGTTCATGTCCCAAAATTCTAGGATAATTAAAAAAAGGCTGCGTACCCTCAAAAGCATGGAGATCCGTTCCACAGATCCCAATACGAGTAATCTTTATAATTGCATGTCCTGGTTTCAATACCGGCCGTTCAGTATTTCCGTATTCTAAAGTACCTGGTGTGGTGCAAACAAGTGTTTTCATGAGTATTCATTTTATATTGATCCCATAAATATAAAGAGTCAAAATCGCTCTCCATCATAATTTGTTTTTAAACTCAGAATTTGTTTTTCGCAATTATTCATTTTCATGCCCATGCCCAAAAACTCGCAAGAACCGGTTCATCCTAAGTCTGTTTTGAATAATCATTATGGTTTCATAGATTTATGAACTATGAATAAGATTTATCCTGTTGTACATCATGTATTTTTTTGGTTAAAAAACCCAAGTTCAAAAGAAGATCGCGATCAGTTGGTTGATGGAGTAAAAACACTTTCAACAATACCAAGCGTACTCGACATACATGTTGGCCTTGTTGCCAGTACAGAAAAACGCGATGTTGTAGACAACAGCTGGGACGTATCAGAGTTGATGTTCTTTAGTGACCTTGAAGGACAGGAAACTTATCAAACCCACCCCATTCATTTGGAATTCATTAAAAATTACGGTCATTTATGGGAGAAAGTACTCGTCTACGATATTGTACAAGCCTAAAATCCTATACTACTACGATTTAAGGAATAAACATTCTTTATTTCTCTTTTTAAAACAGCCCCATGTCCAACCCTCCGGCGCTCCACTACTGCAATTTGCCACGAAAAATCGCTGCATTCTGCGAAAAAGGCCTCAGAGATCTGTGCGCCCTTCGCACACCTGATACCGTTAGCCTTGGAGTAGAATACAGGGATTTTTCCAAAAATCCACCTCTTAAAACGGAACACATGATATCTTTAACATAGCCATCTGGTATTTTTGCACCTTGCCCCAGCAGAACGATACAATAGCGCAATTTTATTAAATTAATTACGTTAATTTGCAGCTTAAGACTTGTAGTCTACACTACCGTTTTTAACAAATTTTAACATTTACTGTTTTACGTTTTATTGATATTTATCCACATGTTTAAAGAGATTCGCAATAAATATATCCGCTACGCCACTATATCAATTTTCTGTATCATCATTTTCTTCTGTGCGCTCCAGTTAAATTTCTTGTGGCTATTTGGATACTCTCCTTCTTATGAAGACATTAAAACCCCAACACTTCGGGTTGGCTCTGAATTATACACTTCAGATGGTAAACTAATTGGTCGTTACTTTAAAGAAAACAGAACCCCTGTTGATTTCAAAGAAATTGCACCAAGCGTCATCAATGCACTTGTGGCAACTGAGGATGTACGCTTTTATCAGCATATGGGCATCGACTTTCGCTCCTTAATCTCCAGTGGACTTTCTACAGCCTCTGGCGATAAACGTGGTGGCAGTACCATTACACAACAACTGGCAAAAAACCTATACAGAACAAGATATAATAAATCGCAAGGCTTTATAAAACATATACCGGTGGTACGTACCCTGGTTTCCAAATTAAAGGAATGGATGACGGCTGTAAAACTGGAATCCAATTATTCCAAGAACGATATCATTACCATGTACCTCAATACAGTTTCTTTTGGAAACAACGCTTACGGAATTAAAACTGCAGCAAGAATCTATTTTGATAAAGATGCATCAAATTTAGACATACCTGAGTCTGCACTTTTAGTGGGGATGTTAAAAGGAACCACTTATTATAATCCGGTTAAGAATCCACAAAGGGCTTTGGAACGCAGAAATGTGGCGTTAGCCCAAATGAACAAATACAAATACATTACCGCTGCACAACTCGATACCTTCAAGAATACCCCTATTAAGTTAAAAGAGGGCCGTATTGACGACGGCAGCGACGGAGATTCCTATTTAAGAGCAGCAGTTGCAAAATACCTTGAAAAATGGTGCGCAGATAATGGCTACGATCTATATGAAGATGGATTAAAAATTTATACCACCATCGATTCCAAACTACAGAAATATGCAGAAGAGGCCGTAAATGAGCAGATGAGAAGTCTTCAAAAGCGTTTTTACAGCGTATGGGGTAAGGAAGATCCCTGGCAGGATTCTGAAAAAAAGAAAGTTGATTACCCTAACCGGGCCAAACAAAACCTTCCCATTTACGCCATGCTGCAGAAGAAATACAACAACAATGCAGATTCTATAGACGCATATTTCAACAAAAAGAAAAAAATGCGTGTCTTTGCCTGGGGAGGCGACCGCGATACCTTATTCTCTACTATGGATTCGATCCGTTATTATGGAAAGATCCTGAACACAGGTATGATGAGTCTGGATCCCTTCTCTGGAAAGATTAAAGTTTGGGTAGGCGGTATCGACCATAAATTTTTCAAATACGACCACGTAAACCAAAGTAAAAGACAAGCCGGATCCACTTTCAAACCTTTTGCTTACCTGGCTGCCTTAGAAAAAGGCATGAGCCCTTGCGACACTTATGTAGATAAGCCGGTAAGTATCGCCTACCAGGAACATGGAAAAACAGAATATTGGGAGCCTAAAAATGCCAGTTATTCCAATTCCTACAAAGAAATGTCTTTACGTCTAGCTATGGCCAGATCAGTAAATACCATTACTGCCCAGGTTACGGAAACTGTAGGCTGGGACAATGTTGTTAAATGGGCGCACGAATGCGGTATCGACAGCCACCTGGAATCGGTTCCTTCTGTAAGTCTTGGATCAAATGACGTTTCTGTATATGAAATGGTCAAAGCTTATGGAACATTTCTGAACGATGGTGTTAAAACTGATCCTATCCTGGTGGAAAAGATCACTGATCTGGACGGCAACCTGATCGAAGAATTCAAACCTAAAACAAAAAAGGTGCTTACCGACGAGATCAGCTGGCTGATGTTATATATGCTCAGAGGTGGTATGGAAGAACCAGGCGGTACCTCTCAGGCCTTGTGGGAATGGGATCTTTGGAAAAAGAACAACCAGATTGGTGGTAAAACAGGGACATCTTCAGATTACGTAGACGCCTGGTATATGGGAGTTACTAAAGACCTTGTTACTGGAATCTGGGTAGGTTGTGACGAACGCAGTGCACATTTTAAAAATGGCGAAACCGGTGAAGGTTCCAGAACGGCATTGCCAATATTTGGTAAATTCATGGAGAAAGTATACCATGATCCGAATTCAGGATACACCTACGGCGCTTTTCCTAAAGCAAAAGAAAAGATTACCAGGAACATCAACTGCCCAACCCCAAGGTATACCGTAGATACTACAGCCAAGGATAGCGTAGCCGTAGATTCTTCAGCTTTTAATGTACCTGCTATAGAAGAAGTACAACCACAACCTCAAAAAGAAGAAACTCCAAAACAAGAGGAGAAAAAAACACCTGAAGCCCCCGCTGCCGCAGTGCCTGCAGCGCCGCTGACTAAAAAAGAAGAAAGAGAACTCCGCAGAAAAAAACGTCAGGAAGAGAAGGAAAGGAAAAAGCAGGAGTCACAAAACCAGCGATAAAACGATTCCTGATAAACTACTCCTTTATAGACTATCAAGATAAGAGAGGTGGTGTATTCAGTTACATCATCGCTCTATCAGGACATGATCCCTAACGGCAACATTACTTGTGTATTGATGGTCTTGCTGCTTATGATGTGCTCAAAGTCAAGCCCAATAGTCAGATCCACCCAATCAGGATTACAAGAACGAACCAGTCTTTCTTTCTGCATTCTCGTAAAACGGCTGAGCAGCTTGAAACGTCCTATTGCCTGGGCCTCAGTTTTAAATTCTTCAAAGTAAACCAGCCTGGTCAGTTGCTGGCCGCTATCAAAAAATAAGCTTGGCATCTGTTTATAAAACTCCAGTGTCTTAATCAGATCTGAACTCATACCTACATGTAAATTCGTCCGGTTTCTGTCAGTTACTACGTACACAAATTTTTTCATAGCATTTAAAATAAAAATATTCACAACTAAATTAATTAGTAGATATATTTGTATGACCAATTAATA
>NZ_QAIL01000128.1 GCF_003061025.1 Pedobacter sp. HMWF019 | reverse complement strand
CAAATTAATTAGTAAAAAATGAATGTATTTGTTATAGGCTTTTGAGGATCAGTTCGGCAGCATCCTGACCGGTTTGACTACCCATTGCAATCCCCATTCCATTGCACCTTACCGCACAAAAAATACCTGGTTTGATTTGTCTGATGATGGGATCAATCTGTTTTCCGAAAGCCATGATCCCGCTCCAGCTGGTCTCAATTTCAAAAGGAATATCCGGTAAAATGGTCTCTTTGAGCAATTGTTCCAATGCCTTCCGGATAACAGGGTTTGTTCCAAATACGGTGGTTTGTTCTTCTTTAAAAGCCAGGTTGCGCCCGCCACCCAATAAAATACGGTCATCAATATTTCTAAAGTAATAGTAACCTTTATCATAATGGAATGTACCTTTGATCTTGAGATTTTTTATGGATTTGGTGATCAGTACCTGCCCTCTGCCAGGTACAACGTCTACCTCTGGTAAAAGTTCATTGATAAAAGCATTATTGGCAAGAAGGACTGAAGTGCATTTAAATGGACCATGTGGAGTTGAAAGGATTGAATATTTTTCTTCTTCGCTGATTTTTTCTACCGGACAATTGGTGTACAGGACTATGCCAAGACTGCTGGCCAGTTGCAGGAGATGTTTCATCATTTTTCCAGTATCGATCTGTCCCTCAAACTGATTTTCTATCAGTGTTTCAATACCTTTAAAGCCAAAGGTGTTTACTTTGGCCTTTGCCAGACTAAAACTTTCACCTCCTGGAATAATGTCTTTGATCAGTTGGTTAAAGTGATCAATTTTAGCTACACATGAGGTGGCCAGTTCTTGTTCTGTAGGTTTAAAAAGTTCGAATCCACCATAGTTTTTATAGGACAGATGATGATCAGAAATCAGTTTTCGAAGTTTTAAGAGACCTTTCCATCTTTTTTCAATTAGAAGGTGAAGTCCGTTGGATCCAATAGATTTTTCCTGTTCGATCAGTTCAGAAATACTTCCGAAACAAGCGAATCCAGCGTTTTTTGTACTGGCACCTGAAGGTAAAAATCCGCGCTCAAATATGGCTACACTTAGATTTTTATGTTGTTGTTTTAGTGTAATTGCAGCAGTTAATCCGACGATACCGCTACCTATAATGCCTATGTCAAAGGTAAAGAAACTGGCTTTTTCCCAGTAAGATAAGGTAGTTCCCATACACTAAATTTATCTAAATTTCAGCAGGTTAAAAAATAAGGGAACGCTTTTTGATTGGAAAGTATATGAAAAACATACCCAAAAAATGGAAACGTATTTAATAGCAATATTAATCATGCTGGTGATCAGTATGTTTGTGCAGTGGATATTTAGAAATAAGTTCTCCAGATATGCCGAAATGCAATTGAATTCTGGTTTATCAGGAAAAGAGGTTGCAGAGCAAATGTTGAACGATTACGGTATCTATGATGTCAAGGTCATGAGTACAGAAGGGCAACTGACCGATCATTATAACCCTGCCGATAAAACAGTGAATCTGAGTACAGATGTATTTCATGGAAGAAGTGTTGCCGCAGCAGCTGTTGCAGCTCATGAATGTGGGCATGCAGTACAGCATTCCAGATCCTACCACTGGTTACAGCTACGGTCTAACATGGTTCCGGTGGTGAGTATTTCTTCTAATCTGCTCCAATGGGTGCTGATTATTGGCGTACTGATGATTGGGTTTACCGGAAATCCTTTTGTGCTTGGTATAGGTGTTGCCGGATTGCTGCTGGTAACTATATTTAGTTTTGTAACCTTACCCGTAGAATTTGATGCCAGCAAAAGAGCATTACTTTGGCTGAAGACCAATCAGCATATTATGAATACCAAAGATGAAAATGTACAGGCCAAAGATGCGCTTTGGTGGGCTGCAATGACTTATGTGGTTGCTGCACTTGGTGCACTGGCTAATTTGATCTATTATGCTTCTATGCTCTTTGGAAGAAATCGCAATTAATTTAAACGGTAAGGGGCGATCAGTTCGAATTGAGGGATGTCAACTGTAAATTCTGTATCCACAGCTACCCTGGACATAAAATAATGTCCCCTCATGCTACCTATTTCTGTAGATAACTGGCACCCGGAAACGTAAGAATGGTGATTTCCAGGCTCAATAATGGGTTGTAAACCAACTACACCTTCGCCTTCTACTTCTCTTTCTGTACCGTTAGAGTCAAAGATGAACCACTGACGTCTTTTCAATTGTATGGTATAATCCGACAGATTTTCTATTTCTATACGATAAGCAAACATGAACTGGTCATTGGAAGGATTGGAATATTCTTCCTGGTACATGGTTTCTACTGAAATTTTTACACCCTCTGTTATTGCTGTGACCATTTTACTGCTATTTTACTAAATTATTTCAAAAATCAAGCCATTTCATTAAGAGGCTGTACATTATGATATTTGTCTGCCACTTCGTCCAAAATACTGTGGATGGTTTCTATATTTTCTTCTTTTACCAATTGCATTCTATAGCCTTTAAAGTCTGGCAAACCTTTAAAATAGTTGGCATAATGGCGTCTCATTTCAAATATACCCACTTTTGGACCTTTCCAGGCTAATGATTTCTCAAAATGTGTTCTGCATACAGACACGCGCTCTTCTACGGTTGGGCCCGGAAGAATCTTCCCGGTATTGAAAAAATGTCTGATCTCTCTGAAGATCCATGGATAACCGATAGCGGCTCTTCCGATCATAATACCATCTACTTCATATTCCAGTCTCCAGTCTGCTGCTTTTCGGATGCTGTCTACGTCACCGTTCCCAAAGATGGGGATTTTGATCCGCGGATTTCTTTTGATTTCCCGGATTAAGGTCCAATCTGCTTCTCCTTTGTATAGCTGTGCCCTGGTCCTTCCGTGAATGGTTAGTGCCTGAATGCCTATATCCTGCAAGCGCTCTGCGACTTCCTCTACATTTTTAGTGGTATCGTCCCAACCCAGCCTGGTTTTAACGGTAACGGGCAGGTGTGTTGCTTTAACCACAGCTTCGGTCATTTTAACCATCTTATCAATATCCTGGAGCAAGGCTGATCCTGCACCACGACAAGCTACATTCTTTACAGGACAACCATAATTGATGTCCATCAAGTCTGGTTTGGCCATAGTAGCGATTTCAGTAGCTTCTCGCATATGATCAATTTCACTGCCAAAGATCTGGATGCCTATTGGCCTTTCGTATTCGAAAATATCCAGTTTTGCCCTGCTTTTGGCAGCATCCCGGATCAGTCCTTCAGAAGAAATAAATTCAGTATACATCATATCTACCCCGCTTTGTTTACATACAAAACGAAAAGGGGGGTCACTTACATCTTCCATTGGTGCAAGCAATAAAGGGAAGTCTCCCAAATCTATATTTCCTATCTTTACAGACATTTTTCTATCTTCAAACCAAAATTAAAAAGACAAAGGTACAAATAATCCAAATAATGAATTTTCCGCCTAATGTAAAACCTGAAAAAAATGCTTATTTACAATTGCTTATGCTTGCTGTGTATGCTCTTGCCGGGGTTATTGTTTTTACAGCACTGGGTTTTGTGATCCTCTATATCATGTACGGATCAAAAGTATTTGGGCCAAATGCTTTAATGGGAGGAAACCCTGAATATTTAAATGGCTTAAAAATTATTCAGATTTTTACTTCCATTGGTTTTTTTCTTGCTCCCCCGCTCCTTTTGGCTTTTGAAAATGGCCGAAGGATAAAGGATTTTTATGGTTTTGGAAAACCAAAAGCAGAGTTGATTTTTCTCGTTTTTTTAATCATGCTATGTTCCATGCCTTTTATGGAATGGACAGCAATGACCAATCAAAAAATGGTGTTGCCTGATTTTTTGAAACCAGTGGATACCTGGATGCGGAACAAGGAGGAGGAGTTAATGAGAATGACGCTGATCTTGCTGAAGATTAATACGACCTGGGATTTCCTGGTGAATCTTTTTATGATTGCACTGGTACCTGCAGTTGCAGAGGAGCTGATGTTTAGAGGTGGTGTACAGAGAGGGTTGAACAGAATGTTTAACAATCCCCATGTGGCCATTTGGTTTGCTGCCTTTATCTTTAGTGCCATACATATGCAGTTTTTTGGATTTTTACCCAGGCTGTTATTAGGGGCTGGATTTGGCTATATCTATTATTGGAGCGGGAGTTTATGGTACGCAATGCTGGGCCATTTCATAAATAATGGTTATGCAGTTTGTGTGGCCTGGTATCTCCAGATTAAGCATTTACCGCTGGAAGATGCAGACAATACTTTTCATTTTAAATGGTACGGCTATGTGCTGAGTTTATTAGTCACTATAGCTCTGTTTATATATTTTAAAAAAAGAACAATTTATGGAAAACAATTGGGTTAAGGTATTTACCACGGATAATGCCTATAGTGCGGAGATCCTGAAACAAGGATTGATAGAGAATGAGATACCTGCTGTGGTTTTAAACAAGCAGGATTCCTCTTACGGGACTTTTGGGGTGCTGACGGTGATGGTGAATGCAGAGGATGAAGAAAAGGCAAAAGTGTATATTGAAGAAAACGAATTATGAAAACCAGAGCAATAACTGCTTTTTTCTTTACCATAGTAATGCTCGGATCTATATTTCTGGGTGCTTATACTTTTACTTTTTTTTATCTACTGCTGAGTTTAATGGCTTTGGCTGAATTTTACAAACTGATCAGGAATTCTGGTATTAAGCCACATACAGGTATAGGACTGCTGACAGGTGGGGTTATTTTTCTGGCCCTTGCCTCCTGTTATTTTCTAAAATTTGAAGCCCGGTATTTGCTTTTGCTGATTCCTTTACTGGTTTCGGTCTTTATTGCAGAACTGTATAGAAAGGAAAAGGCCCCTTTTTCTGACATCTCCTACACTTTTGTGGGTTTGATATATACAACCATTCCTTTTTGCTTTTTCTATGCGCTGGGCTTTTCTTTTAGTGGGGATACCTACAATTGGCATTTGCCTTTAGCCTTCTTACTGATGCTCTGGGCAAGTGATACTGGTGCTTATCTGTTTGGAAGGAAAATGGGAAAACATAAATTATTTGAGCGTCATTCTCCAAAAAAGACTTGGGAAGGCTTTTTCGGAGGGGTATTGACGAGTGTTTTGGTTGCCATGGCGGTTTCCTTTTATTTCAAAGAGATTGCTGCTCCGGTTTGGGTAGGTATGGCTGTGTTGGTCGTTTCTTTTGGTACCTTGGGAGATCTGGTTGAATCTATGTTGAAAAGAAGCCTTGATGTAAAAGATTCAGGCACACTGCTGCCTGGTCATGGAGGGGTTTTAGACCGCTTTGACGGACTTTTAATTGCTGCACCTGTCGTTTTTACCTACTTGTACCTGGTGTTGAACTAATATTTTTTTCCTTCCCTGAGCGGTTTTAAAAGATATTCCAGACCATTGAGTTTGATTTCATAGAGGGTGCCCAGAAGTTCACCTAATTTGCCAGGTGGGTAGCCCTCTTTCTGGAACCAGATCAGATAGGACTCTGGCAAATCGCAGATGATACGGCCTTTGTATTTGCCAAAAGGCATTTGCATGGTTACCAGGTCTTTTAAAAGTTGTGGGTTCATAGAGGGTGTAAGGCTTATTGTGCAACCATTTCCAGCATTTCCACAGCTTCGTCAACGGTATTTAAATTTTCAAAAGCTATCCGTAGCGAATCTTTGACTTCTTTCAGGTTGCAAAGGCGTGGATGCATTTGCGCAAAGTGCAATATTTTATTGAACATATTAGAATCAAAGAAAGAAGATTGTTTGTCTGCAATGAAATAACCCCGTACTACGCCCTTTTTAAAGGTAAGCTTCTCAAAGCCGAGTTTCTTGGCTACCCATTGTAAACGCAAGGCATTGAGCATGGTTTGAACGGCTTTTGGAACAGGACCGAAACGGTCTTTCATACTGGCTTCAAAGGCTTTCAGCTGTTGTTCATTTTCTATTTTGGAGAGTTCTGTGTAGAGGTTATATCTTTCCGTGATATTGGTCACATAGTCATCCGGAATGTATAATTCCAGGTCTGTATCCAGTTGGGTGAAACTAACAAACGGGCGCTGGGGTTCATCTTTGAACAGGTCTTTGAATTCGTCTTCCTTGAGTTCCTGAATGGCTTCATCCAGTATTTTATGGTACATATCAAAGCCTATTTCTGCAATGAAGCCACTTTGCTCTGCGCCTAAGAGGTTTCCACTACCCCGGATGTCTAAATCCCTCATGGCAATGTTAAAGCCGCTCCCAAGGTCTGAGAACTCTTCAATAGCGCTGAGGCGTTTTCGGGCTTCAGAGGTCAGGGTTGATAGAGGCGGGCTAAGCAGATAGCAAAAAGCTTTTTTATTGGAACGTCCTACCCTGCCCCGCATCTGGTGAAGATCGCTCAAACCAAACATATGGGCATGATTGATGATGATCGTATTGGCATTTGGAATGTCCAGACCGGCCTCAATAATGGTGGTGGCTACAAGTACATCTTTTTCACCATTGATGAAGTCCAGCATCACGTCTTCCAGCGCATCTCCGTCCAGCTGCCCATGAGCAATCCCAATTCTTGCTTTTGGAACCAGTGTCTGGATCAGGCCGCCCAGTTGCATCAGGTCTTTTACCCGGTTATGGATAAAAAATACCTGGCCACCGCGGTCCAGTTCAAATTGTATGGCCTCCTGGATCAATTTATCATTAAATACATGCAGTTCCGTATTTACACCCTGTCGGTTGGGCGGTGGGGTATTGATGATGGAAAGATCCCTTGCACCCATTAAAGAAAAGTGCAGGGTTCTTGGAATAGGGGTAGCGGTTAAGGTAAGGGTATCTACGTTGACCCTTAAAGCCCTTAGTTTTTCTTTAGAGGATACGCCGAATTTCTGTTCTTCATCAATGATCATGATGCCCAGATCCTTGAATTTTACATCTTTACTGAGCAGACGGTGTGTGCCAATAACGATGTCTACTTTACCTTCAGCCAGTTTTGACAAAGTTTCTTTAATCTGTTTATTGGTTCTGAAACGGTTGATGACATCGACTGTACAAGGGAAGTCTTTTAAACGCTGGGAAAAGGTTTTGAAATGCTGTGTGGCCAGAATTGTGGTTGGAACCAGTATAGCGGCCTGTTTTCCATTGGCAACAGCCTTGAAAGCGGCCCTCACGGCAATTTCTGTTTTTCCGAAACCCACATCTCCGCAAACCAGACGGTCCATCGGATGCGGGGCTTCCATATCTTTTTTGACGTCCAGGGTGGCTTTTTCCTGATCTGGGGTATCTTCGTAAATAAAAGAAGCTTCCAGTTCGGTTTCCAGATAGCCATCGGGAGCAAAAGCAGTTCCTACCTGAGCTTTTCTTAGGGCATAGAGCTTAATTAAGTCCCGGGCGATGTCCTTAACTTTTTTTTTAGTGGTTTTTTTAAGCTTATCCCAAGCTTCCGTACCCAATTTATTCATTTTGGGTGGGGTGGCATCTTTGCCGCTGTATTTGGCAATCCGGTTCAGGGAGTTGATGTTTACATACAGCAAGTCATTATCAGCATAGACGAGCCGGATCATTTCCTGTGTCTTACCGTTCACTTCCACTTTCTCCAGACCAGCATATTTACCGATACCATGGTCGATATGGGTCACAAAATCGCCAGGTTTCAAGTCCCGGAGTTCTTTGAGGGTTATGGCCTGACTGCGCTGATAACCACGTTTGAGTTTGTATTTATAGAAGCGGTCAAAGATCTGGTGATCTGTATAAAAAGCCAGATGCTGCTGGGGGTCTATAAATCCCTCCCTCAGCGGGATATTGACAGGGGTAAATTTTGCGGTCTTGTCAATGTCATCTAAAATGGCATATAACCTTTCTGTCTGTTTTGGGGAAGAGCTGAAAATAAAGTTATGAGTCCCCTCCTTTTCATTTTCTTTGAGGTTATGGATCAGTAGGTTAAAGTCCTTGTTGAAAGAAGGCTGAGGTTTGGTTTCAAAGGCGAAAACATGATCCGTCTTGTAAAAGAATTGTTTGCCAAATTCAACAAGATGGAAATCCTGAAGGATATCAGCCAGCATTTTTTCGTCCGTAAATCCGAATTTTGGATCTATCCATTCCGGGTTTTGAGTTTTATCTTTTGCCGGAAGGGCCTTCCAGAGTTCAACAGCCTTTTTATAGCCATTTTTAACGATATCCAGGGTAAATTCAACATCTTTAAACCAAAGCTGGGTATCTTTTTCAATATAGTCGAGCAGACTGATGTTGTTTTCCGTCAGGTATTTTGATTGTACGTTAGGGATGATCGTTAAAGTTTTAACATCTTCCACAGATAGTTGGCTTTCAATTTCAAAGGTACGGATGCTTTCTACCAGGTCTCCAAAAAACTCAATCCGGTAAGGAAGGTCGTGAGAAAAGGAAAAAATATCTACAATGCCACCTCTGATAGAAAACTGACCAGGTTCATAAACAAAATCTGTGCGCTGAAAATCATAGTCTATCAGAAATTCATTAATAAAATCTATACCCAATTTCGTGTTGATACTGATTTCCAGGGTGTTTTTTTCCAGTACAGAACGGTCAATAACCTTTTCGGCGAGGGCCTCCGGGTAAGTCACCACGATTTTACCAAATTCTGAATTGTGGTTCAGTTCATTCAGTACTTCTGCTCTTCCCAATACATTGGCAGTATCAATTTGTGTAAAATCGAATGCTTTTCTGAAAGAAGAAGGAAAAAGAAGGATCTCTTTATCCAGTATATTTTCCAGGTCAGAGAGGAAATACGAAGCCTCTTCACGGTCCGGTAATATGAATAACTGGGGCTTATGAAGTAAAAAATAGGCAGCTGCTGCAACTGTCGCATCGGCAGAACCAACTAAACCTTTTAGTTGAATTTTATTACCTTTAGGGCCGTTGAGGGCCTTTGCCAATGCAACAATGCGTTCATCTGTCTTGTATCTGTTGATCAGGTCGCGGATGTTCACAACACAAAGGTAAGATTTTATTAGATAGCTATCCTGTAACAATGAGTCTATTATTTACTCTAAAATGAAAAGAATTGTGAAAATGCTGCAGCAAATTCCATTGGAACTGACCTTCTGGTTGGTGGCAATGATTCTGCTGGCAACTGCGCAGCCGCACAGTCACCTTTCAGGAGACCATTTTACCTTTTGTCCTTTGGCTAATATGGGCATAAAATGGTGCCCGGGATGTGGACTTGGAAGATCGATTACGCAGTTGTTTCACGGTCATTTGAAAGAGAGTATAGAAATGCACTGGTTTGGAATACCGGCAACACTGCTCATCTTTTACCGGATAGGCGTTCTTATAAAACTAAGTTGGAATGATAAAAAAAGAATTAATTTAAAGAATAAGGAGAAAGATTATGTTTGATTCACCATTTATGATGCTTCCGGGCATCACGCCACAGGAATACTCCTACTTGCAGTCGGCAACTACGGGCTTTAGTGAACAACAGTTGAAAGGCTTTTTGATGATCTACAGCAGTAAAAGAAGGAATCCTGACGATATGATCCTGTACTGTATACTTGGTTTTTTTGTACCAGGACTGCCTCGCTTCCTGGTGAATCAGATCGGGATGGGTATCTTGTATTTCTTTACCTACGGTCTTTGTGCCATTGGTACCATAATTGACCTGATCAACCATAAGAACCTGGCTTTTGAATATAACCAGAGAATGGTGTTTGAAAGTCTGCAAATGATAAAAATGGGTACCTTAAAATAACACACACCAAATGGATCCAAGGCCGTTGCAAATTTTTGCAGCGGCTTTTTTTATTTAAAGCGGAAGATTCTGTTCCCGATGTCGTAAATTTACTTTTTATGAAGTTAGCTGTTTTAACCAGGTTTCTGGAAGGCTATGCGCCTTTAAATTACCAGGAGGATTATGACAATTCAGGTCTGATTGTAGGTGATGGTAACCAGGAAGTTACCGGTGCGCTGGTGGCCCTGGACTGTACAGAAGAAATTGTAGATGAGGCTATTGTTCACAACTGCAATCTGATCATTACTCATCACCCTATTGTATTTAAGGGTCTGAAAAAATTAAACGGAAAAAACTATATTGAACGGGTGGTGATTAAGGCGATTAAGCATAACATAGCCCTATATGCCATCCATACCAATCTTGACCATGTGCACAATGGAGTGAGCGGAGAGATTTGTAAAAGGTTGAACTTGAAAAATCCCAGAATACTCCGCCCTAAAACCAATCTTTTGAGGAAACTGGTTACTTTTTGCCCGTCAGCAAAGGCACTGCAGGTACGCGCTGCGCTTTTTCATGCTGGTGCAGGTCAAATTGCGAATTACAGTGAATGTAGTTTTAATGCAGAGGGTTATGGTACATTTAAGGGAAGCCAGGATACCAATCCTTTTGTTGGAGAAAGAGGCGTTCAGCATCAGGAGCATGAAGTCCGGATAGAAACGATCTTCAGAGCCCAGGATGAACGTAAGGTATTGGTCGCCCTGCTGGAGAACCATCCTTATGAAGAGGTGGCTTACGATATTTATCCGCTGGAAAATAAACTGGAAAACGTTGGTGCGGGTATGGTAGGCTGGCTGGAAGAAGGGATGGAGGCAGATGATTTTTTGAATTACCTTAAATACAGCATGAATGTAAAGGTGATCCGGCATACCAGACCCTTGCCAAAAAAGATCAGAAGAGTAGCCGTATGTGGTGGTGCCGGTAGCTTTTTACTGGGAGATGCCATCGCAGCGAATGCGGATGTGTTCATTACCGGAGATTTCAAATACCACGAATTTTTTGACGCGGACAAGAAATTGATGATTGCTGATATCGGGCATTTTGAAAGTGAACAGTTTACTTCTAATCTGCTGCAGGATATTATTTCGGAAAAGTTTCCTGAATTTCCTGTTCGTTTGGCAGAACACTGTACCAATCCGGTTCAGTATTTCTTTTAGTCTTTTCCGGAAGATCTGTAAAAGATTTAGGAACAGCGGATAGCGGGAAGATTTTAAGACAATAGTCAAATCGCAGATTAATAGCAAATTGTATAGACGAAAGCAAAAATAATACTTATCTTTGCAAGCTTTAGCAACAGATCATCAAGAACGGCGGCTTTTTTAAAGCAAGGATGCCGGCCGTAATTTGACATCTTGTAAAGGCTGAGAGGCTGTTAAATCATTGATAATTAGTTAAATATAATTATACCCATAAATTATTTCATTTAATGGAACAAACTGTAGAGCAGAAGCTAAAAGCTTTATACGAATTACAAACCCTTCATACTAAAATTGATAAAATACGCCAGATTCGTGGTGAATTACCAATGGAGGTTGCTGATTTAGAGGATGAGGTTGCCGGATTGGAGACCCGTATTCAGAAGTTTAAAGGCGAACTGGATGATACTGAAGATGCTATTGTAACGCGTAAAAATATGATCAAGGAAGCACAAAACCTGATCAAGAAATATGAAACGCAGTTAAAGGATGTTAAAAATAATCGTGAATACGATGCTTTGACTAAAGAAGTGGAGATCCAGTCTTTAGAAATACAGGTATGTGAGAAAAAAATCCGCGAACATGGATTTGAGATCGCACAAAAAACGGAAGTTTACGAAAAAGCGCTTGCTGACCTCGAATCCAGAAGAAAAGATCTGGATATCAAAAAGGGAGAGCTGGAAACCATTACTGCAGAAACTGAAAAAGAAGAGCAGGCTTTAACCAAAAAATCTGAAAAAGCAGAAACTCAAATTGAAGACCGTTTGCTGATCGCTTACAAGAGATTGAGAGGCAATGCGAATAATGGTTTGGCGGTAGTGACTATTGACAGAGATTCTTGTTCAGGTTGCTTTAACCAGATTCCACCTCAGCGTCAGCTGGATATTCGTCAACGCAAGAAAATTATTGTTTGCGAGCACTGTGGAAGAATTCTGGTAGATGAGGCTTTGACTCATGAACTGGCAGAACAACAATAAGCGGTTTTAGAAAGAATACAAAACGGTCAGATGTTTATCTGGCCGTTTTTTTTTGGCCTAAATTTTGGGTTGTTTGGGAAAATAATAAAATAACAGATGAAACATAATGCAGATTACTGGCGTTAACTGTTATTGTATTTTAACACGATTTGTCTATGTATAAGAAGGGGTTACCCGTTTGTTTGTTCCTGGCTTTTGTTTTGCTTTTTCCGTTAAAAGGCTTTTCTAACTTTGATTTTAATGCCAATTGCTTAAAAGCGTATAAAAATATATTTGACCTTAAATTAAGTGTAGCAAGGCAACTCATTGCCGCGGAGAAAGCGGTACATCCAGATAATTCCATTGTTCCATTACTGGAAAATTACATCGATTATTTTTACCTGATCACTACGGAAAGTAAGTCGGAGTTTGACCGTCTTAAAGATTATAAATCAGACAGGCTGGATAAAATTGAAGACGATAAGGATAGAAACTCGCCCTATTACCTCTATGCACAAGCAGAAATCAATTTGCAATGGGCGTTATTGAGAGGGAAATTTGGTGAATATTTTACCGCGGCGAGAGAGATAAAAAGGGCGAATTCCTTCCTTGCTGACAACAGCAAAAAATTTCCGGCTTTTCAGTTGAACCAGAAAGGTTTAGGTTTAATTAATGCTTTTTTGGGAAACCTGCCGGATGGAATGCTAAAAAGTACGCTATCTACTTTTGGTGTAAAAGGAAATCTGAATACAGGGATTTCTATGCTTGATAAACTTGCAGAGCAGCTTCCTAAAACCACCTATGAACCCTTTTATGAGGAGGTTGTCTTTTACTACGCTTACGTGTTGAGCGATATTGCCCATAGCCCCGAGGCTTACAGCAGGACGATGAAATATACGGAAAAGATCAGTGATACCAGTTTGCTTAAATCTTACCTTCAGGCCTATGTATGTATCAGAAATGGGCATAATGATCAAGCAATAGAGATTCTTGCCGGCCGGCCTTCCGGAGCTGTATATTCTTCCTTTCCTTACCTTGAACTGCTTATGGGAACTGCAAAGCTCAATGGGCTGGATTACTCGGCAGGAACGTATTTCAATAAATTTCTGCAGCAAAATAAGGGCGTTAATTACATTAAAGACGCAAACCTTCACTTAGCCTGGCTTTCTTTGCTAAAGGGCGATACGGGGGCTTATTCTGGCTTTACATCTAAAGTTAAAAGTTCGGGCTATACTTATATGGAGAAAGACAAGCAGGCGCTTAATGAAGCTGCGGCCCCTGCTCCCACACCAGAATTGCTTAAGGCCCGACTTCTTTTTGATGGAGGGTATTTAACGAAAGCGCTAGATGTTCTTTTACTTGTTAAGACAGACAATATGACAGCAAAGAATAAAACGGAGTTTTACTACCGTAAAGGAAGAGTCAATGATGAATTGGGTAAAGATGACGAGGCACTTACTGATTATCAAAATGCAATCAATTCCGGAAAGGGTTTAAAATATTATTTCGCAGCCAATTCTGCCTTACTTATGGGAAAGATCTACGAGAAAAAGCACAATTCTGCTAAAGCCAAAGCTTGCTATAATACTGCCATTTCAATGAAAGACCATGAATATGAAAGTAGTATAGAGTTGCAGGCTAAACAGGGCTTAAAGCGAACTGGAAACTAAAAACGATAGATAAAAGCATTGATATGCATTCCTGCGCCAACAGATGCAAATACAGCATATTGACCTTTCTTAATCTCGTAATCTTTGACCAAACCTTTTGCAACCAGATCTAAAAGTGTCGGAATTGTCGCTACCGAACTGTTGCCCAGCCAGGAGATCGTCATTGGCACCAGGTTTTCGGGAACTTTATCCTGATTATATAGTTTAAACAGACGTTTCATAATGGCATTGTCCATTTTACCATTAGCCTGGTGAATAAATACGATATTAATGTCCAGAATGTCGATCCCAGCTTTATCAATGGCTGTTTTAATCACTTGTGGAACATAAGTTACAGCGAATTCATAAAGTTTTCTGCCATTCATTTTCAGATAAGCATTTTCATTGCAGGCGTCGGGATTATGGCTTCTTCCCATCACCAGTAATGAGCCATAGTCTACAGCATAGGTTTGTGTCTTATGCGAAATGAGACCAGTAGGTTCCGAAGAAGATGTGGCTTCATAAATGACTGCGCCAGCACCATCAGAGAAGATCATGCTGTCTCTGTCGTGTGCATCAATGATCCTGGAAAGGGTTTCTGCACCAATGACCATCACTCTTTTGGCATCTCCACTTTTGATCAGCGCATTCGCCTGGATGGAGCCTTGTACCCAACCAGGACAGCCAAAAATCAAATCGTAGGCTACGCAATCCGGATTTTTAATATCCAGGGCCTGCTTAACTTTTGCAGCAAGTGCAGGAAGCATGTCTATGCGGTTGCTGTTGGGTTTAATATCGCCAAAATTATGACAGAATATGATGTAATCCAGGCTTTCTTTATCTATAGAAGCATCATCTATTGCTCTTTGGGCAGCTATCGTTGCAATGTTGCTGCTTACTTGTGCAGGGTCGGCATAACGTCTTTCGTTGATCTCTGTGATTTCCGAAAATTTGGAGATAATTTCTGCATTTCCTTTGTCCAGGATAAGACCATTTTCATAAAAAGTGGAGTCCAAAAAGGCATCTCCTGATACAATATGATCAGGAATAAAACTTCCTGTGCCTACAATTACGGAATACAAATTCATCTCAATATTACTCATCTCATACCGTATACCGTTTAGGTATACAGTATAAAAATAGGATTAATTACTTAAACTACAAATTTTAATTGAATTCGTCAATCAAAAAAACAAACAGCTCTTTAGGGCCGTGGGCACCCAGGACCAGTGTTTTTTCGATGTCTGCTGTGCGGCTTGGGCCGGTGATTGTACTGATCATAGATGGAATCTGAGCCCCATATTTACTCTTAATCAGTGCAAAGGCATCTTTAAGATCTGCAACCAGCTGACCAGTTCTGGCGATCACAATATGGTGATGAGGAAATATGCTGAGCCTTCTTCCCGCAGCATTTTGATTGGAAACCATTATAGAGCCATTTCTGGCAATCAAAGCTTCGCAAAGTGTCAGGCCTACTTCGGCCATTTCAAAATCCTTATCGGTCTTATAAAAAGGAAATTCAAATTGTGTTAATAATTCTTGTAATTCAGGTTCCCAGCAATAGATCTTTCTCCAGTTAAATTTATCTGCAAGATCCAGGATATTTTCAATAAAATCCATCCCATTTTCACAGAAAATAAAATGGCCGGATACAGCGGTAAGCTGCTCGGCAAATTGAACTTCCAGGAGTTCTTCCTCTTTTTTATAGAGTGGAGTTTCTTCTAAATTTGGATAAGGATGATCTCTCTTTTCAAGGAGTGCTTTCCTGATTTTCTTTAGCATTAACTCTTTTGAAGAGATGTTTTCTTGCATAGGTTTTTGATTTGCTGCCGTCCGTTTCAGAACGGCAGCTTACCATAAATTAGTTATTCTCTTCTTGCTGTACAGTTTTTGCTGTTGCAGAAGGATCAGTGGTTTCGCCAACACCATCATGTACCAAACCTTTGGCAGCAGGTGTCTGATCTCCGGTTCCATTAACGAATTCGTCGTAAGTGGTGCGGTTATCAAATGGACGTTTACCCAAGATTTCTTCTAGATCTGCTTGGAATAAAATCTCTTTTTCCAGTAATTTCTGAGCCAGTTTCTCTAAGCCATCTCTTTTTTCAATCAGCAATTGTTTGGTTCTGTCATATACTCCTGCAATCAGGATTCGAACCTCATTATCAATGATTTCTGATGTCTTTTCGGAATAAGGCTTGTTGAAGTTATATTCTGTTTGAGGATCGTGAAAAGATACATTTCCAACAACAGCATTCATACCATAAATGGTTACCATTGCATAGGAAAGCTTGGTGATCCGTTCCAGATCATTCTGGGCGCCGGTAGAGATTTTACCAAATACGATGTCTTCGGCAACCCTTCCACCCATGGTCATACACATACCATCCGTTAATTGTTCTGTTGTATAAAGGAACTGTTCTTTTGGCAGATATTGAGCATAACCAAGCGCTGCGATACCACGAGGAACAATGGATACTTTAACCAATGGGTCTGCATGTTCCAGAAACCATCCTGCAATAGCGTGCCCGGCCTCATGATAAGCCACAATTTTCTTTTCTTCAGGAGAGATGATCTTGTTTTTCTTCTCAAGACCACCGATAACGCGGTCAATGGCATCCTGGAAGTCTTGCATGTCTACTTTAGTTTTGTTACGTCTGGCAGCAATTAAAGCAGCCTCGTTACAAACATTGGCAATTTCTGCTCCGGCAAAGCCAGGTGTTTGTGCCGAAAGTTTTTTTGCATCTACTTCTTCTGAAGTTTTAATTGGCTTTAAATGCACTTTGAAAATCTGCTCACGGCCAACCAAATCGGGTTTATCTATAGAGATCTGTCTGTCAAACCTTCCTGGTCTAAGCAAGGCAGAATCTAAAACATCCGGACGGTTAGTGGCTGCAAGGATAATGATACCTGAATCTGTGCCAAATCCATCCATTTCCACCAACAGCTGGTTTAATGTGTTCTCACGTTCATCATTTCCACCCATCATGCTATTTTTGCCCCTTGCACGACCAATTGCATCTACCTCATCAATAAAGATGATACAAGGTGCTTTATCTTTGGCTTGTTTAAATAAATCACGTACACGGGAAGCACCAACACCAACAAACATTTCCACAAAGTCTGAACCAGACAGAGAGAAGAAAGGTACTTGCGCCTCACCTGCAACGGCTTTAGCCAATAAGGTTTTACCTGTTCCCGGAGAACCAACCAATAGAGCCCCTTTTGGTATCTTACCACCCAGATTAGAGTATTTTTTTGGATTTTTAAGGAAATCAACGATTTCCATTACTTCCTGTTTAGCTTCTTCCAGGCCGGCAACATCGTTAAATGTGACGTTGACCTGGCTTTCTTTATCAAAAAGGGTCGCTTTAGATTTTCCAATATTGAAGATCTGACCGCCGCCGCCGCCGGCACCACCACCCATACGGCGCATGATGAAGATCCAGAAACCAATGAATAAGAGCACAGGAATGATTACGGTAAAGAACCAGGAATTGAAGGTACTTTGTCTGGTTTCTTTCACTGCAAGGATACGCTGGTTTTCAGGGATATCTTTTTGAGATTCTTTAAGCTGGGCATCCAGTCCGTCCATTGAGCCGGCAGTAAAATATACCGTTGGACCTTCGGCAGCACCAAAGTTATTCTTGGTACGGTACTGATCATATTTACTTTCTTTAACACGGTCTTTTTTGATAAAAACATCTGCCCTGACCAGGTCCTCGTATTTGTAAGCGACAATTTTTTCTACATCACCTGGTTTCAGCATTTCGCTTTCAAAGGTTTGGTAAGGGACTGGCTTGCTGGTATCTGTGTTAAACAGGAATTGAAGTAAGATCAATCCCAGAATTATAGCAGCATAAACCCAAAAGATGTTAAACTTGGAACCCTTTTGAGGTTTTTTTGGAATATTGGGTATCCTTTTAATCAACTTGGGTTTTGTATTTTCTTTCTCTTTCATCATGGATTCAAAATGTTTTAATTAAAATTAGGCGCTTTGATAAGAAGTAGACTGTGCATCGCCCCATAGATCTTCAATCCCAAAGAAATCTCTTTTCTCTGTTTTAAAGATATGAACTACGATGTCGAAATAATCCAGAATGATCCATTCTGCATTCTCGAACCCTTCTTTACGCCATGGGTCGGTTTGGGTGTTTGTATAGATTTCCTTTTCTACACTGTCGGCAATTGCCTTGACCTGAGTAGAAGAATCTGCATTACATATGATAAAATAATCTGAAACGGAGCTGTTGAGGTTTCTTAAATCAAGACGTACGATGTCATTCCCTTTTTTTTCCTGTATACCATGTACAGCCAATTCGGATAGGTATGTAGAAAGGTTTCCTATTTTCTTTTTTACCATTAAAATGTTTTAGTTTTGATAAACAACAAATATAATCAACACTTGCAAAATAACACTTTTTCAACATTATTTGTTGGTCAAAATCTTATCAAA
>NZ_QAIL01000127.1 GCF_003061025.1 Pedobacter sp. HMWF019 | reverse complement strand
ATTATTAAAACTGAATTATTAATGACAAGTTTATCTTGTTCTGGCAAACTAATTGCCTAATTTAGCACTTAATAAATCTGATTATTAATTTAAGTATTTTTTAATTTATATAATATGAAATTTTTCATTGATACAGCTAATCTTGAACAGATTAAAGAAGCCCAGGATCTGGGTGTTTTAGATGGAGTAACCACCAACCCTAGCCTAATGGCTAAAGAAGGAATTACTGGTGATGAAAACGTAATTAAGCATTATAAAGCAATCTGTGCTATTGTAGATAATAATGTGAGTGCAGAAGTCATATCGACCACTTATGAGGAAATGATCAAAGAAGGTGAAGCATTAGCTAAACTAGATCCGAAAATTGTGGTTAAAATCCCTATGATCAAAGACGGTGTAAAAGCAATTAAATACTTAACCTCAAAAGGAATCAGAACAAATTGTACATTGATTTTCTCAGCTGGACAGGCATTATTAGCTGCTAAAGCTGGAGCAAGTTATGTATCTCCTTTCTTAGGTCGTTTAGATGATATTTCTACAGATGGTTTAAATCTTATTGAAGACATCAGAACAATTTTTGATAACTATCAGTACCCTACTGAAATTTTAGCAGCTTCTATCCGCGGACCATTGCACATTGTAAATTGTGCCAAATTGGGTGCAGATGTTATTACAGCACCATTGAGTGCAATAATAGCTCTGTTAAAACACCCTTTAACCGATTCAGGTCTGGCTCAGTTCCTTGCAGATCACGATAAAGCAGCGAAAGCAGCTAAATAATCAACAAAAAAAGAGGGGGGATCATTATTGGTCCCCTCTCTTTTTTTGTTGATTATTTAAGAAGCCAGAACTTCTTTTACTTTCTCATAACTGATTTGTTCATCAGGCTCAATTAAAATGCCCTTCACTCCTGCCCCACTTGCAGCTTCAACATCTCTTGGTTTATCCCCTATCATTACAGATAATGCAGGATCTATATGATAAGTTGCAATAGCTTCAAGTAACATCCCTGATTTTGGCTTTCTGCAATCACAATCGCCGGTAATAGTTGGATGATGCGGGCAATAATAAGCATGGGTTATCTTAGCCCCTTTTTCCTCAAATTTTTCGAACAATATTCTATGCATTTCTGCAAGGGTTTCTTCAGTATATCTGGATAAGGCTATTCCTCCCTGGTTGGTAATGATGATTAAAAGATAACCTTCGTCATGTAATTTCTTTAGTGGTGGGATTTGGTATTCCAGAACTTCAAAGTCTTCAACTCTGCAGATATAATCGTTTCTTTCGTGGTTTAAGACTCCATCTCGGTCTAAAAAAATAGCTTTATTCTTCATTGTTTTTGGTTTCTCTTATTTTGGTAACAGAAAACTTCATCAATAGTATTGAGATTCCTGTTTTATTTTTATTGAGTGCAAGTATAGTAAAATGATATCAGATGGCTCATAATCTTGAAATTTAACATCAATATAACACTACAGACATAAACGATGATAAATAATC
>NZ_QAIL01000126.1 GCF_003061025.1 Pedobacter sp. HMWF019 | reverse complement strand
TTTTATTATAGCAGATAAACTGAATATTATCGACAAGCCTAATGAGAGGAGTTCGCATACAGTTGTAACGATTAGGGGAGGGGGAGTGATCTTTCTTATCGCGATTATCATTGCTGGGGTGATGCACCAGAATTATTGGTTACCTGTTTTGGGGGCTACTATTATAGGAGCGATAAGTTTTTTAGACGACAGAATGACTTTGTCAAGCCGGATCCGGATCATATTTCATTTAATAGCGGTCAGCCTGCTTTTTTACTTTCTCAACTTATTTTCGACTATTCCGTGGTGGGGTGTGATTTGCCTCTACATTGTTACTATAGGCATAATTAATGCTTATAACTTTATGGATGGAATAAATGGGATTACCGGGATGTATAGTCTAGTAGTTTTGGGTGGCTTGCAGTATGTTAACTTACATCAGTATTCTTTTATTGAAGCTGATATGATTTGGTTGCCTATGATCTCCTGTTTAGTATTTCTTTATTTCAATTTCAGAAAGATGGCAAGGTGTTTTGCCGGGGACGTTGGAAGTGTTACTATAGCCTTTTGGGTTATTTTGCTGTTGGCCAAATTGATTCTGAAAACAGAAAACTATTCTTATGTCTTGTTTTTAGCCGTTTATGGGGTGGATGCTGTATTAACGATTCTTCATAGACTACACTTAAAACAGAATATCTTTGATGCGCACAGATTACATTTTTATCAAATTTTGGCTAATGATCAGAAAATACCACATCTTCTGGTCTCTTTAGTTTATGCGATTTTGCAGTTGGCTATAGTTGCATTAGTCATATTTTCCAGTTTTAGTTTCTTTAAATTGGTGGCAATAATCCTAACGCCGTTGGTTTTTATTTATATCATAATGAAACCAAAGCTCATGCTTAAGGGTTCAACCGTATAGAAAAATTAAGGTGCTTTGAGAATAAAGCTATTTATTAAGTTATAAGATGTGTTAACTTGTTGTTGTTCAATATTTTTTATACTTCTTCTTCACTCAATTAGTCCTGAATTTATATCTGTACCTTTGCTGTAAAGGATTTTGGTTCAATTATTGATATGTTTGGCATATTGAATAAAATTAGACATGTTTTCTAAACTCGAAATTGTACCTCGCTGGATTATCTTTGCCATAGATATTTGCCTAAGTATTTTTGCTATGACTTTAGCCAAGGTATTGAAGCACAATTTTATCATTGAAGATATCAACATCCTGGCCTTTTATAAATCTATGGTGGCTGTTGTTGTAGTCAATGGACTGGTGTTTGTGAATATTAAGACCTATGCCGGGATTGTCAGATATACTTCTGCCCAGGATTCTTTTCGTATTTTGTTTTCGGTATTGGCCAGTACTTTCATTCTTTTCTTTACCAATGCCGCTTTTATTGCCTTTGGTGCACCTCCTTTTTTAAGTAATGTAACCGTTATTACTTATTCTTTGTTTAGTTTTCTTTTCCTGATCACCTATCGGGTCATGGTCAAGTACTTTTTTATGTACATCAAAAATGCAAGTTTAGATAAAATCAGGATTATAATTTATGGTGCCGGTGAAGCTGGCTTGGCTACTAAACGTACTTTTGATCATGATAATAAGGTAAATAAGAACATCATTGCTTTTGTAGATGATGATTTTAGAAAAGTTGGAAAAACCATAGATGGTATAAGGATATTGAATGCGGCACACCTAGAGGATTTGATCTTAAAACATGAAGTGGATGAAGTTATTTTTGCAAGTTATACGATTCCTGCTGAGCGTAAAGAACAGGTGGTAGATACTTGTTTGGAAAATAATGTAAAAATTTTGAATATCCCTCCTCCCGAAGTGTGGGCGAGGGGAGAAGTAAGTACTGCTCAAATTCAGAATATCAATATAGAGGATCTTTTAAATAGAAAAACCATTCAAATTGATACAGATGGTATCCAGAAGGAGCTAAAGGGGAAACGAATATTGATTACTGGGGCCGCAGGCTCAATTGGGAGTGAAATTGTACGGCAGTTGTTGAAGTTTGAAACCGGCTTGATTATTATGTGTGATCAGAGTGAAACTGCATTGCATGAATTGTACCTTGAACTGGAAGAAAAGCATAACAACTCCAATTTCCATGCTTTTATAGGTGATGTAAAGGATAAGCAGAGAATGGATTTCATGTTTAACTTTTTTAAGCCTCAATACGTCTATCATGCTGCTGCCTATAAGCATGTACCTATGATGGAGGATAATCCTGCTGAAGCGATAAAAACGAATGTTTTAGGGACTAAAACGATAGCGGATCTCTCTGTAAAGTATGGTATACAGAAATTCGTAATGATCTCTACAGATAAGGCGGTTAACCCAACCAACATTATGGGAGCATCTAAAAGAATTGCAGAGATTTATGTACAGTCACTGAATAATTCTCTGAACAGTTCCGATGTGATCTTCCAAAATGGATTGAGTTATATCAATGACCTGCATGTTAAGCCGATTACGAAATTTATCACGACCCGTTTTGGAAATGTACTCGGCTCGAATGGTTCTGTGATCCCAAGATTCAAGCAACAGATTGAAAAAGGTGGTCCGGTTACGGTGACACATCCAGAGATCACAAGATATTTTATGACGATTCCTGAGGCTTGCCGTCTGGTGTTAGAGGCGGGCTGTATGGGGAAAGGTGGAGAGATCTTTGTTTTTGACATGGGCAAATCTGTGAAAATTGTAGAATTAGCTAAGAAAATGATCCGGCTTGCCGGATTGGTGCCTAACGAGGATATTAAAATTTCCTATTCTGGTTTAAGACCTGGAGAGAAATTATTTGAAGAGTTGCTAAACGACAACGAGAATACCATGCCTACGCACCATGAGAAAATCATGATTGGCCGGGTTAGAGAATATGTTTTCAATGAAATTGAGAGCCAGATTTATACCTTGCTTGCGCATGCGGGAACTAATGATAACCGGAATGTTGTTTTGCAAATGAAAACTATTGTTCCTGAATTTAAAAGCAAGAACTCTAAGTTTGAGGAATTGGATACAGTTAATGATCAATTGGCGTCTAAATAATCTTAATATATAATCTAAAATTTACAATTTTGAAGGGAATAATCCTAGCCGGTGGAAGTGGTACAAGACTTCACCCTCTAACTTTGGTGATGAGCAAGCAAATGATGCCTGTTTATGATAAACCAATGATCTATTATTCACTATCAACCTTAATGTTGGCGGGAATTAATGAAATTCTAATTATATCCACACCCCATGATTTGCCTAATTTTGAAAGATTACTTGGTGACGGGAGTACTTTAGGCTGTAAGTTTTCTTATGCAGTTCAGGAAGTTCCAAATGGATTGGCTCAAGCATTCGTTATTGGCTCCGATTTCATCGGGCAGGATAAAGTTGCCCTGATACTTGGAGATAATATTTTTTATGGTGATGGAATGGCCAGGTTACTTCAAGGTAGTTCCGATCCTAATGGGGGAGTGGTATTTGCCTATAAAGTATCTGATCCGGAGCGTTATGGCGTAGTTGAATTTGACAAACAGAATAATGCAGTTTCCATTGAAGAGAAGCCTGATTCTCCTAAATCTGACTATGCAGTACCAGGATTGTATTTCTACGATAATAGTGTGGTTGAAATTGCCAGAAACATTAAACCCTCTCCCCGTGGTGAATATGAGATTACAGATGTCAATAAAGTTTATCTGGATCAGGGAAAATTGAAAGTTGGTGTACTGAGCAGAGGAACGGCCTGGTTAGATACAGGAACTTTTGCTTCATTAATGCAAGCAGGGCAGTTTGTCCAAGTGATAGAAGAGCGCCAGGGATTGAAAATTGGTTGTATTGAAGAAGTGGCTTACCGAATGGGCTTTATCGATAAGGATCAATTGAAAACTATTGCACAGCCATTAGTTAAAAGTGGCTATGGCGCTTATCTGTTAAAACTTTTAAAATAATATGAGTTTACATAAGAAGATTTTAATTACTGGCGGTGCAGGTTTCATAGGCTCACATGTGGTGAGAAGATTTGTAACGAATTATCCGGAATATGAGATTG
>NZ_QAIL01000125.1 GCF_003061025.1 Pedobacter sp. HMWF019 | reverse complement strand
CTATTAAGAGTGTATCCAGCTAAATTTATAATCCATTGTTGGATTCTTCATTCTTTCTGCAATACGTAATAATCTATTTGGTAAAGCCATGATATAATCACGTGCTTTTTCACCTGCTTCGTTCAGATCACGCATACCTTCCAGCTTCCATTCTTCAATAAGCTGTTGCATAATTTCCACATAATCAATAGCAGTATATACGCCTAAACGTTGAGCTGCATCTGTAAAATGGCCAAAAGTCTGTCCGATTTTCAAACCCATCTCTCTCAGGAAGTGAGCAGGCATTACAATCTTCTTGCGCATCATATCTTCAAAGGCAATCATCGCTTCATTCTGATCCACCTCAAATATTTTGCTCATAAAATCTTTATAGGCTTTTGCATGTCTCGCTTCGTCAGATGCAATTACACCACACATTTTAGACAACAAGGCATCACCATCCTTTTTAGCGAGGGAAGCTACTCTTCTGTGAGATATATTTGTAGCCAATTCCTGAAAACTGGTATAAATAAAGTTTCTGTATGGATCATGTCCTGTACCGATGTCAAAGCCATCTGCAATCAGATACTGAGTAGAAATTTCCATTTGTCTCATATCCACCCGACCAGACAAATAAAGGTATTTATTTAAAAGATCCCCATGACGGTTCTCTTCTGCGGTCCAATGGCGTGTCCATTTCATCCAACCCCCATGTTCACTCTTATTCACCCCTTCAACCATAGTCAACCAGGATTCGTAAGTAGGCAAAGCCTCCTCTGTAATGGTATCACCAATAAGAACAGCTACAAGATCATAGGAAAGATCTTTTGCATTTTCTCTTAAGGATTTTATATCTTGAAAGAATGTGTCACTCGTAGAGTCTGGTAAAAAATCAGATGGCTGCCAATTCGTATCAATTGGTTTAAGATAGGTATGCATTACATCCAGCATATAGCCTTCAATATGGAGCATCACTTCTCTTCTTTTCTCTGCGAAAAAACTCATTGTTTTGTGTGTTTAAATTAATTGCAAAGATAACCAAAAAAATCGCATAAAATCTGACATACATCATTTTATTATTCATTCCAAATTACGTTCCCTGCTTAGGCTAGTCAAATTTTAAAAAAAACAGGGTTAAGCACAGATAATCAGAATAAAAAAGAATCAAGCCTGCCTGAAAATTTAAATATAAGCAGTTAATCTTATCCACCCAAAAAGCTTATAAACAAGAAAAGCCTGTAGTGTTAACTACAGGCTTTCTTTAAGATTTGGCACCGACCTACTCTCCCACGTGTTA
>NZ_QAIL01000124.1 GCF_003061025.1 Pedobacter sp. HMWF019 | reverse complement strand
GAGATATATAGGCCTGTAGCGCTACAGATAGCGCTTTATACGTTCATCTTCTTTAATTTTAATAGGATTTACTGTGAACAGAAAATCCTATTAAAAGTTACATATTCTATTATCTTTGGTGTTCCTGTGACCAGATGTCCTTCTTCAAACGACTATGAAATTAAAGTTTTACGCTGCTTGTTTTTTGTTTTTACAGTTAGCTTCCTTGGCGGGGTATTGCCAATCTTATGGATTAGGTTTTGCTGGCCATGAAGTGGTGCAGGACAAAAGGACGAGTTTGGATCTTAGTGCAGAGCAGCCCATCTGCTTGGATCGTAGTTTTGAATTGTCGTTTGATCTTTCTTTTATGCCAGGTTATGCAGATTACTTTGGTTATGTTTTCCGCCTGATTGATAACAACGAACGTAATATTGATCTGGTATATGATATGCGGTTTCTGGAAAACAAACACTTCAAATTGATTATTGGCGATAAAGTGTCTGATATTGCCTTTGATATTAACATTAATAAACTGTATAAAAACTGGTATAATTTAAAATTTCAATTTGATGCTGAACGTCAGCAGCTTATCCTGCTGGCAGATGGGAGAACTTACCGGCAAAAATTGAAGTTGGAGAACAATTGCTACAGGATTCTTTTGGGAGCAAATAACTACAAATATTTCAAAATAAAAGATGTACCTCCAATGAAAATCAGGGAGGTTAAGATCAGCGAAGATCAACATTTGAGTTATTACTGGCCATTGAACGAGAAATCAGGAAATAAAGCCCAGGAAAAGATCAAGGGAAAAGATGCGAGTGTTTTCAATCCAATCTGGGTCAAAAAACTGCATTACGACTGGGAGATGGTGAAAGATTTTGTAGTGAAGGGGCCAGCAAGCGTTGCTTTTAATCCAAATAAAGAGGAACTGTATGTGGTTGCTGAAGATTCGCTGGTCAGTTATAATCTAGTTTCCCACCAATCTACTTATCATCCATACAACTCCGGAAAACAAGGGCTACTTGCTGGAAACCAATCTATTTTTGATGCTAGTACGGGGCAGTTGTTCAATTTTTATATGGACCAGAAGTTGGTTGCTAATTTTAACTTTAGTAGTGGGAAATGGGATAAGAAATATATAAATCCCGATGTCATCACACTGTTCTGGCATTCCAACAAGTTTTATTCAGCTCTGGACAGTTCTATATATATGATTGGTGGTTATGGACAGTATCACTATAGTCATAGTGTAAACCGTTATCATTTTCCAGACAAGAAATGGTCACTTGTGCAGGCTAAAGGGAATTTTACCCCACGTTATTTATCTGCACTTGGTGCAGTAAAAGATGGCGCCTATATCCTTGGAGGGTATGGAAGCGCAACAGGTGAACAAATCTTAAATCCCAAAAATATCTACGACTTTAATTTTTACGATGTTAAGCAGGGAACTTTTAGGAAGATTTTTGAAATCAAACCTAAAAACGAAGATTTTGCTTTTGCAAACTCGATGGTGGTTAGCGAAAAAAACAACAACTACTATGCGCTCACCTTTCCAAATGATAAGTATAATTCCTATCTGCAATTAATACAGGGGTCTTTAAATACGCCTGTTTATAAACTGGTGGGTAATCGGATACCTTATGCTTTTCATGACATCAATTCTTTTGCAGACTTGTTTTATTGCCCCGCAAGTCAAAAATACGTTGCTGTGACGTTACTGCGGGATGAAAAAAGGAACCAAACAACTGTTAAGATTTTTACACTATACGGTCCGCCAGAAGTCTTTTCCAGTGCCTTAGCAGAGGGTGGGGATACATTCAAAGCCAGCAAATACTTATTATTGCTTGTGCCGGTATTCCTTATTGGCATTTTCTTTTTTTACAGGCAAAATAAGCGCCGTTCCGGAGCAGCTACAACTGGATCTGCTGTGCCGTCATTTCCAACCGAAGTTCCGTTAATTCTGGATAAAGCAGCTGATTCTGAAACGGAACAACCGAAGCCAGAAATAAAAAACACCATTTTTCTGTTCGGAGATATGCAGTTGTTTGATAGAGATGGAGAAGATATTACCAAATCTCTCTCTCCTTTGATACGGGAGCTTTTCCTGGTCGTGCTGCTGTATACTATAAAATGGGGAAGGGGGATCAGTTCTGAGAAGCTAACAGAAATATTGTGGTTTGATAAACCTGCGGAGAGTGCCAGGAATAACAGATCTGTGAATATTGCCAAACTAAAGATTATTCTGGAAAGAATAGAGGGCTGCCAGATTTCAAAAACAACCGGGTACTGGAAGATCGATTTTGAACCTAAGCAGGTTAAAATTGATTACAATCAATATTTGAATATCGTAAACAGTAAGCGGGAAATTGACAAAGCCAGGCTCAACGAACTTACGAATCTGATCCATCGTGGCGGCTTTTTGTCTAATGTAGAATATGACTGGCTGGATGGTTTTAAATCGGAGATTTCCAATGAGATCATTGATACCTATCTCCATTATGCAGCTCGTATTAAAATTGCAGATGATCCGGAATTTTTGATCAGCCTGTCTAATTACATAGCTTATTTTGATCCGGTAAACGAAGAAGCAATGTTGATCAACTGTAAAGCACTTGTACATTTGGGAAAACATTCTTTAGCAAAAACAAAATTTGAAACTTTTAGCAAAGCCTATAAAGCGATTTATGGAGAAGACTTTAAACAAAGTTTTCAGGAAATATTAGAATAGCAGATTTAATTTTTTGCGGAAATTGGGTTAAATGATACCGGTTAATCATTTGTTAGGCTTTTATTAATACCTGGATCTAACTTGGATTAAAATCAAGAAATTAAACCACTGTATGCTTAAGATGTTAACTAATGTTATGGTGCCAAAACTAAAATTGGTTTTGTGCATTCCCCTACTATGGATACAAACAGGTACCATTGCCCAGACCAAATCTTATGAGGGCACCGGGAACCTGAAATATGTAGACCCGTTGATTGGTAATGTTGGTCATTTATTAGAACCAACCCGTCCTACTATTCAATTGCCTAATCAAATGATCCGAATGTTTCCGCAAAGAAAGGATTATAAAGATGATCAGATTTCGAGCTTTCCTTTAAACGTTGTTTCGCACCGTTTAGGACAAGTATTTTCAATGAAGCCAGTTGTGCAAGAGCGAAGTCTGTCAAGCTGGAAAAAGAATATGACCTATGATTATGACCTGGAGATTAATCGCCCCTGGTACTACAGTACCTATCTTATAGATGATGAGGTGAAGGTGGAATTTACTCCCGGAAAAAAAACAGGATACTTTAAATTTGAATTTCCCACTAAGAGTAATAAATCTTTGCTTTTTGGAAACTATAACGACGGTCAAAATGAATTTAATTTTATTTCTGCCAGGGAACTAACTGGTGTTGAAGTTTATCATGGGAATATTAAGGTATATCTCTATGGTATTTTTAGTGAAGATGGTGTAATAGGTACTGTTCAAAATAATCAGCTGTCAGGCCAATCTAAGGTAGAAGGAAAAGATGCGAGGGCCTATATTAGTTTTCCTAAAAACTCTAATGGTAAAATTGAATTTAAATATGCCATCTCTTATATAAGTGCAGCACAGGCTAAAAAGAATTATGATCATGAATTAAAACAAATAGATTTTAATGCCCAATATGGTGTTGCCGAAGAGGCCTGGGCGAAAGTGATCAATCAAATCCATTCAACGGGGGGAACTGAAGCACAAAGAAGATCTTTTTATACAGCTCTGTACAGATGTTATGAGCGAATGGTGGATATCTCTGAAGATGGACAGTATTTTAGTGGTTTTGATAATAAAATACACCAAAGTAACCGGCCATTTTATGTTGACGACTGGGCCTGGGATACTTATTTGGCCCATCACCCGCTTCGTGTAATTTTAAACCCTGCACAGGAAGAGGATATGTTAAGTTCTTATGTAAACATGTATGAACAGAGTGGCTGGATGCCTACGTTTCCGGTACTGTTTGGTGACCACGCTTGTATGAATGGTTTTCATTCTACAATTAGTTTCCTGGATGCGCACCGTAAAGGATTAAAAAACTTTGATTTAAACAAGGCCTACGAAGGTCTGGCTAAAAATGCGAATGAGGCAACCATGCTGCCCTGGAGAAATGGACCTAAGACAGAGTTGGATGATTTTTATCACAATAAAGGATTTTTTCCTGCTTTGGCGATTGGAGAAAATGAATATGTACCCACTGTAGACAAATTTGAAAAACGCCAGGCAGTGGCAGTTACCCTGGGGAACAGTTATGACGATTGGGCATTGGGTCAATTGGCTAAAGACATGGGGAAGAAGGAGGATTTTGTGAAGTTTAATGCCAGAGGACAGAATTATAGAAACTTATGGGACCCAGAGAAGCAGATGTTCATGCCGAAAGATAAAAATGGCAACTGGGTTAAAATAGATCCTAAGTTTGATGGGGGAATGGGGGGAAGAGAATATTATGATGAGAATAATGGCTGGACTTATTTATGGCAGATACAACAGGATGTAAATGGATTAATAGGTTTACTGGGTGGTAAAACTGGTTTTGAAAATAAACTGGATCAGTTGTTCAGAGAGCCACTTGGGCGGAGTCAATATGAGTTTCAGGCCAAATTCCCTGACGTAACTGGGATTGTAGGCCAGTTTTCTATGGGTAACGAACCGAGTTTCCATATTCCATACCTATACAATTTTACAGATTCGCCATGGAAAACTCAGAAGAGAATCCGCTTTCTGCTAGATACCTGGTTTAAAGACAATGTATTTGGTATTCCGGGTGATGAAGATGGTGGGGGGATGACTGCTTTTGTGGTTTTTTCTTCCATGGGTTTTTACCCGGTAACGCCCGGTCTGCCGGTTTATACCATTGGAAGTCCTGTTTTTGAAAGAGTAGCTATCGATTTACCCAATGGGAACACTTTTGAAATGATCGCCAACCATTGTTCTGTAGTTAATAAATACATTCAGAGTGCAAAATTGGATGGTAAAGTATTAAGCACGCCTTGGTTTACTCATGAGCAACTTGTAGCAGGTGGAAAGCTTGAATTGGAGATGGGGCCCAAACCAAATAAAAAATGGGGGGTTGAATAAATAAATTAAGGCCAGTCGATAAACTGATTGGCCTTAATTTTATAGGTCTATTGAATAGACATATCTATCACGTCTTTCTTTCGTTCAGCAGGAGTAACAACCAGATCTGTTAGTTTACCCCTTACAATCTTACCTTGAACTGTTGTTTTAAATGGTGCATTTAATTTAAAGTCTGCACTCCACTCTTTAGGCCAGGCGGGCAGCAGCATGATTTTTTCACCTTCACATTGCATTAACATCAGCTGTAGTGCATTTTCTGCATTTCCACCATTGTCCTGATCAGGCTGGTAATCATTTTCTGCAGACCAGAAAGCAGGGAATTTCAATTCCGGATCTTTTAGATTGAAGGCAAACTGAGTGTATTCTTTGGCTACACTGGTTATGCCCAATAAAGCAGCCTGTATGGGATCTTGCGTCCAGCAACCTTTAAATCTTTCTTTACGGGCATTAAATGTTGATATGGCCAGTTTAAGGTTTGGTTTGCCAAGGCCATAGATCCGAAAAGGGTAGATGGAGTATAATTCCGGATTTTCACGATTTCTTGGCTTAGCCGTTTGTTGTCCGGAATATGGAAGAAGGATGCTGTCTCCAGATTTAGTATCTACGCCAACAGGAAGTACAGGCAGTTCTTGCAGCAGTCTTCTCCATGGTGCTTTTATTGAAGGTTCAGCAATGTTATCCGGAAGATCAATCAATTGCTGAAGTAACGCATGTAAACCTGCAATGTCTGGTGCAGGATTGTACACTTTCCAGAATTGTTCTATCGAATTAACCGGATCCAATAGTAATTTTCCGCTTTCATCTCTTTTAAAATGCTGATCGAAGAAAATGATGCCCGCTTTTGCTACCGGAAGTAATTTTTCCCTTGCAAATTCTTGATCTTCAGTGTATTTGTAATAATCCAGCATCATCATACTCAATTCAAGGACAGGCGTAAAATAATGTCCTGTCCAATCCTCTTGTACCTCTGGCCCCCAATATCTTAAACCTCCCCAAAAAGGAGCTGTTTCTGCAAAATAGACGCCATCATGGTTGTAATATTTTTTTATCTGAGCCTTATTTGCAGGAATCATTGCTATATACATATTAAAAAATGGCATCATCACATCAAAATCACCAGCCATTAACCTGGGCCAGTACATTGCACGGGTGTTCTGAAACCAATACTGGCCGCCCCATTTCCTGTAATCAGCAGTTACAGATTTTATTTCCTGATCAAGTTTTAATTTAGTGTGATTTACATTGAAGATTGACCCGTTAAATTTTACGGGGTACCCACCTCGTCCGGCGCAAGCCGTAACAAAACGCTGAAGTATGTAACCATGTGTAATATCTTGTGCTGCCTGGTCTCCATTTATGTAAATCCAGCTGCGCTTCCAAAATTGGTCCCACCATTGCTGGTGTTTTTTATAGCTTTGAGCCAGGCTGAGTTTTTCAAGACGTGAAACCTGATCTTTTGATTGTGATACCCATTTATCTCCGGTTGTTGTTGTTGCTGTTAAAGGATAAATAGAAATAAGATGAAATGTTGCCGGTTGAGTTGATTTTAAAACAGAATAACCGCTACTAATCATTCCAGTTCCCTTAATAACAGCACCGAATGTGCGATTTAATACCTCTGGATCGCTGTTTTCTCCATTTCTATGATACCAGGCAATACGGTTGATCTGGTCTTTCAGGATGACATCTGCACCGATGCGTTCATTCTTTGTGGTACGCCAGTTATCGAGTGTGAATTTTGCTGAAACCGGATGATCACTTTTTACTTCAACTCTGATCACCGGGTTATTTGCATCTACCCAGATACGTATAATGGCTCCTTTACCTTTTTTTCCTTCTGAAATTTCTATTTCGCCTTCATGTAGTTTAAGTGTCTGCAGGAAATGTCCACCTGGTTTAAATGGAGACGGACTCAGTGAAAGACGCATACCCCCCAATTTTAGTAGACCGTATAAGCCTCTGTTGTCTTCACTCCAGGCGTCGGTTTTTGCAGTGAAAAAAACGATGTCTCCACTGGGTTCGGCCCATACGTTAAGTCCTACATCACCGTTGCCAATGGGCATAGATTCTAATGATGTAGGACCAGGGGTATCCCAGGTTACATTATAGGGTTTTAAAAGTAATTCGATATTCCTTGATTCTTTCTGCTGAGCCAGAGCTGAAAGTGAACTGATCAGCATCAGAAAGGAACAGATCGTAATTTTTGACTGTCGAAAATCATTCATCATTTGTTCGGTTAGGTTCTTAAATTTATAGTAATCCTGAATAAAGATATTCCCACAAATTAATAAACCCTTAATAGCGAATTAACAGACCTTGTAGTGTTGATCCTGAGAGCTACTCTGACCATGGGGAATGTAAAATGCAGTCACAGAAATTTTTGCGGTGAAAGTTGGGGAGCATAAAGGCACATACATCGGCTTTAATATTGCCAAAAGTGGTTTCAGTCTTATGCTCAAATCCTCCAAAAAATGTGGGGATAATTTTTTTCTTGAAATCATTTCTAGGAAAAGCTTTTATAATTTCTTCCCTATGTTGTGCACTTAAATTTTCATAACCTTCACCCATTACGTCTAATCCTACTCCGCTGTACATTAATGCTACCTCATTTTCTTTATGCTCTGCGATACCAATAGTTGTATGCAAAGCAATTGTATCCCAAACCAACTGTATCTTATCTTTTGCAATGCCATGGCCCTTTAGGAAATCGCGGGCTGCGTTGGCTCCGTCGACTTCAAATCTAAGATCTGAGCTACTGTAATGAGGCACAAGACCAAGGTCATGAAATACGGATGCCACGTATAACAGTTCCGCATCATGCGTTAAATGCTTGCGTTGAGCATTTAATGATGAAAACAGAAAAACACGCAAGGAGTGGTTGTAAATAAATTCAGTACCATATTCCAGTAAAAGTTCGGTGGCCTGTATTGTAATTTTACTGTCCGGGATAGTGATACCGGCTAATTTTTTTAAACGATTTACTGACATAATTTCAAATTGTTTTATACAATTCAAAGTTATGCTCGTTAAAAGTTTCAGAGAATATCAATAACTACGTTTGACATGTCAAAATTTTCGACCTTTTTGGTTTAAAGCCCAATACTGATAAATTGATTGCGATAATCAGCGGGCGATATATTGGTATTCTTTTTAAAGAAATGACTAAACTGTTCTGGTGTATTGAAATTAAGTTGGCAAGCAATTTCTTTTACGGGACTGGAACTAAATTGCAGGGACCTCTTTGCTTCTGCAATGATTTGTCCATTGATCATCTCTTTTGCATTTTTTTTACTGCATCGTTTACAAAGATCACTCAGTCGCCGGGCTGTAATATTCAGCATTTTCGCATAGTCGCTCACTGCGTGATAATTCTGGTATTGAGCACTGAGCAAATCCATGAATTTTCGGTATAATAGATAATCCTGGCTGTCAAAGGTATCTTCATTTGTCATTTTTACATTAGCCAGTTTGATCATGATAATTTTCAGGTAAGCAGCCATTGCGTCCTGTTGATTAGTATATGCAGGCATTTCATATTCATTGAGTAGGGTAGTGAATAGAAGGCTGAGCTCATTCATTTCTGAATCATTTGGCAGTAAACGTTGATTGGCGATTGTATTATTAAATAGTACAGCTTTACAATTACTTGCACTCCTGGGTGTCTTCTCCCAAAAACAATCACCAAAAGAAACGATATACCCAGAAACAACGGAAGGTGTTTCAAATTGATAGATTTGCCCTTTGGATAATAAAAAAACCTCACTGTTCTTCACTTCAAAAAAGGAATCATCCACGGTTAATCTTCCAGTCCCACCTTCTACAAATATGATGCGATGATAACTAAGCCTGTTGGGAAAATCAGTATTTACAACTCGATTTTCCAACCGATCTATAAAAAATGAGTCTGTAATGGTTTGCTCTATAAGAATTTCTTGCACAGGTTTCACCCAATTGAATTTTTAGTAAAGATAAAAAATCACGTCGACGAATAGACGATTAAAAAGCTGCTTCTTCTATTTGTATGTTGCTTCTCAGTATAATCCATTCTAATCACAGGATATACTATTTTCTTTTTTACCCCCAATAGTATTTTTGATTCTTGTATTACATTAACCAAATCATTGTATGAAACCTGCCTCTTTTTTCTTTTCATTCTCTTTCCTTATGGTTTGCCTGATCTTTTCGCAACCTGCTGCAGCACAATTACCGGGAGTAGAAGCCGCCAAAAAACATACACTAGTTTATAATAAACCTGCGCCAGATTTTTTTGAAGGTGCCTTACTCGGAAATGGGGGTATGGGTGTAGTTGTCACGACCAGGCCAGATGCAGTAGTGCTTTATTTTGGGCACAATAATGTATGGGATATCAGGATTGCGGAACAGAATAAAGAGAAACTGGGTACATTCCAGGAGGTTTTTGATCGGGTAAAACAGATACCTGTGGGGCTTAAAAATCTTACAGATGACCCCTGGTATGCCGCTTATAACCATATGGCCTCAGAAAATTACAGTAAGCCTTATCCCAGACCTTTTCCATGCGGATCTGTGTTGCTTGGATTTGACCGGCGTAAATTGACGATGCTGGGGCATGAGCTAGACATTTCAAATGGTTTGTGTAAAGTGAAGTTTTTAACCAGTGATCATCAGAAAACTTTCCTGAACATATTTACAGAGATGAACTCTGATCTCTTGTGGATAGACTATACGGATAGTTTGGGCAGATCCATGGAGCATCCTTTTACCAGGGTTAAAATCATGCCTGATCCATCCACACCTAAAGAATTTTCAGCTTCTCAAAGTCTGGAGCAATTAGATCAAGGAATACTCGCTTTCCGCCAGGTACTGCCTGCAAATGAACAGAATCCTTCACTTAAAGATCATAAAGATAAAGCCTTTAAACTGGCAGTAAAACTCAAAGGTTCACTGCTTAAAAAGTCAAGAACGAACTGGAATGGAAATAGAGAGGAAATGGGCCTTCTGGAAGCTGGGTTTACCAGTAATAAGGAATTCCTTATGGCGATTTCTTTGGAGGAGGGACTGGATGCTGCGGTTTCTGCTGGGGAAGAAAGAAATACCATTTCCAAAAAAGACATGACAAATGCTTTTGAGGCTAATGTGAAAGCTTGGAACAGCTATTGGAGCAAATCTTCCGTACTGCTTTCTGATCATTTTCTGGAACAGACTTGGTACCGTAATCTATATTTCTTTAATTGTGCGGCAAAAGATGGAGTGAATTGCCCGGGCATTTTTGCCAACTGGAGCTATAACAATATTGGTACGGCCTGGCATGGCGATTATCATATGAATTACAATACGCAACAGCCTTTCTGGATGACTTTTTCAAGCAATCACCTGGAAAAAAATCTGCCTTATGTAAATCTTATTGAAGCTTTGGTGCCTGTGAGCCGTAAATGGGCAAAAGACTATTATGGCTTGCCTGGTATGTATATTCCACATTCCGCGTATCCGGTAGAGATGACTATGAATCCCTATCCGGTTCCTGATTGGGGTTGGGAGGTAAGTGAGACCCCATGGGCGATACAGGGACTGTGGTGGCACTATCTGTATTCAGGAGATCAGGATTTCTTAAAGAATAGAGCTTATGAACCTATTAAAGAGGCGGTTCAATTTTTAACGGCTTATATGCAAAGAAAAGAGGCAGTTGATCCAGCCCGATGGAAAGACCATAAATATCATATTTTCCCTACGTTGCCCCCTGAACTTTATGGTTTAAGACCTGGATTTAAGTATAATTATGATGGTATTGTTGATCTGACCCTCACTAAATTCGCTTTTGAAGCTTTTAAGAAGGCCACCGTCATTCTTGGAAAAACAAAAACTGAAAAACAGTTGCTGAGCCAAATAGACAACATACTCAAGAACTTTCCTGATTATCCGACCGCGGTTTCAAAGGATTATGGAAAAATATTTGTTTCTGTACCTGAAGAAAATGAACAGGTGGTTTACAACCTGCCCAATTCCTTATTTACAGTCTTTCCTGGGGAAGATCATGGACTGGATACACAGGGAGAAATGGCAAAGATTCTGCAGAATACCTATAATAGCCAGCAGAATGAAGGTGGCAATGACTTAGTGTTACTTAATTTACAAGCAGCAAGAATTGGCAAACTGGATCTGGAAACCTTTAAGAGACAAATTAATTATTGCCTTCTTCCAAATGGTACGGCTACAGATCTTGTGATGCAGACAGGTGGTCGTTATAATGACTATTCCGATTATCAATATATGGCTAAAATGGGTGTCTGGTTTGAAAATTTTGCTTTGCCTGCTGTGATCAATGAATGCCTTTTACAGGGGTATAATGGAAAGATCAGGCTGTTTCCCAACTGGCCGAAGGAAAAAGATGCCTCTTTTACTTCTCTACGTACAGTGGGGGCATTCCTGGTTAGTGCGAGTTTAGAGAAAAAGATGGTCAGTAAGGTCAGTGTATTTAGCGAACAAGGTAATGATCTATGCCTGTTGGCACCATGGAATAAAGGCTATTATACCAGTAACAAGAGGATCGGTAAAAAACACTTTTCTAATCCAAATATAGTTTTAAAGACCCAAAAGGGGGAAGATATCCAGTTTTATCCTGAATCAAAACAGCTGGATTAATTCTGCATTTTTTCAGGATAAAACTGATTAATCAAGTGTCTGTTAACGTGGGCTTTCCGGTGGTCCTAAATAGCTTGCCGGAATGGCCTTGGTTTCCAAAACGAGTTTCTGCAAAACTACACCAGGGCTAAGCGCCCATACTTTCAGCGTATGAACACCTGGTTTTTTAACCTCGTGCTTCGAACTCAAAATTTTTATATTCTCTGCCACATTAGTATCCCAGTTTCTTTGGTCGGCTTTGATGATGTCAATCGTTTGCGGCGTTTCATCGTCCATGGAAATGGCATAAGATAAAGCCATATCATGGCTGAAATCGAGTGTAGGAGAGAGGTAAGCATTGATCTTCACTTCACCTGCCTGCTGTAGTTCAATGGCATATTCCAGCCTTGGGCTTTGTGGCGCCAGTTTTTCTGTCTTTGCCGTTACCGGGAATGGGGCAACTGCAGACGACGTTCTGCCATGGTCCGGAAGCACTTTCCAGGACAGTGCATTTGTTTCAATATTACGGGTATAGTTGGCGGCTTCTATGGATATGTACCCATTTTGTTCCTGGAATGTATTCGCCTGTTTTGGCGTGTTTATCTGATGCACTTCCGCATAGACCGTGACCGAGTTGCCCTGGTCTGACTGGATTAGTATGGGTACTTTAAAACTACCATCAGGAATTTTAGAAAAGTCTGCAGTTAAGCTTATACGGACTTGATCGTTAACCTCGCCTTCTGTCTGACTGAGTTTTATCCAGGGTTTTTCGGGCATGATCTTATAATGAAAAGGTATCTTTCCACGATTGAAGATTTCTATATAAGCCGATGAATTGCCCTGTTTGTAGATGCCTGGTAAAATTGCTTCCGACTGGGTATGTGGCCACCAGTTTGCTGATCCTTCTATGGCAACACCCATATCGGCCTTTTCGGGTAAGGGAATGGTCTGTGTTGCCGGAACCGCATTCACTTCTGGTTGCTGCCAGCCGGTGTAGCCAATATGGGTCTGGTCCATCATATGGTTCCATTTTCCATGGTTAATTTCTGTATTGTAATGCTTGGTTAGGGCAGCGTCCTGATCAAAGCGCTCTTTTACGGTGATGGCTATAGCATTTGTGGCTGCTCTTCCCTGGATAGCATACAGATTGTTTTTAGCAGCTGCATAGTACATTTCATTCAGGTTTGCCAGTGCCCTGACCGGGAAGAGTATCAGTTGATCATAAGCATCTTTAGCATCGGCAGGAATTTTTTTATTCAGTTCTTCTGCATCCGCAAGCAATACCTGGTACTCTTCTACAACGCGCTCAAATTCCCTATAGTTGGTTAAACTATAGGTGTTTGCATCCAGCAGTTCCGGCTTTCTTCTTGAACTGTATTTCCCATATCTGGACAATACAGATGCAATAGCTGTTGCATTGTTTTTTCCAAATTGTTTTTCAACCCACAATGCGGTATAGGCTTCCAGATGATCCACAGGCCATCTTTTTGGAGACCAGGCATAGTCCAGGAAAAACTCTATCGGGAATTCCATAGGTTTCAAATCGCCCACGTTGACAATCCAGATCTGATTGGCGCCATATTCGTAGGCCAGATTCATCTGCTCCCAGATTCTTGGTAGTGGATTTGTATTTAACCATTTGTAATTTCTCGGGCCACCAACATAGTCAAAATGGTAATAGACCCCATAACCTCCACTTCTTGGACGGTCACTTAACTTTGGAAGCTTTCGGATATTCCCCCAGTTGTCGTCGCAAAGCAGCAGGGTAATGTCATCGGGTACACGCATGCCTTTATCGTAATAATCCTGCACCTCTTTATAGAGCGCCCAGAGCTGTGGCGTTTTAGAGGCCTCCTTTTTGGTTTGCTCTGCAATGATTTGACGCTGGTCTTTTACAATCCGCTCCAGCAGAGCAATATTGCTGCCTTCAGACATGGGTTCGTCACCATCACCCCTCATTCCGACAGTTACAATACTTTCATTATTGCCCATTCTCTGAATGCCTTTAGTCCAGAATTCTTTAAGGGCTTGTTCGTTGGTGGCATAGTTCCATGGGCCTTTGCCGTACCGTCTCCATTCGTCGTGGGCCCGGGTCAAAGGTTCATGGTGTGAGGTGCCAATCACTATGCCATATTCGTCTGCAAGCTTCGGATTTAAGGGATCATCATCATAAAAAGCATTGCCCCACATGGCAGGCCACAAATAATTGCCTTTCAGGCGCAGGATCAATTCAAAGACATGGGTGTAAAACTTATGGTTAAAACCTCCGAATTTCTCTTTAGACCAGCCAGAAAGAGCCGGAGCTTCATCGTTGAGGAAGATGCCTCTGTATTTTACGGCCGGTGTACCTTGACTGTGCAGGCCGGGCGCAACAAACAGATTTTTCTGCTGCTTAACCGGTACATCTGCCCACCAATACCAGGGAGATACACCAATCTTAGAGGATAAGTCGTAAATACCATATATGGTCCCCCTTTTGTCGCTGCCCGTAATCACCAGGGCTTCATCTATACCTGGGAAGGGCTTTTTTACAGTTTGGATCACAAAGGTTTCCCATTTTCCTTTAATAGCCGATATCTCCAGTTTATGCTGTTTTACCAACAGGTCAATCTCTGGGCTTTTGCCTAAGGTGCCAATGATAACGAGCATGCCTTTTTTAGGCATAACATTGTAAAAATAAGGCGTATTTCCGGTAACTAGTTTCAGATCAGACTGCAAATTTTTAGCCGCAAGTAGCACGCCGGGGTAATCCTGGGGGTTTACGAATATGGAGGTAGGTGATCCGTTCTGGCTAAGCGGAAAATGAGCCTTGCTGGCTTGACTGGAAATATAGGTTTTATCATCTATTGCAAAACTATATTGGTAGCTGCAAATCATGAAAAGTACGAGTAACAAATGTCGGTTCATCATTTAAAATTTGGTTATGGCGTAAAAGGCTTTTTTTCTTTTGAGTTGCTGGTCAAACAGGAGCGGGTAGTTCTTGCGTCCCTGTACCGGATATTCATCCAGCCAGCTGTGCCGGTCTGAAATGTTCCAGAAAGTGACCCCGGTAATTTCTTTGCGGTGTGCACGCAGTACCTGGAACACTTCTTTATACTTGTTGATCTGCTGTTTTTCAAGCGCAGAGGTGTAGGCATCAGGCTCTCCGGGACGTAATGCCCTTTTTTCTTTTTCCCAGGGATAAACTGAAATATCGAGTTCAGTGATCTGGATCTTTAAACCAAGGGCAGCATATTTTTTAATGGCATTTTCAAGTTCGGCAGTGCTGGGTTCAAAAATAGACCAGTGGGCCTGCAGGCCTATACCATATATAGGTACATTCTTGTCTTTAAGGTTTTTGATCAGGCGGCAGATCCTTTCTACCTTCTCCGGCCGTTCCGTATTGTAATCATTATAGAACAACAGTGCATCAGGATCTGCTTCATGTGCGTATTCAAAAGCCTTGGTTATAAAGTCTTCGCCGCAGATCTGGTACCAGAGCGAATTTCTGAGGTAAGCACCCGGATGGTCATCAATTGCCTCATTGACCACGTCCCAGGCATAAACTTTTCCTTTATAACGTTGCATTACCGTAAATATATGCGATCTCAATCTCGAAAGCAGGACCTCTTTACTCACCTGATTTCCCTTGCTGTCTTTAAACAGCCAGGCAGGTGTTTGTTCATGCCAGCAAAGGGCATGGCCCCGTACTTTTAGACCGTTTCTTTGAGCAAAGGAGACAATGGAGTCTGCGTCTTTCCAGTGGTAACGGTTTTCTTCGGGATGAATAGGGCCCATTTTCATGGCATTCTCAGGTGTAATGCTGGCAAATTCCCTTTTAATGAGCTGGGCTTCTTCTCCCTTGAGGGAAGAAACAGAGACCGCTACACCCATGGTAAAGTAGGATTGATAAATATCCTTCAGTCCCTTGCTATTGGTTTGGGGAGATTGCCCGGCACTTTTAAAAGGAATATACAGCCCTATAAGAATCCAAAAAATTAACTTGTTATAAAATGCAATCGATTTCAAAATATCCATATCTAATACGATTTAGTGAGTTTTTGGAGGTGTATTATCTTTTCTATTCCAGGTAACTGAAAATGGCGGTTAAGATATAGCAGCTGGTAATTATGGTTCATATTTGGCTTTAAACAAGGTTTTTTTCTCTTCCTTATGTCATTATAAAATGATGTGGCTGAATAAACGCCTGCACCTGTGATTTTATAATGACATCTGTGAGTCCCTGAAAATAAAATTATAAAAAAATAATTACAATCGATTGCATTATTGAAAATTCTTTCTACTTTTATCCTAGTAACCAAATATATCACCCTGTACTTCAGTACTGATTCGTGATTATTTCCAGAATACCACAGTATCATATAAGGATATTGTAAAATGATTATTTGTAATAAATATTTAGAAACGAATGAATATGCATTATTAATTAAGACGTCTATGGAAAGAAAATCTACGTAAAGGGCTTTATGAAGCCAGAATTAACAAACTCAAAACCCAACCAAATATTAACCAAACATTATGGAAAAAATTAAACTCATTAAGAAGTTAAGTTCGGCAGCCTTGCTGTTGTTACTTGCTTTTCTATCGGCAAATACATTTGCACAGACTTCCTCAGTAAAGGGAAAAGTGACAGATGAAAAAGGATTAGCTCTTCCAGGTGCCATCATCAGAATAAAATCAGGAACGGCAAGTACTTCAGCTGACGTAAATGGTAACTTCTCCCTGGCGATACCTGCGGGAGGAGGAACCTTAGTTATCTCTTATATAGGTTATGCGCCTAAAGAGATAAAAGTAAGCGCAGGTCAGTCTGTTCAGGTTACACTTAACCCGGAATCGAATAAGCTCACAGAAGTTGTGGTGGTTGGATACGGTACGCAGCGTAAAAAAGATGTAACTGGAGCGGTAGCTTCCATTAATGGCGCAACGTTGGCCGAAGTGCCGGCTACAAACGTTATTGCACAGCTGCAAGGGCGTTTGGCTGGTGTAGATATCCAGGCTAACGGTACGCAGCCCGGTGCTGCCGGTCAGATTCGCATCAGGGGAGAGCGCTCTCTTGGTACTACGGGCAGCTCGGCCAATGCACAGAATGGTCCACTGATTGTATTGGACGGAATCCCTTTTGTTGGTGGAAGTATCAATGATATTAATCCGGACGATATTGCAAGTCTGGATGTCCTGAAGGATGCATCTGCAACGGCCATTTATGGCTCCAGAGGTGCCAGTGGGGTTATTTTGATCACTAGTAAACGTGGAAAATCTGGTAAAGCAGTAATCAATTACAACTCTTATTTTGGAGTAACCAGCCGAACTGATGAATATAATTTCTTTAACGGAACAGAGTATGCTGCTTTTAAAGAAGCTGCACAGGTTCTAAATAGTGTCAATCCTGGCGTAAGCGCTTATGCCTTAACCAGTGCAGAACGTGCTGGTTTGGCTAAGGGAACCAATACCAACTGGCAGGATATTATTTTCCGAAATGGTTATGTTAATAATCAGAATTTAAGCATTTCAGGTGGATCCGATGCAACACAGTTTTCAATTAGCGCGGGTTATCGCAAGGAACAAGGTATCGTATATGGACAGGATTACTCCCGGTATAGTTTAAGAGCAACAGTAGATCATCAGGCCAGTGAAAGAATAAAGATTGGCGGATCGATCGCCTCCGATCTTTCAGTTACTAATGGAGGAAACCGATATCCTGTAGGCGGTGTAATCCGCCTGAGCCCGCTGGTTTCTCCTTATAATGAAGACGGTTCGATTAACTTGTTGCCACAGGTAGGCTCATTGGATGCTGCCGTTGTTAATCCCTTGACCATAAGAGATAAAAGTACCAACACCGATCAAAATAGAAGGTTGGGTACCATAGCTGCGTTATATGGTGAATTGAAAATTATCGATGGGCTTAAATACAGGGCAAATGTTGGGGCAAGCTATTATTCAAGTGGTGGTGGTATGTATACAGGTCCAAATACCTATTATAATAATGCAACGTCTTACAGCCAGGCTAATGAATCGGTCAGTGCCAGTGAAAATTACAGTTATACAGTAGAGAATTTGCTGACCTATGATAAAGTGTTCGCAGAAAAACACCATGTAACTTTTACCGGTTTGTACAGTATAGAAAAGGATCATTTCCAGAACAACAGTTTTAACGGTATTGGTATACCTGCAGATTATATTCAAAATTATAACCTGCAGCAAGCAGGAAGTGTCAGTGCAGGAGCTGGTGGTTATTCCGAAACAAGCCTGGTTTCTTACATGGGGCGTTTAAATTACGTATTCAATGGCAAATACTCTTTAACAGCAACCATCAGGGATGATGGGTCTTCTGTGTTCCCAAACAAAAAATATTATGTTTATCCGGCATTTGGCGCAGCCTGGAATATCGATAACGAGAAATTCTTTAAAGGAATTGAGCACATCATTTCTTCTTTAAAATTAAGGGGGGGCTACGGAAAAACTTCCAACCAATCTGTTGGAGCTTATTCTTCTGCAGGTAACCTGGCCAGCAATTTCTATAATTTTGGCCCTATTGGAAATGCGGGTTCTGCAGCAAATGGTTATTTTTTAAATAGCCTGGCGAATCAGAATTTAACCTGGGAATTTACCAAACAAGCCAATATTGGATTAGATTTTAGTTTGTTTAAAAACAGGATCAGTGGTTCCATTGATTTTTATGACCAGAGAACAGACCATATCTTACAGGTGGTAAACCTGCCTTATACCAATGGTGCAACACAATATACAGCCAATGAGGGTAAAACCAAAGGAAGGGGATTGGAAATTTCATTAAGTTCCAGTAACATCAGAAGTGATAAAGGTTTTAGCTGGGATACAGATTTTAACATCTCCTTTAATAGAAATTCTATCGTTGCCCTTCATGACGGTATTCAGCAGGATATTGGTAACAACTGGTTTGTTGGACAACCTTTTAACGTGATTTATGACCTTAAAAAAATTGGGATATGGCAAACCAGTGAGGCGGCACAAGCAGCCGTATACGGACAACTGCCAGGGCAAATCAAAGTAGAAGATTTAAATAATGATGGAAAGATCAATGCCAGTGACTTACAGATTATTGGTAATTTTCAGCCTAAATTTACCGGAGGTATCACCAACCGTTTCAGGTATAAAGGATTTGACCTTTCTCTGGTAACCAGTGCCCGTATTGGTCAGAAAATTCTAGCCCCATATCTTTCAGCAGATGGAAGTGCTCAGGGTTATCCATTTTTTGGTAACAGTCGCGTAAACCAATGGAAAGTAGATTACTGGACCCCTACCAACCCAACAAATGAATTCCCTGCACCTGATGCGGCGAATGATAAACAAATTTATGCCTCTACACTTGCAGTTCGCGACGGATCTTTCGTGAAAATGAGGAGTATCAATCTGGGCTATACGTTCTCTGCAGACCTGTTGAAAGGTACGGGAATCAGTTCTTTAAGGATTTATGCGACCTGTGCCAATCCATTCATTATCTATTCTCCATTAGTACGCAGCGGATACGGAATAGATCCTGAAGGAAATGCAACCGGAGGTGTTGTGGCTTCAACAGTTGCCGGAACAAACCCAACGGCAGGAGGTGGAAATGCAGGAACGAGTACCAGCCGTGCCATAACAGCAAATTTAAATAATCCACCCACCCGGACATTCCAATTAGGTGTTAATGTGAAATTTTAACAGTTTAAAGTTATAAATATGAAATTATATAGTAAAATATCTATAATCCTTGCGGCTACGGTTACCTTAAGCGCGAGCAGCTGTAAAAAGGATTTTTTAAAAGAAGAACAGCGTACCCAGTTGACCCAGCAATCTTTCAGCACACCAGTAGGGGTTATTGGCAGTATAACAGGGGTCTATGGAACACTTCGGGGTTTATGGGGAACAGAGGGCTTTACCAACCAGTTGGTTGGCGGAACAGACGAAACCCTTGCAGGTGGTAGTACCAGTAGTATTTCAACATTTACATATGTCAACCTTGGCCTGGATGATTACCGTTATATTGTACAAAATGCTTATCAGGGGATCAACACCTTAAATGGGGTGCTGTTATATGGAACTGCGCTTACTGATGCAACGCAACGTACACAATACCTGGCGCAAGCGAAGTTCCTGCGTGGAATGCTTTATTACTATATGGTGGTGAATTTTGGTGAAATGCCCTTGCATACCACCTTTATTACAGATCCAACCACTTCTGATAAACGTGCGCCGCTAGCAGATCTTTACGCTCAGATCATTAAGGATTTTTCAGAAGCCTCCAAGGAATTGCAGGTTACCCCAGGCCAGCCTTTTGGTGGTAAAGCCGCAACACAGGCTACAGCATTATACTTTTTAGGTAAAGCTTATCTCACCAGGGGTTGGTCAAAGGCCGCTCAATCCGGTGATTTTGCAACTGCGGCATCCACATTTCAAAATCTGATTGCCAATCGCGCTACCTATGGGGTTGATCTTTGGCAGGATTTTGCAGATGCTTTTAAACCTGCAAACGATTATGGAAAGGAAGTGCTTTTTGTTATTGACGAAAGTAGCGATGCCAAATACGGAAATTACGTAGTAGGTGGTTCGGGAGGTAATTATAATGTGACTAATTTCCTTTTCCGTCCAAACTATCCTTCAGTTACTGCAAACTATCCTGCTTCTACTGGCTCAGCAGTGATGACACGTGATGTTGCAAATGGGCGTCCTTTCATCAGGATCAGACCGAATACAGACTATATGCTGCGTGTATTTGCAGAACGAAACAACGATACCCGTTTTGACAAAAGCTTTCAAACCACCTGGATTGCAAATACCGCCGGAATTACCACACCCAGAGGTGCTTTAACTGTAGGCACAGATACGGCTATCTGGACACCACCGTTTGACCCGGGAGCAACAAAACGAGCTTCCTTTAAAGGAGTAATCCTGATTCCACCATCGTTGGTAGGGGCAGGAAGCACAGCGAATGCTTATACACCTATCATATTTCCATCTTTAAAGAAGTATGACGATCCGAGCCGAGCCGCAATGAATGATCCTTCTACCCGTCCTTTCATCCTGGTTCGGTTTGCAGATGTATACCTGTTGGCAGCTGAGGCTTATTTTAAATCAGGAGATCTGTCTAAAGCAGCAGATATGCTGAATGTAATCCGTACCCGGGCTGCTTATAAGAGCAGCAATTCCAGTGCACAAAATGCTACGGCTGTAGCAGCAATGCAGATCAGTTCGAATGATGTAACGCTTGATTTTATCCTGGACGAACGTTCAAGGGAGCTGTATGAAGAGTGCACAAGATGGTGGGATTTAACCCGTACGCAATCTTTGGGAAGAAGACTTCAGGCCTATAATTCAGAAGCATATCCCGGGTACTCGAAAAGTTCGCCTGCAGATGCTTTTGCCTTGCGACCTATACCTTTATCGCTGATCAACCTGGTAACCACCGGAGATAAGTTTCCTCAGAACCCAGGCTATTAAACTTGTTTGTAAACGGCCAACAAAACTTAAATGAAATGATAAAAAATATTATATATAAATGTAAGCCTGCAATTATAGCTGGTTTAATACTATGCAGCTTTTCCTGTAAAAAGAACCAGGAGCTGGGAATCAATAACATGGGTGATTTTTCCGATACCACAGGAACCCTTAAATCGCTGGTTTCTTTTCCTATTGGGCTTGCAATAGAAAAAGGTCTGTCTACTTCGAACAGTGGCTATTTTGCAACGGTAAAGCGTGAAGCGAACATCGTTACTTTTGGTAATGAAATGAAGCATTCTTACATCGTGCAGAATGATGGCAGCCTTAATTTTGCCAATACGGATGCTTTTGTAACCTTGTGCACAAATGCTGGATTAAACATTTATGGACATACACTGGTTTGGCATTCCCAGCAAAATACCAACTACCTCAATACCCTGGTCACTGGCAGCGGAGGGAGTAATGCGGTTAATTTGGTGCCGAATGGCGATTTCGAAGCTGGTCCTGATGCGGTTACTGGCGATCTTTTTACTAACTGGCAAGATTTAAACCATTCCAATGGTACGTTTTCTGTAGCTACAGGTGTTGCTGCTCATGGGGGCAACCGGGCACTGCAAACTACTACGGTAGCAGGTGGAAACAATTACAATACCCAGATCATTACCCGTACACCAATTCCGGTTACTGCGGGAAAAGTTTATACAGTATCTTACTGGATCAAAGGAAATGCTGCAGGAAGTATACAGTTTGAAATACGAAGCTCAGACGGTTCTGTAAACTATCAGGGTGGAAAAGCAGTAGGGACTTCCTGGACGCAGATATCCTACAGTTATACCGCTACCGGAACCACAATGCAGATTGCATTTGATTTGGGAGGCAACGCGAATACATTTTATATTGATGACGTATCGGTTGTCGACGCATTAGCAGCGGCTCCTCCAACAGGGGCGCAGGTACTGGCCAATGTAGATAATGCCATGAAGACCTATATTCAGGGTATGATGACACATTACGCAGGAAAAGTAAAGCAATGGGATGTCCTTAATGAACCTTTTACCGATGGTGGGGATCTCAGAAACAACAGCAATACACCGGCCACAACATCAGGTATATTTGTGTGGCAGAATTATTTGGGCAGAGATTATGCTAAGAAAGCTTTTGGTTACGCCAAAGCCATAGACGCTAATGCAGACCTCTTTATGAATGAGTACAATCTGGAAACTAATACCACAAAATTGAATGCCTTTATTGCTTTAGCCAAGGAGTTGAAAGATGCCAATGCGGGTATTACAGGCCTGGGTACTCAAATGCACATCAATATTGGTACTCCAAAAGCGGGAATCGATGCAGCCTTTAAGGCTTTAGCTGCAACAGGATTAAAGGTACGGGTTTCTGAATTGGATGTCCGGGCCAATCCAGGTGAAAATTCGAGTTTTGTGTTAACACCATTTACCTCCGCAGACCAGGCAGTTATGTATAAATATGTGGTTTGGTCGTATCTACAAAATGTTCCTCCTGCACAGCGGGCGGGGATTACGGTTTGGGGGGTTGATGATCCTAGCAGCTGGATTGTAACTTCACTGAAAAAAGTAGATCAGCCAGATTTATTTGATAAGAATTTTGGTAAAAAGCAAGCATACGTAGGATTTAAACAAGGATTACAAGGCAAAACTCCTTAAGGAGTTTTGCCTTGTATTGCATCAATTGACGATAGAAGCATGGCACAGGTATTTTTTAAGAGATTCTTATTTTGCCTATTTTTCACTGCACAGGTTGTTTGCAGTTACGCAACTGTAAAATTACCCAGACTGATCAGTGACGGGATGGTATTGCAAAGAGGCGAGGTGATCCGGGTTTGGGGATGGGCAGATCCGGGAGAAAAGATTACACTCAAATTCAAAAACAAAGACTATAAAACTGTTTGCAAGTCATCATCGGTCTGGACCATTGAACTTCCTGAAATGGCCCCTGGTGGGCCATTTCGCATGGATATACAGGGAGATAATCTGATCTCTATTCATAATATCCTGATTGGAGACGTCTGGGTTTGCTCGGGGCAGTCAAATATGGAGTTGCCCATGAACCGGTTAAAGGATAAATATGCTGCAGTTATAAAGAAGGCTACCAATTCAAATATCCGGCAGTTCAATATAAAAACAGCTTATAATTTTCATGGTATCCAGAATGATCTTGGTTCCGGTACCTGGGTTTCTGCAGATCCTGTCTCGGTATTGGATTTTACAGGTGTGGGTTATTTTTTTGCTAAAGACCTGTATGAAAAATACCATGTTCCCATTGGTCTGATCAAGGCAAGTGTGGGTGGTTCGCCAGCAGAAGCCTGGTTGAGCGAATCGGCGTTGAAATCTTTTCCAAAACAATTAGCGCTTTATCAAAAGTATCAGGACGATGCGGTGATCGATCAGATCAAAAAAAAGGATGAGGAAACAGCCAGTACATGGAACAACCGCGTAAAAAAGAATGATCGGGGTCTGGAGGATGGAGAAATTTCCGACTGGAAAAACACGGTAGTGCCTGGCTTCTTGACAGGATATTTAAGTGGTGTACTTTGGTATCGGAAAGAAATCGACTTGCCAGAAGCTATGGATGGAAAGGCTGGAAGACTTTTGCTGGGGACGATTGTAGATCGGGATGAAACTTATATTAATGGCCAACTCGTGGGCAGTACCGGCTACCAATACCCACCAAGAAAATATGATGTGCCTGCCGGAATTCTGAAAAAGGGTAAAAATACGATCGTTGTGCGGGTGATTGCAGAAAATGGAAAAGTCGGGTTTACAACAGATAAACCTTATGAACTCGTTGTTGGTCTGAAGCGTATAGATCTGAAAGGAACCTGGCAGTGTAAAGTGGGTTACGCCTCGGATCCAATGCCAGGTGGACAGACCACCTTCCAATATCAACCTGGAGGACTGTTCAATGCCATGATCTCACCTCTTCTCCCTTATGCCGTGAAAGGCGTAATTTGGTACCAGGGCGAATCCAATACTGGAAATCCAGGTGATTACGAAGTGCTGTTTAAAGATTTAATACAAGACTGGAGAGCACAATGGAAGAACAAAGATCTGCCATTTCTATATGTGCAGCTTGCCAGTTTTATGCCTTCAAAACCTCAGCCTTCGGAAAGCAACTGGGCCGAAGTCAGGGAAGCACAACTAAAAACATTGGAGCTGACCAACACAGGTATGGCGGTTGCTACGGATATAGGCGAATGGAATGACATTCATCCGCTCAATAAAGAAGATGTGGGTAAGCGTCTTTCACTTGCCGCACAAAGGATTGCCTACCATGATTCCAAACTGGTGTATTCTGGCCCACTTTATCAATCGATGAAAAGAAGCGGGCAAAAGATGATGCTTTCTTTTACTTCTACAGGCAATGGTTTACTTGCAAAAGGGGGAGGGGAGCTTAAGGGCTTTTCTATCGCTGGCAAAGACGGGAAATTTGTATGGGCAAAAGCGCGGATTACAGGAAAGCAGGTAGAAGTATGGAGTGAGGCTGTACAAGAGCCGATGGCTGTGCGGTATGCCTGGGCCGATAATCCCGAAGGGGCAAACCTGTACAATAAAGAAGGTTTGCCTGCCTCGGCTTTCCGGACAGACGGAGCCTCTGTTAAATTCACTAATCCGGTGATGTCCGGTTTCTATCCCGATCCCAGCGTCACTAAAGTGGGGGGAGATTATTACCTGGTCAATTCTACTTTTTCCTATTTCCCGGGTATCCCTGTATTTCAGAGTAAAGACCTCAAGAACTGGAAACAGATCGGCAATGTGATAGACCGGCCTTCTCAAATGAACTTTATGGGAGATAAGGTGTCCAGAGGCCTGTTTGCTCCTTCTATCAATTACCACAAGGGTACCTATTATGTAACCTGTACGCTGATAGACCGCAAAGGGAATTTTGTGGTGACCGCCAAGCATCCTGAAGGCCCATGGAGTGATCCGGTCTGGTTGCCTGAAGTGCAGGGAATAGATCCTTCTTTGTTTTTTGACCAGGATAAGGCCTATATCGTTTACAACAGCGATGCGCCAGACCGAAAGCCGCTTTACGACGGCCACAGAACCATTCGCTTATATGAGTTTGATCCTGTAGACTTAAAAGTGCTGGGTGAAGAACAATTGCTGGTGAACGGAGGTGTAGATCTGAGTAAAAAGCCAGTTTGGATAGAAGGACCGCACATCTTTAAGCGCGATCAATGGTATTATCTCTGCGCTGCAGAAGGTGGAACTTCAATCAACCATTCACAGGTCATCCTGAGAAGCGCTTCTGTGAAGGGGCCTTATCAGCCTTATGCTCAAAATCCTATCCTGACTCAGAGAGACCTAGATCCGGCCCGGGCAAATCCAATTACCTCTGCCGGGCATGCAGAACTGGTGGAAGGTCCGGATGGGAAAACTTATGCCTTATTTCTAGCCGTCCGGCCTTATCAGGGCGATTATTATAATACAGGTAGGGAAACCTTTATTGCACCGGTTTCCTGGGAGAATGGCTGGCCAAAAATCAATCCGGAGCATGCGGAGATCCAGTACCGCTATACTGCTGGATTTCAAGAACAAAAAAACGATGCCCCGCCCCAGAGTGGAAACTTTGCTTACCGCACTACTTTTGATCAGAAGCTCGGTCCTGAACTGCTGCTGCTAAGGACAAGAGATACCACAAAGTATCAATTGAGCAAAAGTAAGGGACTTACTTTGAATTTGAGTCCGGAGACCTGCATGGGGAAAGGGAATCCCGCCTTTGTGGGCAAACGTCAACAGCATTTAACCTGCTCCGCGACAACTGAACTGAACTTTAATGCGCTGCAGAATAACGAACAGGCAGGTATGTTGATCTTTCAGAATGAAGACCACTTCTATTTTATAGCAAAGTCTGTTGTAGACGGAAAACCGGTTGTTCAACTCTTTAAAAGCAATCCACAGACCCAAAAAATGGACTTGTTGACAGAACAAAGCTTAACCGAAACAGAAGCGAAAGCTAAATTATTACTGCGGATTGATGCCCGGAAATCTGTCTATGATTTCAAATATGCCACAGATGCTCGGCAGTGGAAAGTGCTGAAAAACAATGTAGATGGCAGTTTTTTAAGTACAAAAACAGCAGGTGGATTTGTAGGATGCCTTTTTGCCTTATATGCCAGTTCAAACGGCAAGGCTTCATCTAGCCAGGCCAGCTACCAATGGCTGGACTATGAAGGAAACGACGAGATCTATAAATAAAAAAAAGGCTTGTGTTCGATAAGAACACAAGCCTTTTTTAGGTAATACGGTACAAACTACCAGAAAATGGTATATAAAGCAACAATCACCCCGCAAACAATCAGTGAACCCACCGCAAAACCAGTATTGGTTTTAAACATGCTGCGGTCTACATCCAAACCTTTAGGATTAACACCTTTCCGGTTTTCCAGTGTACTGATGATCCACATGGCCAGTATACAAATCACAAATACAAAGCCCATTCTGTCCAGGAAAGGAATCTCATAAAGCATTGTTCCATCTTTTTGCTCGGCCAGTTTGGAGAAACCAAAAGGACTTAACCATTCCAGATTAGTAAAAGCCGGAAGGACTTTAAACAAAACAGACAATACAAAACCTCCTATAGTTGCAAACAGAGCCGCATTGGACGTGGTCTTTTTCCAGAAAAAGCCTAAGATGAACATGGCAAAGATACCTGGAGATACAAAGCCGGTATATTCCTGGATAAACTGAAAGCCACCTTTTTTATCAATACCCAGTTGAGGGGCAATAATGATGGCCAGAATCATGGCAATGATCACCGTCGCTCTTCCAATTACCACTTGTTTATGTTCATTGGCCTCCTTATTGATCACCTTCTTGTACACGTCGAGTGTAAAGATGGTAGCAATACTGTTGGCTTTTCCAGCAAGAGACGCAACAATAGCTGCAGTAAGTGCCGCAAAAGATAAACCTTTCAATCCAGCAGGAAGCAGGTTAAGCAATACCGGATAGGCAGAATCCGCATTCAGCGATCCGTCTTTCATCATATCGCTATGGAAATTACCATATCCTTCTTTGTATAACACATAGGCTGCAATACCTGGAAGGACCACAATCACCGGCATCAGCAATTTAAGAAAGGCTGCAAATAATAAACCACCTCTGGCCGTTTTTAAATCTGCACCAAGGGCCCTTTGGGTAATGTACTGGTTACAGCCCCAGTAGTTTAGATTCACAATCCACATCCCGCCAATCAACACGGTAAGGCCTGGTAAGTCCATATAGTGCGCATTTTCTTTATGAAAGATCATGTGGAAATGGTCTGTCGCTTTTTCTTTCACCAGGTTTAAGCCATTTAATACGCCCGAAGTTCCAAAATGGGTAGATACCAATTGCAAAGCCAGGTAGGTGGTAGCCAGTCCGCCCAGGATCAGGAAGAAAACCTGGATCACATCGGTGTAACCAATTACCTTCATGCCACCCAGGGTAATGATGATGGCGAAAACAGCCAAAACATACATACAAGCTGTGGTGTTGATGCCCGAAATGCTATTGATGGCTAAAGCACCAAGATACAGGATCGAGGTTAAATTGACCACCACATAGAGCAACAGCCAGAAGATGGCCATGATCATCGCTACCGTACTGTTGTAGCGTTGCCCCAGAAACTGGGGCATGGTATAGATCTTGTTCTTGAGGTAAACCGGAATAAAAAATACGGCCACAATGATCAGGGTGGCAGCGGCCATCCACTCATAAGTGGCAATGGCCAGCCCCATAGTGAAGCCAGAACCGCTCATTCCGATAAACTGCTCTGCAGATATATTGGAGGCAATTAGAGAGGCACCAATCGCCCACCAGGTCAAAGAATCTTTGGCCAGGAAGAAATCTTTCGAATTTTCTTTATGTGCCTGCTTTTTGCGGTATACCGTCCATCCGTATAAGGCTACGATTAGAAAATAGACCAGGAAAACGACATAGTCGTATGTGCCTAATGCATTCATAAGCGTAGATTAAATAAATCTGTTGATGATGTTTTCCAATAGCTCCTGCTGTCCGCTCAGGGTAGCTGGTTCACCTTTTTCTATAGCATAAGCGCGCAGATCTTCCAGGTTCAGTTTTCCCTGCTCAAAATCTTTACCTTTTCCGCCATCAAAAGAAGCATATCTTTCTGTTCTGATTTTTTTATAATCTGAATGCTGCAGAATCTGGTCGGCCGTAACCAATGCACGCGCAAAAGTGTCCATACCCCCAATATGTGCATAGAACAGATCAGCAGCATCAGTAGAATTTCTTCTGATTTTTGCATCAAAATTGATTCCACCACCTTGCAGGCCATTCGCTTCCAGAACGATCAACATCGCTTCTGTAATTTCATTGACATTGTTCGGGAACTGGTCTGTATCCCATCCATTTTGGTAATCACCTCTGTTGGCATCCATAGAACCCAGTAAACCTGCATCAGCGGCAACTTGTACTTCGTGCTGGAAAGTATGGCCCGCCAGTGTGGCATGGTTAACTTCCAGGTTCAGTTTAAAGTCTTCCAGCAAATTGTATTCGCGCAGGAAACCAATTACCGTTGCAGCGTCGTAGTCGTACTGATGTTTGGTCGGCTCACATGGTTTTGGTTCAATGAAGAAGGTTCCTTTAAAACCTTGTGCACGTGCATAGTCTTTTGAAGCATGTAGGAATTTAGCCAGGTGTTCCTGTTCCCGTTTCATCTTGGTATTCAGTAAGCTCATGTAGCCTTCACGTCCGCCCCAGAATACGTAATTCTCTCCGCCCAGGGCAATAGTTGCATCCAGTGCAGATTTAACCTGCGCGCCGGCATGAGCCAGTACGTGGAAATTAGGATTGGTTGCCGCACCATTCATGTACCTGCGGTTAGAAAATAAATTGGCTGTTCCCCAAAGTAATTTCACACCACTTTCTGCTTGTTTTTGTTTGGCATAGTCTACAATAGCCTGTAAACGTCTTTCATTTTCCAGTACATCGTTGGTATAATCTACCAGATCTACATCATGGAAACAGTAATAAGGCAGGTTCATTTTGGTGATGAATTCAAATGCTGCATCCATTTTATCTTTTGCACGCTCTACTGCATCTGCTTTTTCATTCCATGGGTGAATGATGGTTGCTTCTCCAAAAGGATCACCACCTGTAGCTACAAAAGAATGCCAGTAAGCACAAGCAAAACGCAAATGTTCTTTCATGGTTTTGCCTGCAATGATCCTATTTTCATCATACCAGCGAAAAGCCAGTGGGTTGTTTGATTCCAGTCCTTCGAACTTTACCTGTCCGATGCCTTTGAAAAATTCTTTTTCTCCTGTTACTACTTTAGTCATCTTAATTATATTTTGATTTTGGTTATTGTTGTTGATTTAAAAGCTGTAGCCAGTCCTGGTACACAGGCTCATATTGGCTGGTTAATGAGGGCTCTACAAATTGGATAGGCTTCAGGTTATGGAAGGCTTCGGAAGGGTTGCTATAGATTTTGGCCCCAATTCCAGAACCCAGGGCTGCCCCGGTACTGCCATCATTTTCATACAATTCTACCGGAACCCCCGTACAGTTCACAAAAGCTTCCAGGAAGAGGTTGCTGAGGAATAAATTTGCTTTACCTGCGCGAATAACTGTAGGAGCAAGGCCATTGGAGCGCATAATGTCGAGACCATAACGGAAAGCATAAGCAATTCCCTCTTGTACCGCTCTGAATATATGCGCCTTCTGATGTATATTTAAGTCGATATGGCTCATTTGCGCACCGATCAGTCTGTTGTTGAGCATACGCTCTGCACCATTTCCAAAGGGTAGTACACGCAAGCCGTCTGCGCCTATACCTACCTGCGCAGCTGCGGCATTGATTTGTGCGTAAGAATCTGAAGGGCCCATATTGTGCTTGGCCCAGCGGTTCATACTTCCTGTACCATTGATACAGAGTAAAATACCCAGTCGTTTCTGCTCTTGTGTATAATTGACGTGGGCAAAAGTGTTTACCCTGGACTGAGGATCAAAAGCCAGTTGGTCACTTACGCCATAGATTACGCCAGAAGTACCTGCTGTTGCCGCAATTTCTCCAGGTTCCAGTACATTCAAAGAGAGTGCATTATTGGGCTGATCACCTGATTTATAAGTAACCGGAGTTCCTTCAGCCAGTCCGGTCAGCTGCGCGATACTTGCCGTAACCCGCCCATGCTCTGCAAATACAGGCTTGATTTCAGGAATAAGATCTCTGCTAAAGCCATAATAGTCCATCAGCGCTTCGGATAAGCTGTCTGTTTTAAAATCCCAGAATATCCCTTCAGATAAAGCTGAAATACTAGTGGTGATCTGCGAGGTGAGTTTCATCGCAATGAAATCACCTGGAAGCATGAATTTATCCACCCGGGCATAAATCTCCGGTTCATTTTGTTTTACCCAGGCCAGTTTGGAGGCCGTGAAATTTCCAGGAGAATTGAGCAGGTGAGTTAAACAATATTCCTCTCCTAAAGCTTCAAAAGCCAGGTTCCCTGTTTCTACAGCCCGGCTGTCGCACCAGATAATACTGTTGCGTACCAGGTTTTGATCTTTATCTACCAGAACCAGACCGTGCATTTGATAGGCAATGCCTATAGAGGCAATATCACTGGCTTGAAAAGACACTTGTGTTTTACATTTTTTAAAAGCCAGGAGTGCATGCTCCCACCACATTTCAGGTGATTGTTCTGCCCAGCCGGTTTGTTTAGATATAATGGGGCTTTCTTCGTCAGGATATTGTGCCGAGGTAATTACCCGTTGTGTTTCTGCATTGATGACGGCTACTTTTATAGAGGAAGTACCAATATCTATTCCTAGTAACAGCATATGATTTTTTGTTTCATGGTTTGTTCTAAATCTGGTTAGCAGAAACGAATTTAGGAGAATAATTTTGTTTTGCAATCGATTGCCCTGTTTTTTTTTATATTTTTGTATTTATTATGCAGCGTCAGAAAAGAACAACCATCTACGATATCGCCCTAAAGCTGAATTTGGCAGCTTCTTCTGTGTCCAGGGCACTGAGTAACAGTAATAAAGTTAATGCTGCAACAAAAGCACTGGTGCTCAAAACTGCTGCAGAAATGAATTACCAGCACAATGCGATGGCCTCCAACCTAAGGAAAGGAAATAACCCGACGATAGGTGTGGTTGTGCCAAGGATCAATCAGAATTTCTTTTCCAATATTATCGCCGGAATTGAAGAGGTCACTTATAAAAAGGGCTATAACCTGATCATCTGCCAGTCCAACGAATTGCATGCCCGCGAGGTGGATTGTGTCAACGCACTGGTGAATCAGCATGTGAGTTGTATCATTATTTCTATTGCTGCTGAAACCGGTCCCTATGAACATTTGCAACAGGTGCTGGACCATCAGATCAGGCTCATCCAGTTTGACCGGGTGGTAGAGGAACTGGATACTTTTAAAGTGATCAATAACAATGAAAAGGCCTCTTATGAAGCCGTAACTCATCTTATAGAGCAAGGTTACCGCAGGATAGCCCTGTTGGAAGGCCCACAGCAACTGGATATTTTCCGTCACCGGAAAGAAGGTTATCTGGCTGCGCTTCGCAAGCACAATATTCCCGTTCTGGAAGAACTGATGTGCGAAAATGCCTGGACCAAGGAACTGGGTGCAGAAGCTACAGCTCAATTACTGGGACTTGAGAACCCGCCAGATGCGATATTCGCTTCCACTTCCGATTTCTCTGCTCTGGGTGTTCTGGAGGTAGCCACCAATAAAGGAATTCAGATTCCAAAAGATCTTGGAATTTGCGGTTATTCCAATGAACCTTTTACAGAACTGACCAGCCCGTCTATTACCACTATTGATCAGTACAGCATCAGCATGGGAAAAACCATTGCTAATCTCTATTTCCAGGAGATGGAAGGACTGGAATTCAATGTAGAACCTAAAATTGTAAGTATAAAACCAAAAGTCATCGTCAGAAAGTCAACCCAACGAATTCCAGGCGTAAATACTACCGCTTGATTACCTGTGTTTTCTGAAAAATGCAATCCATTGCATTTTTCAGAAAAATGATTACTTTAGAGCCGGAAAAATGTCTGGCCAAATATGAAAAATGAGAAAGTAGTCACGATTTATGATCTTGCAGAACGACTGAATCTTGCCCCCTCTACCATTAGCCGGGGGCTTCAGGACAATCCTGCTGTTACGGCTAAAACCAGGAAGAAAATATTTGATGCCGCCACAGAGATGGGCTATCGCTTCAATACCTTTGCCAGCAACCTGCGCAAACAGAAAACCAATACCATTGGGGTCATTGTACCCAGATTAAACAGTTATTTTATTTCCGATATCCTGGCTGGCATTGAAAAAGAACTCAATGTATCGGGTTATAATATGCTGATCAGCCAGTCTCTGGAACTGGAAGAGAATGAAATCAAGTATGCTGCAGAAATGCTGCAAAATAGGGTAGATGGGCTGATTGTGAATTTAGCCGCCAATACACGCAACCTTGATCATTATAAAGAATACATCCGTCACCGGATTCCTTTGCTTTTTGTGGATAGGGTTATCGAAGAAGATGATTTTAATAAAGTGGTGATCAATAATGAAAAAGCAGGTTATGAAATTACCAACCACTTAATTGAACAGGGATGTAAGCGCATTGCCCATCTTACCGGGAACTGCATGCGAAATGTTTACCAGGAAAGAAAGCTCGGCTACGAACGAGCTTTGACAGAACACCAGCTTCCTAAACAGCAAGACCTGATTTTTGAAACAGATCTAACAGAAGAATCTTCCATTTTGGTAGCCAAACAGCTGCTGAAAATGAAGAACAGACCTGATGCACTTTTTGTAGCCAATGACCTTTCCGCAGTCATCTGCATGAAGGTTTTTAAAGATGCAGGACTCCGTATTCCGGAAGATATTGCGGTGGCGGGATTCAACAACGACATCATCTCCAGAATTTCAGAACCAATGCTCACCACCATGAATTACCCGGGCGAAGAGATGGGGAAAATTGCAGCAAGACACCTGGTTAGCCAGCTTAACGGAGAAGAAGATGCGGCCCTGACCAATACCATTATTCTAAAATCACAACTGCTGATCCGGCCATCCTCCTTAAAAAAGAAAACGATATGAGTGCAAAAATTGCCATAGTTACCGGTGGCGGGGCAGGCTTGGGCCTTGCCATTACCAGGAAACTAGTAGAAGAAAAGATTAAAACCATTATTATAGGGCGGGACGAGTCGAAGTTACAGGCTGCGGCAGCAGAACTGGGCAGCCTCTGCACATATAAAGTACTGGATCTGCAGGACCTGTCCAGGATACCGGACTGCATTGAAAACATTTTACAGGAATTCGGACAAATTGATATTCTGGTCAATAACGCCGGAATTAACCATAAAAAGCCCTTTGCTGAGGTAACCGATGCCGAATTTTATAATGTGATCCAAACCAATGTCTTGTCCGTATTTGCCATCAGCAGAGAAGTAAGTAAGGTAATGATTGCTGCCGGAAAAGGAACAATCATTAACATCAGTTCTATGGCAGCCCAATACGGCATACCAAAGGTGATTGCTTATACTGCTGCTAAATCTGCTATAGAAGGAATGACTAAAGCCATGGCGGTAGAACTTTCTCCATTGGGCATCCGGGTCAACTGTGTTGCACCAGGATTTATAAAAACAGCCATGTCTTCAAAAGCATTGGATAATGATCCGGAAAGAAAGCAAAAAGTTTTGTCCAGAACCCCAATGGGGCATCTTGGTCTTCCTGAAGACGTGGCCGGAGCGGTGTATTATTTAAGTTCAGAAGGTTCCAAATATGTTACTGGAGTGATCATTCCTGTAGACGGAGGAAACTCCATAGGCTTTTAAAATTTTTTTATCCTAAAAGACAATCGATTGTCCGTATATAAAATGATAAAATTTGAGCAAAGTATGCGATGGTTTGGCCCAGCAGACCCGGTCAGCCTGAGAGACATCCGCCAGGCCGGCTGCACCTCTGTAGTTACTGCCCTGCACCATATTCCGGTAGGAGCAGTCTGGAGCAAAGAAGAAATCTTTAAACGCCGTGTCTTAATAGAAGAAGAAGGAATGCAATGGCTGGTCGTGGAAAGTTTACCTGTGCATGAGGAAATTAAAACCAGGACAGGAAATTATAAGGAATGGCTGCATAATTACACCCATAGTCTTAAAAATCTATCCGAATGTGGCATCAAAGTGGTGACCTACAATTTTATGCCTGTTCTAGACTGGATGCGCACCAATCCAAGCTTTACCCTTCCTAATGGAAGCAAAACTTTATACTTTGAAAAGCTCGCTTTCATCGTTTTTGAACTTTTTTTACTTCAAAGACCTTTGGCTGAACAAGCCTATACAGAGGCCGAGATTGCTACAGCAAAAGTGAAGTTCAAGGCGATGACGACAACAGAACGGGAACAACTTTTTCAAAGCACTTTGCTCGGACTTCCGGGATCAGATGAAGCTTTTACGCCAGAGGTTATTCTGGACGCCTTGCAAAATTATGCTGCTGTAGACGCTGGTGTATTGCGGTCTAACCTACAGCGCTTTCTTCAGGAAGTCATCCCCGCTGCAGAAAGCTACGGGCTGAAAATGGCCATCCATCCCGATGATCCTCCATACCCGATTTTAGGACTGCCCAGAATTGTCAGTACGGAAGCTGATCTGGATTTTATCCTGAATTCTTATCCCTCCCAGGCCAACGGGCTTTGCTATTGTACCGGGTCATTAGGAGTAAGGGCAGATAATGACCTTTGCCAGATCATTTCAAAGTATGGCGCTCAAATTCATTTTGTACACCTGAGAAACATCCATAGAGATGCAGAGGGAAATTTTTACGAAGCAGAACATTTAAACGGTGTAGTAGACATGTACAGCGTGATGAAAAAGCTGATCGAAGTGATGCAGCAAACCGGAGTTTCCTTGCCGTTGAGGCCAGACCATGGGCACCAGATGCTGGATGATCTGCAGAAAACAACTTATCCCGGGTACTCGGCCATTGGACGATTAAAGGGGCTCGCAGAACTTCGGGGTCTGGAACTGGGAATTTCCAGATCCATGTGAAATTAGAATAACCTAAAGACCAAATATATATGAACAGACCAATCTACAAGCCGAATGCCCTGATGCTGGGCCTGTCGTTCCTGCTGCTCTCTGCTGCTGGCAACGCACAAGACAAGACTACCTGGAAAGATCCGTTTAAAGGTGCCATTTCAAAGCCCCTGATTACCAACATGTATACTGCAGATCCTTCTGCACATGTTTTTGAAGGCAAGATCTATATTTACCCTTCTCATGATATTGAAGCTGGTATCCCGGAAAATGACAATGGTGACCATTTTGATATGCGTGATTATCATATTTTTTCTATGGACGGCCCAGGAGGAAAGGTTACCGATCATGGTGTAGCCTTGTCTGTAAAAAATATCCCCTGGGCAGGAAGGCAATTGTGGGCGCCTGATGCGGCCTTTAAGAATGGTACCTATTATCTGTATTTTCCCCTTAAAGATAAAAATGATGTATTCAGGATTGGTGTAGCAACTTCTTCCTCACCGGCAGGGCCTTTCAAAGCCGAAAAAGAACCAATGAAAGGAAGTTTCAGTATTGATCCGGCCGTTTTTAAAGATACAGATGGCAGTTTTTATATGTATTTCGGAGGTATTTGGGGGGGCCAGCTGCAACGCTGGAATAATGGGAAATACGATAGTAACGGCTCGAAAACAGATGCCGGAAAAGACGAGGCACCTGCATTAACGGCCAAAGTCGCTAAACTGGCACCCAATATGAAAGAATTTGCAGAACCGGCGAAAGATGTAGTGATCCTGGATAAAGCAGGAAAGTCTTTGTTAGGCGGAGATCACGACCGGCGTTTTTTTGAAGGCTCCTGGATGCACAAATACAAAGGAAAATATTACTTCTCCTATTCTACAGGTGATACACATCAGCTGGTCTATGCAACAGGTAAATCACCTTATGGTCCCTTTACCTATCAGGGGGTGATCATGACGCCGGTAGTAGGCTGGACCACACATCATTCCATTGTGGAGTATAAAGGCAAATGGTTGTTGTATTATCATGATACGCAACTCTCAGGAGGCAAAACACATTTACGTAACATTAAAGTAACCGAACTGCATCATGAAGCCGATGGCAGTATACGCACCATACATCCATACGGAAACTAAGCTTACAGGTTACCAGGAGAGGAGATCGAGGCAGATAACTGTTGCTTTTTACCAAGGATGCCCAGCAGTCCTCCGGTATGAAGGGCTACAATCTTCTCTCCTGGATTAAAATAGCCTTGTTTTGCCAGATCATCAATGGCATAAAACATTTTCGCCGTATATATGGGATCAATCAGCATGCCTTCACGGGCCGCAAAACCCGTCATAAACTGAAGCAATTCAGGAGAAGTTTTTGCATAACCCCCAAAATGATAATCCGTATGCAGATTCAGCTGTTCTATGGTTTTCGTGTAATTGTAAATCTCTCCGGCAATAAAATCACCACCTTTTAATACAGGTATAACATGGAGCTGGGTCTTTAGGTTCTGCTGGCGGATGCCTTTTAAAAGACCAGCAGCCGTTGTTCCTGTTCCTGCAGCACAAAATAAATGATCAACATCTCCAGGGAGCTCCTGGATGATTTCCGCACAGCCCCTTACGGCTTCTGCAGAAGCGCCACCTTCATCAATAAAGTAGGCGGAAGGATCTTCACCGAAAAAGACCTTGAACAAGCCAAATTTGTCCTTATACGCCTCTCTGCTGATAAAGATCAATTTCATTCCATAGAGCTTGCAAAGAAACAGGGTGTCATTTTCCACCTCTTCACCGCGCACAAAACCGGTAGACTGTAAACCTGAACGGGCAGCAGCAGCAGCAGTAGCAATAAGGTGATTGGAATAGGCGCCTCCAAAAGTAACCAGGTGGGTTCTTTTTAAATCGAGTGCTTTCGCCAGGATATATTTGAGCTTACGCCATTTATTCCCGGAAATATAGGGATCAATAAGATCATCCCTCTTCACGTATAACTGTACAGAAGAAGGATGTTTTAATTTATGTAACGGACTGTGTATCGCTTCAAACATGAGGCAAATATAAAGTCGATTTTACATTTCCAGCCTGATTAAGCTTTGAAATAGATTTTTTTAATCAGATAAGGGAAAAAGTTAAGAACAATTTTAACATTTTGGGTAAAGGCTTTCATAGGTATTGTTTTTATATTCTGGTGGGTATGGTAGGTATTGTTTTTTGTATTTATGAAATTGCGGGTGGTCTGGTCATTCATTTTGTGCAGTTTCAAATTATTAATGTTATCTTTTTTTTTATTTATTTCCTCCTGCTTTTAAAGCCCTTTTGTCCTGTAACAAAGTGGGTTTTGCAGACTGGTATCCTACCCTAACAAATAGTAAGCCAATTTCTTTTTTAAATATGTAATTGTTAAAGATTAGTTTTGTAACATGGAAAATACCAACGCCGGAGTAGAATTAGAGGAGCAGGATTTATATGAACATTTTAATATTGTTGTAGATAAGGGGCAATCTTTGCTCCGGATCGATAAGTTTTTGATGCACCGTATGGAAAATGCGTCACGAAACCGTATACAAAATGCTATAGACGCCGGAAATGTTTTGGTTAATCAGAAAACGGTAAAGCCAAGTTATAAAGTAAAACCATCTGATGAGATCTCCATTGTTTTTCCTCATCCACCCAGAGATACTGAAGTTTATCCGGAGGATATTCCCCTGGATATTGTCTATGAAGACAACGATTTGCTAGTGGTGAACAAAGAAGCGGGTATGGTGGTGCATCCTGGATATAATAATTATACCGGGACCCTGGTCAATGCGCTTGCTTTTCATTTTGAACAATTGCCTGAACTTCCCGGAAATGAGGGGAGACCTGGCCTGGTGCACCGTATAGATAAGGATACTTCAGGATTGCTGCTGATCAGCAAGAACGAAATGACCATGACCAAACTGGCCAAACAATTTTACGATCATACCATTACCCGTAAATACCTAGCCTTGGTTTGGGGAGATCTGGAAGAAAATGGCACAGTTACTGGTTATATCGGTAGAAGCGCAAAGAACCGGATCGTAATGGATATTTATGACGATGAAGAAAAAGGTAAGTGGTCTGTAACACATTATACCGTTCTGGAACGTTTAGGATATGTAACCCTAATCAGCTGCCAGCTGGAAACTGGCCGTACACATCAAATCAGAGCACATATGCAGCATATTGGACACCCACTATTCAGCGATACGAATTACGGAGGAGATAAAATTCTAAAAGGAACAACCTTTGCCAAATACAAGCAGTTTGTTCACAATTGTTTTGAGTTGATGCCCAGACAAGCACTTCATGCACAAACTTTAGGATTTATTCATCCAACTACTAAAAAATATCTGGAATTTGAAGCACCTTTGCCGGCTGATTTTGATGCGGTACTGAACAAATGGAGAAACTACATCGTACAGCCACAATAATACATGCAACACGAGTATATTTTACACAACGACGAGTTTTTTACAATTCACCATCCGATACTGACTTCCAGTAACCGCAGTTTCCGTTACGGGGACGGCTTATTTGAAACCATGCGCATGAGCGGTGGTAAGCTGTTGTTCCCTGAATTGCATGCTGACCGGCTTCGTGCAGGAATGAAGGCCCTTAAAATAGAGGGGAGTGTTTTACTGGATGAATATTTTCTGAAACAGAAAACGGCAGAGCTTTGTAAAAAGAATAAATTAAGAGATAATGTGCGGTTCCGGTTGTCGGTTTACCGCAATGGTGATGGTCTGTATACCCCAAACAGTAATAAATCAGGTTATATCCTGGAAGCCAGCCCACTTACCGAGAGTGGCTATGAACTGAACAAAAAAGGTTTGATCATAGATGTCTTTGATGAGATCACCAAACCTATCAATCCTTTGTCTAATTATAAAACCAGTAGTGCATTGGTCTACGTCATGGCTGGATTGTTCAAAAAACAACACAGACTGGACGAGGCGATCATCCTCAATCAAAACGGTTTTCTTTGTGAGAGCATCAGTTCTAATGTGTTTGTGGTGTACGACAAGCAAATCTATACGCCTGCCTTGTCTGAGGGATGTATTTCTGGTGTTATGCGCAAAGTGGTCATGGGACTGGCTAAAGCCAACGACATTTCCATCATAGAAGCTCAACTCAATCCCGAAGTATTGAGAGAAGCCGAAGAAGTCTTTATTACCAATGCCCTTGGCGGTATCCGTTGGGTAATGGGTTATGGAAGAAAAAGATACTTCAATGAAGTTTCCAAAGGATTAAGTACTATGTTGAATAATTTATAAGCGCATTCCTCTTAAAAATTCTTCCACAGACATCCTTTTTTTGCCTTCATATTGCAGATCAGTTAATTTTAAAAAGCCATCACGGGCGGCAAATTTTAAAAAGGTTTTGCCGTCTGTTAAAAAACTCCCGGGTGCCACATCAGGCACCTGGTTTTCTATGCTTGTTTTAAATATTTTAAGTGTTTTGTCATTCAGCTTGGTAAATGCAGTGGGATAAGGGCTTAGTCCTCTGATCAGGTTATATACCGTCTGAACAGGCAGGTTCCAGTTGATCTGACAAAAATCCTTAAAGATCTTGGGAGCGTGTTTAAGCTCTTCTGCCGCAGGCTGAGGTATTTCCTGATAATCACCCGCCTCAATGGCTTTAACGGTCTTCACCAGCAGGCCTGCGCCTACAGCCATCAGTTTATCATGCAGGTCTCCAGCGGTATCTTCGTCAGCGATGTTTACGGTCTCCGAAAAGATCACATCGCCCGTATCTATTTCGTGTTTTAAAAAGAAGGTAGTTACACCGCTTTGTTTTTCTCCGTTAATAATGGCATGATTGATTGGTGCTGCACCGCGATAGTGGGGCAGGAGCGAAGCGTGTAAATTGATTGTGCCTTTTGGTGGCGTGTTCCAGACCACTTCCGGCAGCATCCGGAAGGCAACCACCACCTGCAGGTCTGGCTTTAACTCCTGAAGATCAGCAATGAATTCCGGGTCCTTAAGTTTTACAGGCTGAAGTACTTTAATTCCATGTTCTACAGCATATTTTTTTACAGCGCTTTCACTGAGTTTCTGCCCTCTTCCTGCCGGCTTATCTGCTGCAGTAACTACTGCTGCAATTTCAAAACCTGCTTTAACCAAAGCATCTAAAGATGCTACTGCGAAATCGGGCGTGCCCATAAAAACTAATTTCATCCGGATATGTTTATTGTACCTATAATCAAAGCCTGGAAATTTAAAGACCCATGGCTTTATTGAAAAGCAAAATAACTAAAAATTTAACGTATATCCTTCCTTTGCTTATGGTTCAGACATTAGAAGAAATAAAAGAAAGCGGTTTGGTCTACCTTACCGATAGTATCCCAGGGATTTACAGAAAAGGAAAGCCTGGTAAATTTTATTATACCGATCAGAAAGGAAACCGGATCGCCGATGAAAACCAGCTGGACCGCATCAAAGCGCTTGTACTGCCGCCGGCCTGGACAGCCGTTTGGATTGCGCCTAAAAAGAATGCCCATCTCCAGGCTACGGGGATTGATGCTGCCGGGCGGAAGCAATATCGCTACCACCAGAAATGGACAATGCGACGTTCTGATACGAAATATTTCAGGCTTATGGAGTTTGGGAAAGTTTTACCGCAGATGCGTAAAAGAATTGCCAAAGATCTTAAACGAAAGCAGTTCGATGAACAGAAAGTCCTGGCCATTTGTGTACAGGTCATGTTAAAGACCCTTATCCGCGTGGGTAATGAAACCTATAAGCAGTTGTATGGCAGTTATGGATTGAGCACACTGCGTGATAAACATGCAAAGATCGAGGGAAATCAGCTGACCCTAAGTTTCAGAGGGAAAAAAGGGGTTCAACAAGAGATTCGCTTAAATGACCGGACGCTGGCGCGATTGGTGAAAAAATGCAGGGACATCCCCGGACAGGAGCTTTTTCAATATTATACCAGCGGTAAGGCGCATCAGTCTGTAGATTCCGGACAGATCAATAACTACATCAGAGAAATCAGTGGAAGCGATTTTACCGCAAAAGATTTTCGTACCTGGGGAGGCACGCTGGAGGCCCTGCGGCAATTGGCCAGATGTGCCAATGTAGAAGATGAGCGTCCGAAGAAAAAGGTTATTGTTGAGGTTTTGGACTGCGTTGCCGGAAAACTTGGCAATACGCGCGCAGTTTGTAAGAGTTCTTACGTATATCCATTATTGCTGGAAGCCTTTGAAAAGGACCAGTTGGCGAAATACCTTCAGCAGATTCATATAGACCAGCCGCAGACCCAGTCTGCTATGGAAAATGACGAAAAGGTTTTAATGAAATTCTTAAAGTCTATCCGAAAATAGATTTTTCTTTTGTGAAATTTTTCATGATTAAATTAATTGTCTGTGTGCTATTGTTTATCTGAAATTAAATTATAAAATTTGAATACGCCCTCTTCAACCAGAAGGCGTAACACACACAAACAAACACACAAATGAAAAAATTAACAAATCTTGTCGCAATGACATTGGTCATTTGCACGCTTTCCAGCTGTGCAACAGTATTTGGTGGGCAGGTAACTGAAGCCCAAAGAACTAAACCCACACCAGGACAACCTTCGCGAGCCATCAGGCCAGTGGCACTGATCGCAGACATCATTCTTTTTTGTCCAAGTTTAATTGTTGATTTTGCAACCGGGGCCATTTATAAGCCGGAGGTAAAGAAAACAACCGAAACCCCTAAACAAACCGCACAAACCAATTAACCAAACTTTCTGCACCACTAGGTGTACACCACATTTATGAAGAAAACGAACACCGCAATAGCCATGTTACTGGCTGTTTGTATGCTTTCGAGCTGCGCCACTGTATTTGGTGGAAAAATAACAGAGGCACAAAGAACCAGGCCTCTTCCAGGGCAACCGTCAAGAGCCATAAGGCCTGTCGCACTTATCGCAGATCTATTTTTTTGGCCGGGAATTATTATAGATTTTGCAACAGGGGCCATTTATAGGCCCGAAAAAATGGAAATTAAAAAACAGCCAGAGGCAAAAAAGGAGCTTGCCGAAGTGAAAATTTAACAAAAATGCCCTGTATTACACAGGGCATTTCTTATTTCTTTGGTGGTGTTTTAACCGGATTTACAGGTTGTTCCTCTTTCTCTCTTTTTTGAGCAATGTTCTTAAAATTGGCCTGCTCTTTAGTGTAGTCCTTATCTTCAGGCTTTTTTACAGCCTTGTTTCCTGAAGGTACTTTTCCTTTAGGTGTTTCTTCCTGGTAATTGCTACCAGGTTTTTTACTTTTCTCTTTAGGCGCGCTGTTCATATCCCTTTGTTTAAATTCAATCAGCAGCCTTGATGGTTGCCTAAGGATATAACAAGTATTTTTTGCGCATTGTTTTGTATTTGCTCAATCCAGGCTCCCAGCTGGCCCTGATCTCTTTTTCGGATTTGCCTGCAATAATCTGTTGTCTGAAATCCGCTACGCCTACTAAACGTTCAATAACCCCCATTTGGTTGCTCAGTTTAGAGTTGAAAAAATCGGCTTTGTTAGGAGAGGCTTTGTACAGTTCAATCAACCAGCTCAGTTTAATCTTTTTATCCTTCCTGAAATTATCGGTGTCATATTTCCTTAAATCCAATCCATAGCACACCTGGTTCATAAATAAAGGAGTTTCAGCCATGCCCTTAATGCTGATCGGTGTAAAAGAGAAACTGTATTTTCCTTTTAGCGCTGGCGATCCAACAATCGTAAAAGGAAATTGGGTACCCCGGCCAAGATTAAGGTAAGTACCCTCAAACAAACAGGTTGTTGGATATAACAAAATGGACTGTGTGGTATTCAGATTTGGTGAAGGTTTCACCGGAAGTTCATATGGCGTGTCGTGCGTGTAATTCGCAACTTTAATAATCTGGAGTTTGCAGGTCAGTTTATTGTCCAGCCAGCCTTCGCCATTTAGCATTTGCGCATATTCGGCTACGGTAAGCCCATGCACAATAGGAATAGGTTTTAAGCCAATGCCAGATTTGAACTTCGGATCCAGAACAGGCCCGTCCACATAAAATCCATTGGGATTTGGTCTGTCGAGAATCATTAATTCTTTTCCATGCTCTGCACAGGCCTCCATTACATGCTGCAAGGTGTTGATATAGGTGTAAAAACGTACACCGACATCCTGAATATCAAAAACCATGATGTCTATATCTGCGAGTTCTTCTGCTGTAGGTTTCTCGTGTTTTCCGTATAAAGAAACTGCTTTGATACCGGTCTTGGCGTCCACATCGTCATCAACATGAATACCTGCACTGGCGTTACCTCTAAAACCATGCTCCGGGCCAAAGATTTTTACAATGTTCACCCCTCTTTTCAGCAGGCTGTCCACAGAATTTTCCTGACCAATTATCGAAGTTGGGTTTACCACCATGCCTACCCGTTTGCCTTCCAGTAAAGGGAGGTACAACTCCGTTTGCTCTGCACCTGTACGAATATGCTCCACAGGAGCCTGCTTGTGTTTCTTACCCATAGGTACAGGCTGGACACTATAGGTAGCCAGTGTATCAGAATGGAACTGATCAGGTGTTTTGGCGGCACAGTTTTTTAAGGCAAGGGTGCTTAAACTCAGGTATAATAACAGGGATGCGGTGGCTTTCATCGGGTTTCTTTTTTAATAAATATGCTTTAAATCCAAATCAAATAAGCATTTTTGCTAAGTTACTATTTATTGCAAAACATTGAATATAGAATATTTCATAGCCAAAAAGATCTCTGTAAAAGCAGAGCGCACCTTTTCCAAACTGATTGTACGCATTGCAATTTCGGGTATTATGCTCAGTTTATCGGTTATGATGCTGTCTGTAGCCATTATTAAAGGCTTTAAAACCGAAATCCAGGATAAAGTAAGAGGTTATGTTGGAGACATCCGGATCTTTAAACTGGACCTCAACAATTCTTTTGAACTTTCCCCTTTTACACCCAGCGCAGCAACGCTGAAAGCACTTAAAAATAATCCGCAGATAGAATATTTCCAGCCTTATTCTACCAAACCAGCCATTATATCGGCAAATGATGAGGTAGAAGGAATCAATTTTAAAGGCGTAGATTCCAGTTATCACTGGGATTATATTAACACCCACCTGGTGAGCGGCCGGGTCATGTCTTTTAAAGACAGTGTACAATCCAACTCGGAAATTATGATTTCCAGTTATACGGCAAGCCGTTTGAAACTCAAAGTCGGCGATTCCTTCATTATGCATTTTGTACAGGATCCACCAAGGAAACGTAAATTTAAGATCGTTGGGATCTATGACATTGGCGTAGAAGAGATCGATAAAAGTTTTGTGATCGGAAACCTTAACATCATCCGCCGGCTCAACAACTGGAAGGTCAATGAAGTTGGCGGTATAGAAGTCCGGGTCAAAGATTTCTCTAAGATTGATCAGATTGCAGATGGTATTTATGATCACCTCGATGCCCGTTTAAAGTCAGAGTCGGTAAGAAACTACTATCCGAATATTTTCTCCTGGTTGTCTATGCTCGATGTGAACACCCGGGTCATGCTTATTTTGATGATGATTGTAGGTGTGATCAATATGATTACTGCTTTGCTGATCATGATCCTGGAAAGAACCAATATGATTGGTGTACTCAAGGCCTTTGGCATGAGCGACTTCAGTATTATGAAGATCTTCCTGTACAATGCGGCCTATCTGGTGGGCATTGGACTGCTGCTTGGAAATTTTCTGGGGCTTGGATTGGCATTTCTTCAAAATCACACCCATATTTTCACTCTCGATCAAAGTTCTTACTACCTTAAATATGTTCCGGTAGAGATTCATGCGGCTGATGTGATCTTACTCAATGCAGCTACACTGGTGATCTGCCTGATCGTACTGATCCTGCCTTCCTTACTGGTCAGCAAGATTTCTCCGCTAAAAGCAATCAGGTTTAAATAATTAGTTAAAAGCTGTTATTCTATTTCTGAGCAGCAGATTAATATCCGTTTTGGGTTCTTCCAGTAAAAGAATATAGGTTCCCTTTTCCCTGGCATAGGGGTTTTCAATACTACCCATTACCTTGATCTTATGGAACAATACTTTCTCATCGGGGTTGCCCTGATTACCAGGAGAATTTTCCTTGATGCTGATCACTGTATAGTAATCCTTATCCAGATCAAACCAGTTTTTGTAATCGGCATTAAAAGATACCGCATCTATGTTCTTGTACCTGGAGTAAAAATTAATAGCACCCGCCTCGCCGTAATTGTCGCAAATCACCAGTAAATGTTTTTTATCTGCGACACCAGCATAAACCCGATCTACTTTCCCGGCCAGTTCTCTCCAGCCCAGCATATCCGCATAATCCTGGGGTAAAGGATGATCTTTCCCATCTTCCCACCTGGATACCCCAAATTTTTTATCTATGGCTTGTTTTTTGATAATTTCGTCGGGACTGTAGAGCGGCAGAGTAAGTTTTGCAAAGGGAATGAACACCCCTAAGATCAACAGGATGGCCACAGGCCTAAGGTAACGCGTCCAGCCTTCGCTGCATAACTTTTCCAGGTAGACCGCTCCAAAACCAAGCAATACAGGAATCAGGCCAATGGCATAATAGGATTTGCCCCGAAAATAAGAAAAGATCAGCAGGGTGAAAATATAAGAGAACAATACAAAACGAAAAGGACGGAAAGGAGGGTAGATGACCAGGGCAATCAAACCTCCGATCATGACAAAGTCTGCTCCGGCAAAGAACAGCAACTGGTCTTTAAACAAATCCATCCGGTTCATATTGACCAACTGCGTGGCCCTCAGCTCTGCCATGTGTTTAAGCACAGGAAGATGATGTTGAAACTGCCAGATCAGATTGGGCGAAATAAGCAGTAGGGCTAAGACCAGGGCGAGGTAAAAATCTTTTTTTAAGAACCATTTGCGCTGTTCTCCAAGCAGCAGTGCCGGTACTAAGCCGAGCACCAGGAACAGGATGTTGTATTTGTTCAAAAAGCCAACTGCAAATACAGCAGCGGTGGCAAAAAGCCAGTTGCGGTGTTGGGTATTTGTGTACTTAATCAAAGTATAATACAACAGCGTCCAGCAGAGGTAATCCAGGGAATTGGGCTGGTAGAGTGAATTGATCCTGAACAATATAGAAAAGGTTGTTGCAGTGGCCCCTAATATCAGTGCAAACCAGTTTCCCTTCAGTTCTTCTATAATCTTCCAGACCACCAATGTAGTGAGGGCACCGTATAAAGCCGGGAAAAATTTCAACCAGAAAAGGGTATGGCCAGACGATAACATCAACCAGGACGTCCAGGAGGTTAGCGGTGGGACAGAAGTATAACCCCAGGCCAGGTGTTTTCCAAGATCAAGGTGCAAAAATTCATCCCTTTGCAGATCGTAAACCGGATGAATGACGAAGTATTGAATGATGAATTTCAGCAGAATAAACGACCAGAGGACAATAGATTTCTTTGACATAGGGACAGCTTATATGGAATACATCTTTTAGACAGCGTTGTACATGTAATATTACATATCATGAGAAGAAATTGCATAAAAAAAGCGGCTGTATTATAACGCGGTCGTCATCCTGACCGTGTTATAATACAACTGCTTTCTTATTTATTTAGCATTCTTTACATATTTATCCAGCCAACTGTTCATTTCCCAGAGCATATGAAGCAGGTTTTCCTTACCTCTGTAGCTGTGGGCTTCGTAAGGAAGAGAAACATACCTGGTCGTACCACCAAATCCTTTGATGGCATTGAACAAGCGCTCACTGTTGATCGGGAAAGTACCCTGGTTGTCGTCAGAATCGCCATGAATCAGCAATAAGGGCATTTTAATCTTATTCGCATAACTGAAAGGGCTCATTTGGTAATACAATTCCGGTGCATCCCAGTAAGTGCGATCTTCGTTCTGGAAACCAAAAGGCGTTAAGGTTCTGTTATAAGCACCACTTCTGGCAATACCTGCTTTAAACAAGTTGGTGTGGGCCAGTAAATTAGCTGTCATAAACGCACCGTAACTGTGGCCACCAACCGCTACACGATTCCGGTCTGCAACCCCCATGTCTGCCAGTTTATTGATGGCCGCTTCGGCATTCATTTTCAACTGATCTACAAAAGTATCGTTTGGTTTTTTACCTTCAGCAGCAACAATTGGCATCTCTGCATTGTCCAAAACAGCATAGCCCTGGGTTACCCAGTAAATAGGCGAGGCCCAGCTGATGGTGGTAAACCTGTCTTTAGAACCACGAATCTGTGCTGCATCTGCTGCAGAATTGAATTCTCTTGGGTAAGCCCAGATCAGTAAAGGAAGTGGTCCGTCCTTCGCTTTATCATAACCTTTAGGTAAATATAAATTACCGGTCAGATCAATACCGTCCGCACGTTTATAGGCTACTTTTTCCTTAATTACACCGTTCAGTTCAGGATAAGGATTGGTGAAATCGGTAATCTGACGATCGGCAACGCGGAGCACCAGGTTTTTGATAAAGTAATTCGGTACCTCTTTCTGAGATTCGCGTCTGGTCAGTAAAACTAATTTTACCGGATCAATCACATCTTCCACATATTCAAATGTACCTTCGGTGCTTCTCCACAGGACTTCATTCTTTTTGCTTGCCAGGTCAAACTTGGCCAGAAAGGGTAAATCTCCTTTTGGTGACGAACCGGTTTGATTGTTCATCAGTATTTTAGTGCCATTGTCTACCGTTTGAATCACGTATTTTCCATATTTGTTCTTGGTCAATACCGGATCTCCCGGATCATTATACGCATCGGTTTGATTTCCTTCGTATAAAGTTTCCAGCTGACCACTTGTAGAATTGAAGCGGCTTACCCGGAAAGTTTGCTTACTGCGCAATCCTTCCTGTACCAGGGCTAAAGTTGCTTCGCCCCAGGTGGTACCGCGATAACGGGTCTGGGTTTTGAAGAGTTCCTTAGCTTTTGCAGTAAAAGGTGCATTCAGCGCATAAACTGCATCATGAAAAGGTACCTGTTTTTTGATCAGCCCACTGTCCAAAGGCTCGGCCCATACGATAGTGGCTGCTTCATCTCCACGCCATTCAAAGCCTCTTGGTTTATTTTGCAGGTTATCATATCCTGATGGTGTACCCTCAGAAGAAGGAAGCTGTGCCAGTTCTTTAACTACCTTTCCGTTCAGGTCTGTAATTTCTACCACAGAAGGGAAACCGTTTGCAGAAACCAGGTACGAAAATGGTTTTCTAATCTTGCGTTGTAATAAATATGCTTTGTCAGGAGAACTGCTTACACTTAAATAGATAGCAGGTTTGCCGATAGGAGACTCCTGGCCATTGCTGTTTTTAACCAGCTGTGAGGTGGCATAGAATTCGAAAAGCTGTTCATCATAAGGGGTTTTGATCAAATCCTGAATGGTGGCGCTTGGCGAAACTTTGCCCAGGTTCTGCTGCACCGCAGGGCCTTTTGGCATTAAAGATTTAGGAGGTGCTTCAGTTGCAGGCCTTACAATCGTTCTGTATAGGATAGTATTGTTGTCCAGCCAGCTGATGCCGCTTCCCAGAATAACATTCAGGTGCTGTTTGTTCACCTTTGTTACTTTAGCCGTAGCGATGTCAATGACGTACAGATCTACACCAGTTGCTGTTGTGTTGGTAAAGGAAATCTTGGTTTCAGCAGGGTTCCAGTTCACATAACCCGCAAACAATGGAGCCGGAAGGCCAGCTAGAGCCAGTGTTTTACCCGTTTTGATGTTTTTAAGGGTAAAACCATTGATAAAAGTCTGTCTGCTGAGCGCGAAATTTCCCGGGTTGATGCGCAGTCCTGCGATCCGCAATTCGGGCATAGCCAGTTCTTCAACGGAAGGATAAGAGTTCCGGTTGCTGAGCAGCATCCATTCTGCTTTGCTGTCCAGTCTTACTGAAGGTGTTGGTTTAGCCAGGAGCAGATCTGCAATGGCTTTTGGAGGCGTTTGATAATTTACTGCATCCTGGGCAAAAACACCACAGGATGAAGTAAGGAGAAAAAGGTTTAGTAAGAGTTTCTTCATGCCTTACGAATTAATAAGTTGGTTAATTCGTAAAAATAACGAATGAGGCAGGGAATCCCGCCTATTCTGTATCAAATTCTTGATACAATCCTAATAGCCCTTCTCTTTCAGCTTGTCGGCAACCTGCTGACCAATCTTTTGCCCCCATTGTTGTCCAATCTGCATGGATTCCTGCATGATCAGGGGCGATTTCTCCGCAAATTTCTTTCCTACCGGGGTATTGTAAAAGCTGGTCAGGGCATTAACATCCTGAATGGTCAGGTGCTTCTGGTAAACGGGTACCAGCATGTCGGTCAGTTCTGTTACTGAAATTTTTAACATTTCGGTTTGCAAACTCTCCCAAACTTCTGCAGGGACCTGGCTTTTTTGTTCTTTCATCAAGTTCATCATTTGTGAAATAGCAGCCTTGTAAATGCTTTCGGCACCTGAGGCTTCCATCATCTTTCCTAAAGCGGTTTTGTAGGCAGTGTTGTCCTGGCTAAAGGAAGAGCTTGCGGTAAGAAGAAAAAAGGAGAAAATTAAAAGCGTTTTTTTCATTTGAATATAATTTTATTTTAATGGTGATGAAGCTATCATGTGCTACCAAATTCTATTCATATCGGCTTGTGTATTTCTGTAC
>NZ_QAIL01000012.1 GCF_003061025.1 Pedobacter sp. HMWF019 | reverse complement strand
ATGATAAGGGAGCGGGCTTTCAAACCAATACCAATAAAATTACTATCTTTAATAAGAACTTTGAAAAAAAGACTTTTGAAATAAAGTCTAAAACTGATGTGGCAAAAGACATCAGTGCAGAAATATTAACGCTTATAAAAGAATGAAGAAACTCCTTCTGTTCATCCTTCCCTATCTATTTATTTCCGGGCTAAGGGCACAGGAAATTAACGCCAGAGTACAGCTACTGGCACCCCAAGTACAAAACATAGACAAGAAGAATTTAGAAGCTCTGCAAACCACCATAAGGGATTTTCTGAACAACAATAAATGGACGAACGAGACTTATCTCCCACAAGAAAGAATAGAGTGCAATTTTGTAATTACCATCAACAGTTGGGACGGTAGTTCGACCTATAAAGCAGAGGCACAAATACAATCCAGAAGACCTGTATTTGGCTCCTCCTATAGCAGTACACTGTTAAACATGAGCGATAAGGATTTTGATTTCAATTATACCGATGGCCAACCTGTAGACTTTTCAGACCAGAATTTTCTTTCCAATCTGGGCTCCCTCCTCTCCTATTATGCATATACCATGATTGGACTGGATAAAGATACATTCAGTAAAATGGGCGGCACACAAATGTTTATCAAGGCTCAGAACATTATGAATCTGGCACAAAACGGAGGAAATTCCGGATGGAAAGCTTATGACGGTCTGCGTAACAGGTATTGGTTAAATGAGAACTTACTAAACAACAGTTTTGAACAGCTAAGATCTTTCATTTATAACTACCACATTAACGGATTAGATCTGCTTCAGGACAACAGTCTAAAAGCGACAAAAAATATCCTTTCATTTCTTCCTGAACTACAACAAATGGACAAGCAAAAATTAGGGTCTATATTTCCTAATGTTTACTTTGCTGCTAAAGCAGAAGAAATTGTTGGGGTATTCTCTCTTGCCAATCCCCAGGATAAGATGAGTGCCTATAATTTGCTTATTGATATTGATCCAGCCAATATTAGCAAATACGATCAAATTAAAAAAACGTTGTAATTCAGCCTTAAACACATTATATCTGTATTTTTTTAAAAATATTTTGTTTATACGAATATATTCGTACATTTGATTACGAAACAATTCGTACAACAAATGATGAATACAAAAATTTCTCCTAAACCAACCGAAAGCGAGCTAGAGATACTTCAGATTTTATGGGAGAAAGGAGACTGCACAGTTAGAGAGGTGCATGAGATCCTGGAAAAGAATAAAGAAGCGGGTTACACAACTACCTTGAAACTGATGCAAATCATGCATGAAAAAGGTTTGGTATCCAGGGATACCTCTTCCAAAACACATATCTATCGCGCGCTGGTCAATCAGCAAAAAACACAGCAGCAACTGGTCAATAAAATGATCGACAACGTTTTTAATGGCTCTGCCGCAAGACTGGTCATGCAGGCGCTGGGGAATCATACGGCAAGTGAAGACGAAATCAATTCTATAAAAAAGTATTTAGATGAACTAAGTAAAAAATAAAAAAATGGAACCACTGGTAAACAATTTCATCAAGGCAACAGGCTGGAGTATATTTCATTCATTATGGCAAGGGGCAGCAGTATATATTCTACTGTTTATTCTGTTCCAGGGATTTCCACGGATCAGCGCCAGGATTAAGCACAACCTGGCTTATGCTTCTATTTGTGGGATATTCGTTGCTTTTTGTATCACATTTTGTTCTATATTCCAGGTTCCTGTACAAATTTCGGGTCAACAGCATACGTTCTTTCCCACCAACAATTATGCTTTCCCGATTTCCTTGAGCAGCAGGGCAGAAAGCTTCTTTCCTATACTGGTGGTACTTTATCTAATTGGTATTGTTTTACAAATGGGCATTGTCACTTCGGGGTATTTAAAACTTCTGCAGCTTAAAAATGCAGCAACTACAGCTATCCCAGAAAACTGGCAACAACTTTTCAACAATATAAAGACAGATCTCCGGCTTAAAAAGAATATTGGCTTCTTCTTATCTGAACATGTAAATGTTCCTCTGGTACTGGGTTATTTTAAACCGGTTGTTTTGTTCCCGGTGGCCTATGTTACACAATTAGAGATGAGCCATGTAGAGTCCATACTGATCCATGAACTTTCACACATCAGAAGAAATGATTACCTGTTAAATCTGGTTAAAACAGCGATCGAAACGATACTTTTCTTTAATCCTTTTGTTTGGATGTGCAGCAAACTCATTCAAATAGAGCGCGAGCATGCTTGTGACGATCTGGTCGTGAAACGCACAGGCACTCCATTAACATATGCTCACGCTTTACTGCAACTTGAACTGATCAAACAAAAAAACACACCCGCCCTATCTATGGCGGCAAGCGGAAACCAGCAGCACCTTTATCAACGCATTAAAAGAATCACTGATATGAAAACGAATTACATCAACATCAAACAACAGGTCTTTGTGATTTGCCTTACCGTAGCAACCATTGCTTCCCTGGCTTGGATCAATCCTTCTAAGGCCTCCCTGGAATCCTCCAAAAAAGTATTCAAAAAAGCAACTCATGCAGTCACATTTGTTGCTTCAACTGAAACAAACCTTCAGACCAAACCACTTCCATCAGATACAACAAAGAAGAAAAAAATTAAGGTCATTACCACAGATAAGAATGGGGTAAAAAAAGAATATAGTTCTATCCAGGAACTTCCTGACAGCTTGCGGACCACCACGTCGGATGGTGTATTTTCCCTCAACTCCGACAGTCTGCAGCTGGTTCTTTCCCCACTAACCAATGCTGTTACAAACAATATACAAATCATGATGGCTTCTCCAGAATGGAAAAAACAGATGGAGAATATCCAGATTCAAAGTGCAAACCTGGTTAAGCAGTTTAATTCTGAGGATTGGAAAAACCAGCAGATCTCGATGCAGAAGAATGCAGAAGAACTGGAAAAACGCTTCAATTCACCAGAGTGGAAAAAGCAGCAGGAAAAGATGGTTCAAAACGCCCAAAAGCTGCAAATACATTTCAATTCACCCGAATGGAAGAAACAGCAGGAAAAATTGTTCAAAACCACACAAAACTTACAAATACATTTCAATTCACCAGAATGGAAGAAAAAAATGGAAGACCTCAATACGGTTTATGGTTCTCCGGAATACAAAGAACTACAATCTAAATTCAATAAAGATGTAGAGCAGTTGAAAAAGAAAAAAGCAGAAGAAGCAGCAGCAAAAAATTAAGCTACACACGAATTTAAAAACCAACGGCAGGCGTATTTCTTCTGCCGTTTTTTCTTTATAAAGAATAAGTATATTGAGTAAGAGTTTTCCTAATTTAGCGAAGGATATGCTACAAAAACTTTCTATACGCAACTATGCCTTAATTGATAATGTTGAAATGGAGCTGGATAAAGGCCTGAACATTATCACTGGTGAAACTGGAGCCGGAAAATCTATTATGCTTGGAGCCCTTTCCCTGATACTGGGACAGCGTGCAGAGACAAAGTACTTTTTTAACCAGGAAAAAAAGTGCATTATAGAAGGCACCTTTAAGCTAAAAAACAATAAACTGGTTCCTCTTTTCGAAGAACATGATCTTGATTTTCATGAAGAAAGTATATTAAGAAGAGAAATCTCGATAGATGGAAAATCCAGGGCATTTATCAACGACACACCAGTTACCCTATCTGTAATGAAACAATTGGGTGAACGGCTGATTGATATTCACTCCCAGCATGCGACTCTGGAACTGAATGATCCCGGTTTTCAGCTGGCCGTAGTGGATGGCCTGGCCAATCATGAAGCTCAGCTGACCATTTACAGACAGGATTTCAGGCAATACAGAAAGAACCAGCAACAGTTGCATGAACTCCGGTTAAAAGCTGATGAGGCCAGAAACAAACAGGATTATGAGCAGTTTCTATTTAATGAACTGGAACAGGCCAATTTGCAGAAAGAAGAACAGGAAGCATTGGAAAACGAACTGGAAGCCTTAAACAATGCAGAATCGATTAAACGAAGCCTGTTAAACAGTTATCAGCTACTGAGTGAACAGGAAGTTTCTGTTGTACCTGTTCTCAAAGAAGCCATCAATCAATTGCAATCGGTTGAGCAATTTAATGCATCCTATACAGCGCTCAATGAGCGCTTAAGATCTGCATTTATTGAACTGAAAGACATTAGTGACGAACTCTCCATACTGGAAGAAAATGTAGTTTTCAGTCCCACCAGGATAGAAGATATCAATCACCGCCTGGATGTAATCTATACCCTACAGCAAAAGCATAAAGTAAATAGTATTGCCGAATTAATTGCGCTGAAAGATCAGCTCTCGGACAATCTGCTGCTCATTATCAGTGGTGATGAAGAAATTGAACGATTAGCTGCAGAAACAGAGAAATTAAAGTCCAGTCTGGAAAAGGCAGCGGCAGTTTTATCCCTAAACCGCAGCAAATCCATCAAAGCTGCAGAAAGTCAGGTTGACCAGATTCTAGCCCAGACAGGAATGCCCAATGCCAAAATTAAGATTGAACAAACTTTGCTCAAAGAGATTAATAAAGATGGTAAGGATAGCATTTCCTTATTGTTTTCTGCCAATAATGGACAGGCACCTGCACCGGTATCCAAGGTAGCTTCTGGTGGGGAATTATCCAGGATCATGCTGGCCATTAAGTCTATTCTGGCTAAACATTCCGATTTACCAACCTTGATTTTCGATGAAATCGATACAGGTATTTCCGGAGAAGTAGCCCTTCGGGTTGGTCAGGTTATTGGAGAACTGGAACAGAATATGCAGGTGGTTTGTATCACCCATCTTCCTCAGATCGCCGCAAAAGGCAATTCGCATTTCTTTGTCTATAAAAATGAAAGTTCCGAGAAAACAACAACCGGAATCAGAAGATTAAATAAAGAAGACCGTATCTATGTTATTGCTGAAATGCTCAGTGGAAAACCACCTGGAAAATCAGCTCTTGAAAATGCAAAAGAATTACTGAAATATAAAGCGAGATAGACCTTTTTTAAGTATCTAATATTTAGCTACATTAGCTTTCATGATCAGATCACTATACCTCCTGGGTTTCCTGTTAATCCTCTCTGTTTCTGGCTTCACACAAAACCTTTCCATATCTGGCAAGGTTAAGGATAAAAATGGAGAGATTATTCCGGGAGCCGGGATCTATCTGAGCGGCTATAAGACAGCAACAGTGACCACCAATGATGGCAGGTTTACACTAGGCAATCTCAAACCGGGTAATTATGATGTCCTGGTACAAATGATGGGTTTTTTGCCCTACACCAAGAATGTAATCCTATCCGACAAATCGGCAGTGATAGAGATTACTTTACAGGAAAACACCATCCAGCTTAATGAGGTTGTGATCCGTACTGATCCAAACCGCGAACGCTATATTAATCTTTTCAAAGAATTTTTTATTGGCAAAACACCAAATGCAACAAAATGCAAAATTCTGAATCCTCAGGTTCTTTATACCGATTACGATGATAATATGAGGGTACTGACCGTTAAATCCAATGATTTTCTGGTGATCGAAAATAAAGCCCTGGGATATCGTCTAAAATACATGCTCCAATTCTTTGAGTACAACTACAACACGCATATTGTTTATTATGCAGGTTTACCGAATTTTGAGGAATTGAAAGGTTCGGGCTCCAAGAAAAGGCTCTGGGCAAAGAACAGGGAAATTGCCTACTATGGCTCTTCTCAACATTTTTTTAAATCTCTTTACCAGGGCCGAAGCGAAGAAGAAGGTTTCATTATCAACAAACTCATTAAAATTAACAATACCAGCAGACCACCAGATAGCCTGATTAATAACAATATTAAAAGATTAACCAAAGCCCAGCACGGGGTAATCCGTTTTGGCTCGGCAGTTAATGATTCTCTCAACTACTGGATGGCCTTAAAAAAACTTCCGAGAGAGATCAGTACTTTAAACCGGGCACAGGTTTTAACGGACACCCTTGTTAGACAATATCAGCCCAATCTCAAAACCATGAACTATAAAGACGATTTATATGTAATGTATACCAAGGAGCTGGAAACCGTTGAATATACGAATAACTCTGGGCACTCTGTAAGCAGACCACTGGATGTACCTAATTACGAAATATCTGTAGTTCATTTATTACAGGCCCCTGTACATTTTTATGCTTCAGGAGGTATTCATGAACCCAAAGCTCTGCTCTTTGAGGGTTTTTGGGCATATGAAAAGATTGCAGATATGGTTCCTATGGATTATATAATTCCTTCAAAATAAATCAAAAATACTAAAAATATTAGTATTTTTGATTTATGGCAGTAGATCAGGAAAAAGAAGATAATTATTTAAAAGGCCGCGGTTCCCAGTTTAATCCACACAACCATTTTCTAAAAAATGATTATGTTAAAGAACATGTGGAGGGAATTGATGACTGGGAAACCGAAAACAGCAAAACCACATTTATTTTTGGCCAGTCGAGATCTATAGTCAATAAAGTAGAAAGTCCGGATGTGGGAATGGCTTATTCTCTGAATCCTTACCAGGGCTGCGAGCATGGTTGCACCTATTGTTATGCCAGAAATGCGCATGAATACTGGGGTTTTAGTGCAGGTCTTGATTTTGAACGTAAGATTATAGTGAAAAAGGATGCCCCTGAATTGTTCCGGAAGTTCCTTGATAAAAAGAACTGGAAGGCTGAGGTCATTTCGCTTTCCGGAAATACAGATTGCTATCAGCCTGCAGAAAGAAAGTTCAAAATCACGAGACAACTGCTGGAAATTGCGCTGGCCTATAAGCAGCCAGTTGGTTTAATTACAAAAAATGCACTGATTTTAAGAGATAAGGACATTTTGCAGGAATTGGCAAAATTAAATCTATGTATGGTCTATGTATCGATTAACAGCCTGAATGAAGACTTACGTTCAAGGATGGAACCCAGAACCACAACTGCACGTCAAAGGTTAAAAATTGTTGAACAGTTGAGTTCAGCGGGCATTCCTATGGGTGTTATGGTTGCACCACTGGTACCAGGTCTGAGCGATCATGAAGTCCCTCTAATTTTAAAAACGATTGCGGATTGTGGTGCAAAAAATGCAGGTTATACCATAGTAAGATTAAACGGAGCCATAGGACCTATATTTGAAGATTGGCTGAAGAAGAATTATCCGGATAGATTTGATAAAGTCTGGCACATGATCCAGTCCTGCCACGGCGGACAAGTTAATGATAGTCGTTTTGGCCAGCGAATGCATGGAGGAGGTAACATCTCCAAAATGATCAAGGATACCTTTGATCTTCATTGCCGGTTAAATAAACTCAACGTCAACAGAATTCATTTGGATTCCAGCCTTTTCCAGATACCTGGCTCACAGCTAAGTTTCTTTTAAAAAAAAGTCCTGCAGGATAACCCTGCAGGACTTTTCATTTATTTGCCTTTTTTAGTTTAGGCTCCTTCTTCTTTTCTTTTTTTCTTACCTGAGTTCTTGTTGACTACTACAATCTGATCACTCTCTTTATCGTAATCTATTTCCAGTACGTCACCGTCATGAATTTCTCCTTTCAGAATTTCTTCTGCAATAGGGTCTTCCAGGTACTTTTGTATCGCCCGTTTAAGTGGTCTTGCTCCAAAGTTCGGATCAAATCCTTTACCAGCGATGAAGTCTTTAGCACCTTCGGTTAATTTGATCTCATAACCCAGATTATGAACTCTGCCAAATAATGACTTTAATTCAATATCAATGATTTTGAAAATTTCCTCTTTACCTAGAGTATTAAATACCACTACATCATCTACCCTGTTCAGGAATTCTGGGGCAAAAGCGCGTTTCAACGCATTTTCAATAACACCTCTGGAGTGTGCATCCACCTGATTGGTTTTTGCCGCAGTAGAGAAACCAACACCCTGACCAAAATCCTTCAACTGGCGCGCACCAATATTAGAGGTCATAATGATGATGGTATTTCTAAAATCGACCTTACGACCAAGGCTATCTGTCAATTGTCCTTCATCCAGCACCTGTAATAAAATATTGAATACATCCGGATGGGCTTTTTCAATCTCATCCAGTAAGATCACTGCATACGGTTTACGACGAACTTTTTCAGTCAGCTGCCCCCCTTCTTCATAGCCTACATATCCTGGAGGCGCCCCTACTAAACGGGATACCGCAAATTTCTCCATATACTCACTCATGTCGATTTGGATCAGGGCATCATCACTGTCAAACATAAACCTCGCCAGTTCTTTGGCCAGCTCAGTTTTACCCACTCCAGTTGGACCCAGGAAAATAAAAGACCCAATAGGCTTCTTAGGATCTTTCAGTCCTGCCCTGGTACGTTGAATGGCTTTAGTTAATTTCTTAATTGCATCATCCTGACCAATGATCTTCTGTGCAACAGTATCATACATATTCAACAGTTTCTGGCTGTCGGTTTGTCCTACCCTTTGCAACGGAATACCTGTCATCATAGAAACCACTTCTGCAACGTTTTCTTCAGAAACTACATAACGTTTTGTCTTTGTTTCCGCTTCCCACTCTGCTTTAGCACGATCCAACTCTTCCAAAAGATTTTTCTCTGTATCTCTAAGCTTGGCAGCCTCTTCATATTTCTGGCTTTTAACCACTTTATTTTTCTCTACCTTGATGTCTTCGATCTTGGTTTCAATATCAATGATGTTTTCAGGAACATGAATATTGGTCAGGTGTACTCTTGAACCTGCCTCATCTAAAGCATCAATAGCTTTATCAGGAAGGAATCTGTCTGTAATATAACGTGAAGTTAAAGCTACACAGGCATTGATCGCTTCGTCTGTATAAGTAACACCATGGTGATCTTCGTATTTTTCTTTAATACGGTTCAGGATCTCAATGGTCTCATCAGGTGTAGCTGGTTCAATCATTACTTTTTGAAAACGGCGGTCTAAAGCACCATCCTTTTCAATATACTGACGATATTCATCTAACGTTGTTGCACCGATACATTGTATCTCTCCCCTGGCCAATGCAGGTTTAAACATATTGGATGCATCTAAGGATCCGGAGGCACCGCCTGCTCCAACAATGGTATGAATCTCATCGATAAACAGGATCACATCTGTAGATTTTTCCAGTTCATTCATCACTGCTTTCATGCGTTCCTCAAACTGTCCGCGATATTTTGTTCCTGCAACCAAAGAAGCAAGGTCCAAAGTAACTACACGTTTGTTGAATAAAACTCTGGAGACTTTACGTTGTACGATTCTCAAGGCCAATCCCTCTGCAATAGCAGATTTACCTACTCCCGGTTCACCGATCAGTATAGGATTATTCTTTTTACGACGGGACAAGATCTGTGACACACGTTCTATTTCTTTCTCCCGCCCAACAATCGGATCCAAACGGCCCTCTTCTGCAGCTTTAGTCAAATCTCTTCCAAAATTATCCAGTACCGGAGTTTTAGATTTGATATCGGAAACTTTCTTAGGACTGCTGAAGCTTTCCTCTTCACGGTAATCATCGTCACCTCCAGTAGAAGCACTACCTTGAGGGTCATCTCTGAAACCGTTTTTATTTACCTCAACTTCCTGTTTGAAAATTTCGTAATTGATGCTGTATTGTAATAAGATCTGAGAAGCAATATTATCGTCGTCGCGCAAAATAGACAACAATAAATGTTCTGTACCGATCAGGTCGCTTTTAAATATTTTAGCTTCCAGATAAGTAATCTTCAGTACTTTTTCAGCCTGTTTAGTTAACGGGATATTCCCAAGGTTAACTGTAACACTGGAAGTGCCTCTAACAGCGTCTTCAATTGAACGGCGCAACTTAGATGTATCGACCCCTAATGATTTTAATATCTTAATAGCCATACCATCGCCTTCGCGAATCAAGCCTAATAAAAGATGTTCTGCGCCGATATAATCGTGACCTAATCTCAGGGCTTCTTCCCTGCTAAACGAAATCACGTCTTTAACTTGTGGTGAAAATTTAGCTTCCATATATAACCTTTCTAAACCGGAATGCTCTAAACTATAAAAATGTTTTATAAATAAGCGCGACCAGTTTTATTATTTTATCAACAATTACGCCATATCAGTGGAAAAAGATCTCTGAGCTGCCGTTATTTCATAAAACTTACTAAGTTCTGACTTTATTCAGCCTGGGTGCAAGAACTAGAAGTAATTATGTCAGACGAAAAAATGTCCTTTTTAATACTGTCAAATT
>NZ_QAIL01000123.1:6369-32125 GCF_003061025.1 Pedobacter sp. HMWF019 | reverse complement strand
GCAAAAGATCTGCACAACAAATCTATTCGATTAACAATTGATCTTTAGCAAATTAACATATTTTAACTTATTAGCCTCCGGACTTAAAAATTAGCTGCAGCCGCGGCCCTCACTTCCTTTGTAACAGCAACAGAACTTTCCACGTTCAAGTCAATTCCCTTCGCTTTAAGTTCAGCAGCAATCGCCCTTTTATCAAAATCAAGCTTATCCAGCAGATACTTGTGTTTTACCGCAAAACTTCTGAACACATCATCCCAGGTCATGGCAAAGATCTCCAGGTTGCCCCATGATTTAACTAAAAAACGCTTGCCTTTATCCCTGAATTCATCGTACTGTTTTTTAATATAAGTATCCGTTTCATTACTAATCACAAAAAACTTCCATTTACGCGTTTGCGCATTAAATTCCGGCTGACGGGTCACAAAATCCATATAATCTTCTATTTGGCGAAGCTGCGATTTACCAATCACCACATCCGGACGCTTCAATTCAACCATAATATTCTCTTCCAGATCATCATCATGGCTGGAGGGATCCGGCACACTCCGTTGCCTGCAGATAAAAAGATCAGGTCTTCTGACCTTCTCCGCATCCTGCAATTTAACTTTTGCAGGTGCTGGTAAATTATCTATGATGTACAAATACTTCGACAGTACCTTTTCAAAAGCTTCATTCGCTGTAACCAGATGGAATTGTTCTCCAAACAACCAATAATTCTCTGCAATTGCATGCTGTATATGGTCCCTTTCATTAGTAAAGGATTTCAGGTTAAATACCAATGTCTTCAGCAGTTCTATCGTTTTAGCCCGGCTTTCAATCAGATTGATGGTTCGCAGGATATGGCTGAACGATGTTTTCTTTAACAGGTTGGACAAGTTTTCCCGCTCCTCGGCAGTTATTTGCACAATTCCATCCAGAATGTTTAAAATATGTCCTCTTTCATCAGTATCCAGTAAAAGATTAATGAAACCCACACTCGTCTTTTCCTGAGTTTCACTTAAGCCCTTAAAGATCTTTGGTTGTATACAGTAAATCTCCCTCACCACCTCTACCAGATCTTTCTTTTTCTCCTGCTCATACTTGTTGTTCCTGAATTTTGGAAATACCCCCGAACGCTCATACTTGGAAATCAGCTCATCTGCAGCATTGATCCTCACAAAAGCCTTCTGTTTGGTATTAATAATGTTTCGGAGTTCCTTTAAAAGCCTCTTAAAAACCAGATTGTTTCTGTTCACCCCAAACAGTCTTCCAGACCCTTCTTTATCTGAAGAAATAAACTCGTTAAAAAAGCTCGACTCCACATACATGCTGTGGTAAAAATTGATGGCATTGTGATTAAAAGAAGTCAACTCTTTATACAACTCCTTTTTATGCTCATTCAAAAAATAATAGTAAAATTTATCTCCGATTTTCTTTTTCCACCGCACATAGGTAATCTTAAATTCAAATTCATTTCCTCCATGATCTGAAACTACACTTTTGAACACCTCATCTTCGGCAATAATATCCCTGAACTCTATAGCCACACCGTTTAAGCTCAGGCTAAAATGTCTTTGTTCATTCAACAACAGAAACCACCCAAATTCTGCCTTCAAATAATCCATAAACTCTGTATTGGTCAAAGAATATCCCGTAATTCCGTACAGGTTGGATAACCTTAAACTCGTTCCCGTTTCCTCTACGGGAGAAATCCGGTTATTTTCATTCTTATATACATGTTTGTTTCCTGCATGTATGGTAATGTCGTATTCCAGAAATTGTCCGCTTTGCTGATCTTTATAAACCGTCTGCCAAACCGCAGTTTCTGCAAATGCGATAAAAGAGAACCTCCCCTTCCCCTTCTTTCCCCTAACCGAAGAAGTCTTTTGTACAGATTTACGCTTCAGCGAGTCTAAAAAAGAGCCAAAAGTTTCACCCAGCGTAGACAAATCAATTCCAGTTCCATTATCCGTGATGACCAGATCACCAATATGGTCCAGTTCATTCGCGTTAAACACCAGATCAACACAGGTTGCTTTAGCATCAAACCCATTCCAGATCAACTCAGCAATAGCCTCCTTATATTCTTTGGTGATCCCTGCTGAGTCTACACTGTTGTTATTTATTCCGACTTTATTTTCCATACCCGATCATTAGATCAATTAAATAGCTAAAATACTAAAAATATTAGTAAATAAAAATAAATATCTCCCTTAAAAGAAAAGAATATTTCTATACATATTTAATATTTTTAGGAGCAGGTTTTCCTACTTTAGTACGAAAAAACCAAATTTGCCTAAGCAGACATCATACACTCTGACAGGAATACAGTAAACTGCAAAAAATGAAACAAAAAGTCTTTACCCTATTTATCTCAATTCTACTTTTACATCTTTCAGCCCATCCTCAATCTCTTAAATGGAATAACCCGGTAGATGCCGGATATCCTGTAGTTGACGGCAGGCACTGGCAAACGGGATTAAAAAACACATATAACCGCTTACCAAGTAACGCCCAGCAAAATGTAAGAAAAGAGCTCTGGGAATTATCACAAAATTCAGCTGGAGAATACATCACCTTTACCACCGATGCCCGGGAAATAAAGGTAAAATATCAAGTCAACGGCAGCTATATTATCCCCAATAGTACGGCTTTAAATGTAAGCGGTGTTGATCTTTACGCTCAGGATATAAAAAACAACTGGCACTGGATCAGTGGTAAATACGATCTTGGCGATACCATCAGGTTTCAATTCAGCAACATCAGCGCGCCATTACCCATAAAAGAATACAGGCTCTATCTCCCACTTTATAAAACCCCTTCATGGGTTCAGATAGGTGTGTCTTCCGTTGCCACATTTCAATTTCAAAAGGTAAACGAGAAAGAAAAACCTATTGTTATTTATGGGACATCCATTTTACAAGGCGCAAGTTCCAGCCGGCCCGGGCTTGCCTGGAGCAATATATTAGGAAGAAGATTAAACACCAGGGTTATCAATCTTGGATTTTCCGGTAATGGACAACTGGAGTCTCCTTTAATTGACTTAATCAATCAAATTGACGCCTCTCTATATATACTAGACTGTATGCCGAACCTCTACGACCGAAATAAATTTTCAGATGAAGAAGTTGAAAAGCGTATTACCAGTTCAGTGAAAAATTTACAGCAAAAACATCCACTCGTTCCAATCCTGCTTACCGAACATTCCGGCGCATTACCAGCGCTTAATTTAGACAGCTCCATCACCAACAAATATACCCATGTTAGTCAGGTACTGTCTGCCACATTTTATAAACTGCAAAAAGAAGGAATCAAAAACATTTATCTGCTTAAGGCACAAAAAATAGGTTTTACGTCCGATAGCACTATAGATGGAACACACCCTAATGACATTGGAATGATCCAGTATGCCAATGCATATGAAGAAATAATAAAACAGATTTTAAAGAAAAAGTAACCTTGGCAACCATTGTTGTGTACCACGTGTCAACTAGCCCGCTAAAAAAACAGATATGATACAAAACCCTGGCTGGTAATCCTAAAATGACAATATGCTTTAAGTAAGAGATAATATGAGTTGCATAGACTTATCTAACAAATTGTAATTTTACCAATCAGATAAACTTTAAATGAAAAAAATCTTTGCACTCACAGCTTTATTCACCTGTTTTTATGTACATACACATGCACAGAACAATGCAATAAAGCTGCAAAACACCATTTCTATAGCACCAAATGACAGCAAGGCCACCATTATTGCCAAAGCTGCACATGTAGCTCCTACAACAAATCAGCTCAGTGCCTTAAAGAATGAGTTTATTGCTTTTATACATTTTGGCCCCAATACCTTTACACGGGTAGAATGGGGAAATGGCGTTGAAGACCCCAAAGTATTCGATTTGAAAGAACTGCATACTGACCAATGGTGCCAGGCCATGAAAACCGCAGGCATTAAAATGGTCCTTCTAACCGTAAAACACCACGATGGATTTGTACTTTGGCAAAGCCGGTATACCAATCACGGAATCATGTCTACAGGATTCCGAAATGGGAAAGGCGATATTTTAAAAGACCTCTCGGCATCCTGTAAAAAATATGGGTTAAAACTAGGTATCTATTTATCACCGGCAGATCTGTTCCAGGTAGAAAGTCCAACTGGTTTATACGGCAATTTGAGCAAAGTTTCTAAACGCACCATACCCCGTCAAGTGGCCGGAAGGCCATTTGACAACAAAACCAAATTCGAATTTGAGGTTGATGACTATAACGAATATTTCCTCAATCAACTCTTTGAAGTATTAACAGAATATGGACCAGTGTATGAGGTTTGGTTTGATGGGGCAAACCCCAAGTCTAAAGGTGGACAGAAATATAATTATGCCGCCTGGAAGAAGCTGATCCATACCCTGGCCCCAAAGGCCGTTATTTTTGGCAGAGAAGATATCCGCTGGTGTGGTAATGAATCGGGTGGTACCCGGGAAACCGAATGGAATGTTATCCCCTATCCTGAAAACCCAGATACAGCAAGCCACTTTCCAGATCTAACAGACAAATCTTTAGGCAGCCGGGAGGAACTATACAAAGGAAAATACCTGCACTATCAGCAAGCCGAAACCAATACCTCTATAAGAGAGGGTTGGTTTTACCGGGATGATGAAAAACAAAAAGTGCGCAGTACCGATGATGTTTTTGATATTTACGAAAGAGCCGTAGGCGGCAATTCTACATTCTTGCTCAATATTCCTCCAAACCGCCAGGGCAAATTCTCTGATGAAGATGTAAAAGTGCTGAATGAAACCGGAAAGCGGATCTCCGAAACTTATAGTAAAAATTTATTTGCCAATGCTAAAATATCAAAGCAAGAGCAAAACACAAGCATTACCACCAGCGCACCAGTTACCATCAACAGAATCCTGTTGCAGGAAAACATAGCCAGCTACGGAGAACGCGTAGAACAACATATTGTTGAAGCCTGGATAGGGAATAAATGGGAGAAAATTGCTTCGGCAACAAATATTGGCTATAAACGTATATTACGTTTCCCAGAAGTTACAGCCTCAAAATTCAGGTTGGTGATTTTATCCTCCAGAGCAACACCTGTTATTGCTACAATAGATGCCTATTATTACCGCACCAGACCGCCTCAGCTCGCCTTCAGCAGAGACATCAACGGTTTATTAACCATATCACCTAAATCACACGAATTTGGATGGAAACCACATGGAGAAAATGCAACGGCCAACCTGAACAAAGGAACCGAAATCTATTATACAACAAACGGCACTGAACCTACCGCTTCCTCCAACAAATATACCGGCCCGGTATCAGTAACCGGGGGTGAAATAAAAGCCCTGTCCATCGCCGATAAAGAAAAAGGACCTGTAGCAACAGAAACTTTTGGAATTGTGAAAAAAGACTGGAAATTATTAGATACAGACAGTGCAGCAAATGACCATACAAAAAATATGGCATTCGATGCCAACCCGCAAACTTACTGGCTGGCCAGCGCCAACAAACACCAGATTGCCATAGATCTCGGCCGTGAGCACAACCTGACAGGCTTTGTTTATACCCCGCCTCAACAATTTGCCGATGGTATGATGGAAAAAAGCATCATACAAATCAGCAACGATGGCAAAAATTGGCAAACTGTAGAAAATGTTGCATTTGGAAATCTCATTAATGATCCCACACCAAGAACACATTATTTTACAAAAATGCTTACAACAAGGTATGTACGGGTGCAGGCTACTTCTATTGCAGCCAATAAAAAAACCTTAGCCATTGCGGAACTTGATCTTTTAGAAAAATAGACACAGATGAAAAAACACTTTCTATTACTTCTGCTTTCTTTCTTGGTTCTATCATTGCACGCCAATATCCGACTTCCAAATATATTGGGTAGCAATATGGTATTACAGCAGCAATCCACCTCCAAACTATGGGGCTGGGCATCACCCGATGAAAAGATAAAAATTACAACCTCCTGGAACAATAAGACCATCGAAACATCAGCTGATGGAAATGCAAACTGGAAAATTGACATTCAGACGCCACAAGCAGGTGGCCCCTATACCATTACCCTGCAAGGTGAAAATAAAATTATCCTCAACAACATCTTAATTGGAGAAGTATGGGTATGTAGTGGTCAATCGAATATGGAGAGGAATTACTATACAGGCATTTCCAGCATTAAAGAGGAATACGAACTGTTGAACAAACTTAATATCAGGCTGTTCAACATGCCTAAAACGACTTCAAAAACACCACAAGAGGATTGCACCGGCAACTGGACAACCTGCGACACTAACGCTCTTAAAGCATTCAGTGCAGTAGCTTATTATTTTGGTAAAAATTTAAACAAAACTTTAAATGTACCAATTGGCCTTATTGCCAGCAGCTGGGGCGGTACACCTGCAGAAGTTTGGACACCGGAAAATCTGATAGAGAATAATGCAACCTTAAAAGAGGCATCGAAAAAAAACAACCCCACTCCATGGTGGCCGGTAAATGCCGGATATACCTATAACGCCATGATTTACCCCATTGTTAATTACAATATTGCAGGTACAATCTGGTACCAGGGAGAAAGCAACCGGGAGGCACCATTGAGTTATACGGAATTAATGAACACCATGATAACTTCCTGGCGTAAAGCATGGAATAAAGATTTCCCATTTTATTACGTACAAATTGCTCCTTATAAATATGATAAATATAATGTGGCTGCATTGGTAAGAGAGGCCCAGACCAAAAGCCTATCCACAGAGAAAACAGGCATGGCAGTAATTTCAGATCTGGTTAGCGATACCCTCGATATCCATCCAACCAATAAAAAGGACGTAGGTATTCGCCTGGCCAATATTGCCCTGGCCGAAACCTATGGTCTAAAAAAAGATGGCTATAAGAGTCCGCTGTTAAAATCTTTCAAAGTAAATGGCAGCAATGTAGTCGTTGACTTTGATTATGCAGAGACAGGTTTAATTATTAAAGGAAAAATGCCAAAAGAAATTTTCATAGCTGGAGCAGATAAGATCTTTTATCCTGCAATGATTAAAATAAAAGGAAGTACCATCAATGTTTCCAGCAAGAAAGTAAAAACACCTGTCGCTGTTCGTTATCAATTTAGTAATGCAGGAATAGGTAATATTTTTACGCTTACAGGTTTGCCTGTTGCTCCTTTCAGGACGGATAACTGGGATATTGATACCAGTAAAATAAAATAAATTCTGTAAGACTGATAAAAAATACTGCGCTCTTCAACTTTTGAAGAGCGCATTTATTTTTTTATCTTTACATTAGGCCCCAATTCAGACAGCACGGCTCTGAATCATAACATGATACCAACAAAGCTAGAAGAAATTTTTAATGACGAAAAAGCATTATTGCACCAAATCTCAACTGGTGATACTAAAGCTTTCAGTACAATTTTTCATCGTTACAGTCCAAAAGTTTACAACTACGCTTTAAAAATTGTCAAATCAGAAACCCTTGCCGAAGAAATCACACAGGAAATATTCGTAAAGATCTGGAACCAGGAAGAATACCTCACCCAGATTGAAAACCTGGATGCCTACCTGAGGGTCCTGACCAGGAACCATACTTTAAAAGTTCTGCGCAGAATGGCATTAGAAGTGAGAACCAGCAGAATGATGGCCTCTAACTACAAGGAAGATCATAATGAAACCGAGGAATACATCATATTTAAAGATTCAGAAAAAGTCTTAAATCAAGCCATAGAGAAGTTACCAGCACAGCAAAAACTGGTTTATACCCTTTGTCATCAGGAAGGATTGAAATATGAAGAGGTTGCCGAAAGGCTCAACATCTCTAAGCTAACGGTAAAAACGCATATGCAACATGCGTTGCGCTTTCTGCGAAATTATGTAAGTACGCATACCGACATTGCAATAGTGGTCATCCTCATGACTTTACTAGCCGAAAAACATTAATTTATTTTTTTTCAATTCTATTACTCCTCTCTCCTTTGCCAGGGGTCTTTACAATAAAGGGAGCCTAAACAACACACCTATGAATTCAAGATTAGCCAGTCTATACCAGCGATACATTGAAGACACCTGTACTCATGAGGAACGGGAGGAATTTCTATCTCTGGTCGCTGAAAATCAAGAAAACGGAGACATCACAAGCTTAATGGATGACACATGGGATAAAATCAAAACAGACGGGCTTTTATTTCCTCATGCAGGCAATATGCTGCAAAACATAATAGCAAGTCATCAAAAACCTGTTGTTAAAAAAATCTCCTGGTACCGTTATGCCGCAGCAGCAGCAGTTCTTTTGGTTACCGGCGCAGGCCTTTTCTATTATAATAGCCATCACGTCATCCTGAATTCATTTCAGGACCCCGGACTGGTTACAAACACCATCAAAGCTGGCCAAAATAAAGCAACCCTAACACTTGCCAATGGAAAAGTAATCAATCTTGATAGCACTACAAATGGAGAAATTGCCGAACAAACTGGCATCACTATTACCAAAACAGAAAAAGGACAACTTGTTTACAATGTTGCCGAGTCTGCGAAAAAAGCAAGTACTACATCCCCTGAAATAGCCTATAATACCATAACCACCCCTAGAGGTGGGCAATACCAGATCGATTTACCAGATGGCAGTAAAATATGGCTTAACGCATCTTCCTCTTTAAAATACCCAACCCTATTCAGCAAAAATGAGCGCAAAGTTGAATTAACAGGAGAGGCTTATTTTGAAGTAGCAAAGATGACAATCAAAGAATCCGGCCATAAAAAGGCACGAATGCCCTTTATTGTCGTCACCAGTAAACAACAGGTTGAAGTACTCGGCACCCACTTTAACATTAACAGTTACGAAGACGAATCTATAACCAAAACAACACTGCTGGAAGGCGCAGTGCGGGTTTCGCAGATCGGCTCCCGGAAAACTGTAAATCTACTCCCAGGTCTGCAATCCGTATTAAACAACAATAATCTAAGCACGCGTGCGGTGGATACTGAAGAAGCTGTAGCCTGGAAAAATGGATACTTTCAATTCAATGAATCAGACCTTGGCAGTATCATGAGACAATTATCACGCTGGTATAACATTGAAGTCATTTTTAAAGACAACAAAAAATCTGAGGAACTTTTTCACTTCAAAGCTTCCAGAAATCTGGAACTGAACGATATGCTTAAAATATTTGAACTCAATGGAATTAAACTCAAAATAGAAAGGAGGACACTTATAGTAGAACCATAACCAAGCCCATTTAGCCTTTAATAAAAAAACCGGAAGTGTTACGACCACTCCCGGATAAGTTTTAAAGGTTAAATAAAAGATCAATCCTGAAAGACCATATCAATTATCAACCAAATCGAAACAAACCACAAACTCCTTAAGGGGGATAAGGTTTGCTGCGACTAAACCAAACAAATATGAATAAAATTTTAGACACATTAAGGGTCATGAAATTAATTGTATGCTTACTCATTATCAGTTTCCAGGCCAGCGCTGTTGCTTTCAGCCAAAGCATTACGCTAAATGAAAGAAATGCCAGCCTGGAAAGCGTGATCAAAAAGATAGAACTGCAAAGCGGTTACTCCTTCTTCTACAAAATCGACCTATTGAGAAAGAACGCCTCAAAAATAAATCTATTCGTAAAAAATGCCACCGTTGATCAGGCTTTGGAGCAAACCCTCAGCAAACAGCCCCTTACTTATATCATTGTAAACCGCAATGTGATCATTAAAGAGAAGCAAGCAGAAACTGAAGAGAAAAAAAATCCTGAAGTTAAACAACCTGTAAAGGGACGTGTTACAGATGGTAAAGCACCTCTTCCGGGTGTCTCGGTAAGAATTGACGGGACCAATATCGCTACCATGACCGACGGCAATGGAAATTTTACTTTAAACCTAACTCCGGGAACCTACCGTTTAGTCTTCAGTTCCATCGGTTATGAAAGTAAACGTATTGAAACGGTTGTACTCAATGACAACAATTCAGCAATAAACGTTGTCTTAAATCCTGCCATCGCCCAATTACAGGAAGCAGTGGTGATGGGTTATACCACAAAAAAGGCCAGTGAAATCACCGGTTCACTTCAAACCTTCAGTTCCCGCGAGCTGGAAGGCGTTACCTCTAATAACCTGATCTCCCAGCTCAAAGGAAAAATTGCCGGAATGTACATTACAGAGCCCTCTGGCGACCCCAATAGTAAAGCTTCTTTTGTAGTCCGTGGGCAAGGGACTTTACCCATTGATGCAGCCAATGTACGCGTAACCAATAACCTGAACCCATTAGTTGTCATAGACGGAATTATCTACTCAGATGTAATGTATCCAAGCGATATTGTTTCATCAACAGATATTGAAACAGTAACGCTGTTAAAAGATGCAGCATCTACTGCTATATTTGGTTCACGCGCCAGCCAGGGCGTATTGGTCATTACCACTAAAAAAGGTGTTTCTGGTCAATCCCAGCTCAACATCAATAGCAGTTTTGGTATAAGCCAGAGAAACCTGGGTAAAATTCAGTTTATGAGCAGCCAGGAGCTCTATGACTATCAACGCCAAATGCTCCTGAACTCCTACGCCATTAAAACAGAAAACTTAACTCAGGATGCTTATTTAGCTAAATATTTGCCCCCGGCATCGGTACTCGGAACAAATACCAACTGGAACGATCTGCTTTACCGCAACGGCTTAACCAAAACTCTAGATATGTCTTTATCTGGTGGAAACGAAAAAACACGCTATTATTTTGGTGCCAACAACTATGATGAACAGGGGCCATTAAAGAATAATGATCTAAAAAGAAACAGTTTTAAACTCAACCTGGACCACAACATTACCAGTAAATTGAGTTTCAATGCAAACCTAGGTGCCATTTTCGATAAAGGCGACGCCAATCAAGTAACCGGCTCCCCTACGCTGTTGCCATGGTATACACCAAATAACCCCGATGGAACACCTAAAAAAATAATGGGCTCCGACGCATTGGGCTCTCCAAGCCAAAATCCGCTTTACGACCTGCCTTACAACTCCACAATTACCAATACCCAACAAGTTCTAGGCGTATTTTCTGCAAAATACAAAATGTATGACTGGCTAACCCTATCCTCAAACAACTCTTACAACACTACATACATCACAACCAATACCTATAAAGATCGATTATCTCTTGCCGGAGCGGCCGATAAAGGAAGTTTAATACAGAGAAAAGATAATTCTTATTCCTTCTTAACCTCCAACCTACTCACTGCACGCAAACAATTCGGTCTGAGTACCGTAGGCGGAATAGGTGGTTTTGAATACAATAAAGGTGGGAGCGAATACAATACACTGGCCGTTAGAAACATGCCGACAGGTATCAAAGTTCCTGCTGCAGCTTCCGAAGCCTGGAACACACTTTCAGGAAAGTCCTTCAATGGGGAGAAATTTGTAAGAGGATCCTACTCCCTGTTCACTCAAGGAGATTACAATTACGACGAGCGTTATTTCGTAAATGCATCTTACAGGATGGACTACTCTACCAATTTTGGTATCGACAACAGAGCAGGAAATTTCTATTCTTTTAGTGGTGCCTGGCTGGCCAGTAATGAGCAGTTTTTGCGCGGAAACAAATACCTCACCAATTTAAAACTCAGAGCCAGTTACGGAACAAACGGCAAAATTGCCGGTGAAGACTTCCTGACAGAGAGTTTCTATAATTTCGCTTACCAGTATGCCGGTGATCCTGCAGCCATCATCAATCAGTTGGGGAACAGACAAATTACCTGGGAGCGCGCCTATGTGACCAACTTAGGTATCGATCTGGGCTTGTTTAATCGTATATCGGTTTCGGCAGATTTTTACCGCAAACGCAATACCGATCTGTTGCAAAAAGTAGCCACTTCGTCTTTACTGGGCGTACCTAGCCAGTATCAGAATATCGGTGCAATGCTCAACCGGGGTATAGAAATCGTATTAAATTCCAAAAACCTTGCAGGTCAGTTTACCTGGGAAACAGGATTAAATCTTACCTTCAATACCAACAAAGTTGAAAAATTATACGGCGGTCAGATCCTATATGGCAATGCAGGCCTCATCAAAGAGGGCGACAATATTGCCAGCATTCATGCTGTAAAATGGCTGGGAGTAGATGCTCAAACCGGCATGCCACAATTTGAACGTCTGGAACGCGATCCGGTAACCAATGCCATTACCCGCAAAATTGTAAATACAATGGATGATGTCACCAAAGGTCTAACTGGCAATGATGCCAACATGCAAAACCAGCTGATCGGAAATACCACGCCTTCGTTTTACGGCGGTTTACAAAATACGTTCGGCTATAAAGGCTTTGAACTGTCTGTATTGTTAAACTTCGCTGGAAACTATATGGTATACAACAATTCCAGGTCATCTTACTTCGCCTCTGATGGAAACAACATCATTAAATACAACCAGATTAAGCCCGCTGCCGGTCAGATTATCTGGCAAAAACCCGGAGATCAGGCTACCGAACCCATGATTTACCGTAATCGCACAGATGGTGCCGATGAAAGCAGTTCCAGATTTTGGGAAGATGCCAGTCACATCCGGGTACGTAACATTCGTTTAAGCTACGCTTTACCAACTCAGCTCATCAGTGCAATTAAATTAAAAAGAGCAAACATTTACGTCAGCGGCGACAACTTGTTCATCTTCACTAAAAAGGGTTTTTATGGCGTAGATCCGGAAGGCGGATTGGCAGCTGATCCGAACAATTACGGTATAGGTGCCGGCTATGGTGCCAGTCGTAAATATCTTTTAGGCGTACAGTTAACCTTTTAATCATGCAGACAATGAAGAAATACATATTATCCATTTATATAGGATTTGCAGCAATGATTTTATTTGGCTGCAAAAAAACGATCGACGAAAATATCCGTCCATTTAATGACAAGGCTGATGTGGAATTGCTAAGCACCCTTGATGGCCTTGCCAGTGCTACCAACGGTAATTACGCCTTACTGGTTACCTCCTCCGCCAGTGATGCATCTTATGATGCGAGCTGGTTTAATATGAGCGAGTTAAAAGGAAACAACCTCTATGCCATCACCCGTGCTTTCCCGCAAACCAGAGATGACAGCTATACTTACGCCAACTCGCCAAGTCAGGGCCCTACCACCAGTTTCTGGCGCGTATCCTATCGCCTCATTTCTGGCACCAATAAGGTTATCGATGCCGTAAAAGATGGCGAAGATACTGCACATGATCAAATTAAAGGAGAAAACTATTTCCTTCGTGCCCTGGCCTATTTTAACCTGGTCCGGATATATGGTCGTCCATATTACCAAAACAATGGCGACAATCTTGCGGTTCCTCTTTCTTTAAACTCATTGGTAAATAAAGATTTCCAGCCAAAACGCAATACGGTTAAAGAGGTCTATGCACAAGTCATTTCAGATTTGGAAAAAGCTGCAGCCCTAATGAATGTACCCAGATCTGGTAACCCGAATTACTATGCGAGCAAAGAGGCTGCGTGGGCATTGTTGTCACGTGTTTATCTGTATATGGGCGGCACACCAACAGCTCCGCAAAATACCTACAATACAAAAGCTGCAGAATACGCAGACAAAGTGATTTCAGCAAATAAATATACCCTGATCACCGGAACCGCTTATACCAATGCATTTAACTCTGATAGTAAAACCAATAAAGAATTTATTTTCGACTTCAAACATGACGATGCCAATGGAAATTTCATCAATGAATTTCTGGCAACAAGAGATGTATTTGGAAACCCTTATCAAGGTGAATATACAGCGTCTCCAGATTATATGGCCCTATTGAATCAGAATCCATCAGATTTAAGAATGAGTTTTATCACAGTTGAAACTGACAAAAGAATAACTGCAACCGATAAAAGCAGAAATACAGTAAACAAGTATAACTATCAGCAGATCTTTCCTCTGGGTGGATTTGATTTCAGTGCGAAAAGCAGAAGTGGAACCGCTTACATTCGTTTGGCAGAGATGTACCTCAACAAAGCAGAGGCTTTAGCCAAGTCAGGCAATACTGCCGATGCACTAACTGCCGTTAACGCAGTAAGGGTAAGGGCCAATGCTCCGGCATGGACTGCTGCTAGCTTATCAACTGCAGGTCTCACGGTATTTCAAGCCGTATTCAATGAGCGGAGGCTCGAACTAGCCTGGGAAGGAAACTCTTCATTTGACAACTTCCGTAATGGCCTGCCATTAACAAGAAACTATATAGATTATTTTTTCTCTGCGCCTTTAACTATTCAGCCTGATGATAAGCGAATAGTTTACCCAATTCCGCTGATAGAAATTCAACTGAACCCAAATCTGCAACAAAACCCACAATAAAAACATGAAAAAATTATTCATCGGACTCACCTGCCTGGCTGCACTATCCGCATCCGCACAAAACCGGGAGATCGCATTTAAGGAAGCCGACTGGAAAACACAATTGGCTGTAGCAAAAAAAGAAAACAAGATCATCTTTTTTGATGCCTATACCTCCTGGTGTGGCCCGTGCAAAGTCATGGCCAAACAAGTGTTTACAAAAGACAGCGTAGCTGATCTGTTCAACAACACCTTCCTCAATGTTAAATATGATATGGAAAAAGGGGAAGGCCCCGCGTTGAAAGATAAATATGAAGTAAGTGCCTTCCCCACCTATCTGTTCATCAACGGAGATGGAGAAATCGTACATAAAATTGTTGGTAGTATGTCGGCATCTGAATTTATGCAAGAAGCAGGCAAAGCGCTAAAACCAGAAAGTACCGCATTCGGACTGGCCAAAAAGTTCAACAATGGTGATCATTCCGAAGCCACAGCAGTTGCTTATTTAGAAGCCTTGGAAAAAGCCTATGAAGCCGATAAAATGGGTATTGTAGCAAAAGTCTATTTTGATGGTCTTCCTGCATCAGCACTTATGGAGGAACATAATTGGAACCTTGCTCTCAAGTACCTCAATAATCCTTCTTCTCAGGCCTTCGCCTATTTCTATGCCAATAAGGGAAAGTTGGAGTCAACATACGGAGCAGAAAAGGTAAACCCTTATTTCAGAAACACTTTTAGCATGGCAGTTTACTCTGTAAAAAGGGCATATGAAAAGAAAACAGGGCTTAAAGAAGCAAAAGAAAAGGTTGCAGCAATTAGAAAAATCCTGTCCGGGAGCACCAATTATTCCAAGCCTATGCTTACCCAGCTCGACCTGATCGAATTCGCTGCCGCAGGACAGTGGGATAAATTTACCAGCCGTGTTGACGCTGTTTCTAATGACAATGATTTTTCATTAAAAAACTATTTTATCATCGGAGCCGCAAACGATGTGGTTACCTCCGCACCAGCAGCACAATATCCGAATGCCCTGAAATGGGCCGCTCAGATCGAGAAAAGCAACCCCGATCTTTTCACCAGCATACAACTGGCCGACCTGAGAAAAAGAATATTTAAAAAACAGGGAAAAACAACAGAAGCAGAAGTCATGGCAACCAAGGCACAAGATCTAAGAAAAGAAGCCATGCAAAAAGGGAAAATGACACCTCCAATGATGAAAGACTAATACTAAAACAAAGAACAATAAAAAAATGAAAAGAAGAGTAATTCTAGCGGTTGTCGCATTATTTATGATGATCAACTGCTTTGCGCAGAATGGAAAAACAGTAACTTTTACAGGTACAGTTAAATTCCCCGACACCGAAAACAAGTACCCGATTTACCTGGGAAAATATGAAGGTGAGGGCTTTAAAAGAGCCTTCAAAGCAATAGACAGTACGAAAGTAGATGCCAACAACAATTTCTCTTTCAAAGTACCGGCAGACAAGCCGGACTTTTACCAGGTACGTGTTTATTATTTTGACCGCATTGATTTCTGGGCAAATAAAGACAATATCCATGTCAACGTGCGTGGTATAGATACGGCGAAGATGAAAATCAAAAACCCGCCGTACATCTATATGGAAAACACATCAGCAGAAAATGATGTGATTAATGATGTAAACCTGGTAGGCTATCTTGACTATCAACAAATGATTGCAGTAGGTCAGGAACAATACAGGGCAGGGCGCTCTAAAGATACGGTATGGATCAATTATGTGAAGGACGGCTTTGAGCGCATCAACAAAGACCGTGATTTCCGCATCAAATACCTGGTTAACAAATACAAAGACCAACCCACAGTACTATATGCACTCGGTTACCTGAATCCCAAAAGAGACAGGGAACTGGTCATGTCTACCTTAGACAATCTGACCAAGAAATTCCCTGACCTGGATCAGGCAAAGAAAAGGAAAAAAGAAATCCTGGACGGTATTGCACAAGAAGAGAAAATTGCCGACGGACAGAAAGCACCTGCTTTTGCTTATCCAGATGTAAACGGTAAAAAATGGGGACCTAAAGATTTCAAAGGAAAATACCTGATTATTGACTTCTGGGCTTCATGGTGCGGTCCTTGCCGCCAGGAGATCCCTCACTTAAAAGAAGTATACAGTAAATACAAAGACAAAGGTCTGGAAATCTTATCTGTATCTGTTGATGCAAAACCGGCCGACTGGAAAAAAGCAATGGCAGAAGAGAAAATGGGCTGGCCACAGATCAATGCAGTAGAATCTAAACCCGTAATGGCCGATTACCTGTTTAGTGGAATTCCTTACCTGGTTGTTGTAGATAAGGACGGAAAAATCGTAGAGAAAAATGTTCGCGGCGAATCGTTAGATAAAGCCATGAAAAAAATATTCGGCATGTAATCAGCAACGGGCCAGGCTGAAATTCCTGGCTCTTTTTTCAAATAGACACTTAAAAATATGAAGAAGATCGTATTAGCCCTGATACTCCTAACCAGTTTATCTGCAATTAAAGCTCACGCTCAGATGGAAACTGCCCAAAAAATTAAATGGGACATAGAAAAAAGCGCAGACATCAATATGCCGCTGGAGATGACTTGGGAAGTTTTCAGTAACAATGACTTACTTAAAAAAGCCTCGAATGGTTATGTAAGTACCATAGAAGTACTAGATGCAAATCCACCCGTATCCAGAAAGATTGTTTTTTCAAATGGCGGCAGCCGTGTAGAAAACATCACACAAAATGAACCACACAACAAGCTTATGGCCATAGATTTTGCAGACGCCAACCTGCCTAAAGGAATTAAATCAGCAGAATTTGCTATTTTTTTAAAAGACAAAGGAGGCAAAACGAATGTGACATGGAGAGGTATGGTAAAAGGTGATACAGAAGCAAAAAAAGCTTTGGTTACACAGCTAACCGCAGAATTTGACAGCTATGCCACAGGTTTGGATAAGATGACAAAAAAATCAATCCCGGCAGCCAAAATGAATTAATTAACAGGGCTTATATTATTTAAATGCCCCAAAAAGCGAGAAACTTTTTGGGGCATTTTTATTTAGGCTTTATACACAATTACCTTATCCAGATACACACTGCACCCCTGGATCAATTAATTCTTCAAGGTATTATCTCCATACTATGCTATCTTTATATTTGGTATTAAGTTACGTCAATACGATCCCTATGTCAGCAACGAATTCTAAAGTCACAACAACAAATCCTCTCAGCGGATTCTATCAATTTTTGAATAAATCAAGCGACATTGCTATTGTAATAGACCACAAGTTAACTGTACTGCATAAAAATCCAAAAGCAGAACTGCGCATCAGTGGCAACAAACTCCAAACATTCATTTCACCTCATCACAAAAAGGAATTTGGACTGTTATTAAACAAAATTATAGTCAAAAAGATAGACACCTGTCCAATCAGGATTCTTTTTACTGATGGCATCTGGTATGAGTGCCAGCTTACAAATTTGCTGGATGACAACGAAGTTAGGGGAATTGTATGTATCATGAGGGAAGACGTCAACAACAACCACCTGAGTGACGAACAACCTGGAACAGAACAGTTTTATCAAACCATCACAGATAACATCCCCTCCATAATTGCCTACTGGACAGCCGATTTACGCTGCTTGTTCGCCAACAAGGCTTATCTTTCATTTTTTGGTAAAACTGAAAATGAAATGTACAATACCAGGATAGACAAATTATTTACAAAAGAACAGATTTCAAAACATGAGCATTTCATGGAGGAAGCACTAAAAGGACTGCCTCAGAGATTTGAACGGACTCTTGAGATAGAAGGCAAAGGAGACAGGATTATACTTACCGAATATGTACCAGATGTTGAAGATGGGCATGTAATGGGTTTTTACACACTAATTTACGACATTACTGACCTTAAATTACAGGAAAGGGAGTTGACCCTCAATAACGAAAGAGAACTGTTTAATCATAAAATAAGTACAGTTTTTAGCAAAGAAGAAAGCTTGAATAAGGTTCTTTCCACAATATTGGAAAAACTGATTGCTTACGGTGATTTTTTAATTGCAGAAATATGGCTGATCAGTGTAGACAAACAATCCTTAGCCCTTGCTGCGCATTTCGCTTCCACCGATATTGCCGAAAGTTTTTATCAGAACAATAAAGACTTCAAAATACAGATAGACGGAGATGGATTTATACGGAACATATGGAAAACCGGCAGTCCGCAACATTTGATTGATCTTGATCAGCATGAACCTTTTTTGCAAAAGGATATCGTACAGAATGTGGGACTTAAATCGGCCTATGGTGTACCATTGATTGACAACACTGGGGCAGTCCTAGGAGCTATGATGGTTGGTCTGAATAACAATAAAGAACCAGACCAACAATTTATACAACTCATAGAGGGCATAAGTACTCATTTTGCAATGGAAATTGTAAGAAAAAAACTCGAACTGGAATTGGAGCAGATATTTAATTATGCACCAGACATCATTGCAACCGCAGGAACAGATGGTTTTTATAAGAAAATAAATCCCGCACTGATAAAACTGCTTGGTTTTTCTGAGCAGGAACTATTAAACCGACATTTCATTTCATTTATACATCCCGAAGACCTGGATAATACTTTATACGCATTCAAAGAAGTCATCGACGGTATGGCATTGCATTATTTTGAAAACAGATTAATAAAAAAAGATGGAACTTATATCTGGGTGGCCTGGAACGTTACACCAGCAACCGAAAGTGGATTGATATTCTGTGTAGGAAAAGACATCACAGAAAGGAAAAATTCTGAACAGGAGCTCATTACATTAAATCAAAAACTTGAATATCAAAATAAGCAATTAAAGGATATTTCATGGATTCAGTCTCACATGGTCAGGGCCCCGGTTGCACGGATTTTGGGTATCGTTAACATCATCGATTCAGGTACCCCTCTTTTTAATGATGAACTCAAAGAAATGCTGCAGTTTTTAAAAAATTCTGCCCAGGAACTGGATGAAGTTGTTGGTAAAATCACCGCACTGTCAAAGAACCCAGAGAAGGAATAAAAAACAAGATCATTAACAACATATAAAATGAATATCAAAAAGACATTTCAATTTTATAATGCTTTTCTGCTATCGGTCGTTGTTTTCAGCGTCTCTCTGACCAGCTACGCCCAAAAAGGAAGCAAACATATTTCCTCCATGAAGCCTAATATCGTATACATCCTTGCCGATGATATGGGCTATGGCGAATTGGGTTCTTACGGCCAGGAAAAAATTGAAACCCCAAATCTCGATCAATTGGCAAAGAGAGGAAAACGCTTTACGCAACATTATGCTTATCCTGTTTGCGCCCCGTCACGCTATTTATTGATGACCGGACAAAACTCAGGAAAGGCCTTTATCCGCGGGAATCATGAATGGGCCGATCGTGGAGATGTTTGGAATTTCAAAGCGATGGAAGACAATCCTTACCTGGAAGGCCAATACCCAATTCCCGATTCCACCATCACCATTGCCAAAATTCTTAAAAAGGCGGGCTATACAACCGCTTTGGTGGGTAAATGGGGCTTAGGCGCCCCAATGACTGCCGGTACACCAAATAATCAGGGCTTTGATTATTTTTATGGCTATATCTGCCAGCGGCAAGACCACACCTATTACAGCGGGCATTTATGGGAAAACAACAACCGTGTGCCTTTAGACAACAGGATCGTTGACCCCAATATTGAATTGCCTAAAGATCTCGATCCATTGGACGAGAAGAACTATGAAAAGTATCAGCAAAAAGACTACGCTCCCGATTATCTTATTAAAGCGGCTCTAAAATTCATTGACAAAAGTAAGGACAAACCTTTCTTCCTGTATTACCCCTCCCCTTTGCCCCATGTATCGCTACAGGCACCTAAAGATCTGGTGGCTTACTATCACAAGAAATTCGGAGACGAAAAACCCTTCTTGGGAGGCTCCTATTTTCCTTGCCGGTATCCGCATGCTACCTACGCCGCAATGATCACCTTGTTAGACCAGCAAGTAGGCCAGATCATTAAAAAACTAAAAGACAAGGGTGTATATGACAACACCATTATTATGTTTTGTTCAGATAATGGTCCCGCCTATAATGCAGGTGTTGATCCCACTTTTTTTAAAAGTGCCGGACCTTTTAACGGAGAATATGGATGGGGAAAAGGCTTTCTCCGCGAAGGGGGAATAAGAGAACCCTTCCTCGTTTCCTGGCCGGGAAAAATCCAGGAAGGAAGCACCTCAAATCTTATATCAGCAACCATTGACATGGTGCCTACCTTCTGCGACCTCTTAAATCTTAAAGTCCCGAAACACGTTGATGGCATCAGTATCCTACCAACAATTCTGGCCAAAGGCAAACAAACCGGTCGCAACTACCTCTACTTCGAATACCCGGAATACGGTGGCCAGCAAGCCATCAGAATAGGGAACTGGAAAGGAATCCGATTAGACATGCTGAAAGGCAATTCAAAATGGTCATTATATGATTTAGCAACAGACCAGACAGAACAGCATGATGTGGCCGCTCAGCATCCGGAAATTATTAAAAAAATGAAGGCAATCTCCAAAAAAGAACACCATACCCCAGAGTTAAGCAGATTTGAAATACCTGTTTTAGAAAACGAAGCGAAATAAAGCTGGTCAATCTTCTAAAGCAGTCATCTAATTAACATTTTTGATTTTCGAATATTTTACTTTTGCAACTTTACGCAAATTTGCATTCATTTGCAAAATGAAAAACAATCAGATAACCATTAAAGCCAAAAAAGCGACACAATATATATTTCTGGTTTGCGGATTTGCCCTCTCCAGCTGGGCGCCTATGGTCCCATTCGCAAAAGAAAGGTTACATCTCAATGATGCTAACCTTGGGCTATTGCTGCTGCTTTTCGGAACCGGAGCGATTTCGATGATGCCCCTGAGTGGATATCTGTCTAAGCTTTACGGTACAAGATCCGTTATATTGATTTCCGGACTGGTCGCTGCTACCTTCCTTCCAATGCTGTTATTGATGCCAAATCCCTGGATGATGGGCGCCGCGCTCTTTGTTTTTGGAGGGGGAATCGGTGTCATTGATGTCGCAATGAATTCTCATGGCATCCATGTTCAGAATCAGTATGGACGCCCAATAATGTCATCTCTTCACGGTCTTTTTAGCGTTGGTGGCCTATGTGGCTCTTTGGGTCTGGGATTATTGATGAGAGCAGGGCTCAATCCCTTAACTGCCGCAATTTCAATTTCGATACTGCTTATTTCCATTCTGCTATTAAAGTATAAATCCCTGTTCACTAAAAAGCAGGAAGGTGATTTACCGGAGAATAATACACACAAAGAACAAAAAAACAAGACCAGATCAGGATGGTTTAGTCCCAGCGTAATTTTTCTTGGAGCAGCATGTTTTGCTATATTTCTGTCCGAAGGAGCAATGCTGGATTGGAGTGCCTTGTTTTTAAAGGAGAGCCGAGGAATAGATCCAGAGCTTGCAGGAGTTGGATATGCAACATTTTCAATTGCGATGGCAGCCATGCGTCTTCTGGGGGATCGCATCGTGGAGCGGTTTAGTGGAAAAACCGTAGTAGTTGCCGGTGGCCTCATTGCTGCCCTAGGAATTTTCATTGCTGTGGCAACCCCATGGATCCCCACTATCCTTCTGGGCTTTGTGCTCTTAGGTATAGGCGCCGCAAACATAGTACCTGTTTTCTTTAGTGAGGGTGGAAAACTTAAAGGAATACCCGCTTCAGCCGCCATTCCCGCGATAAGTACTATGGGCTACGCAGGCCAGCTCGCAGGCCCGGCACTTCTCGGATTTATCGCTTACCATTTTTCCCTGACCGCCGCACTGACTTTCACTGGGGTATTACTTTTAAGTGTTGCCATAACCTATGCATTTAGAAAATCTAACGGATGACCATCACCACCGCATGCTGAATTTTTCAGTAGTCTCTATTGATTTTAATGCAACACTTTTCGTACATTAATAGTCTGATTACTAAAATGTTCAACATGAAACACCTGTTCACCTTCCTCTTAATTTTCACTGCAGTATGCAATACGATATCTGCACAGCAGACTCAGGAAAAATATATCAACGAGATAAAGTACTTGCTTTATTTACCTGAAAACTACAAACAGAACGATCAGCAAAAATTTCCTTTGGTCTTATTCTTACATGGAAGCGGTGAACGCGGCGATGATGTAAACAAAGTAGCCATAAATGGATTACCCAAAATGATTGCTCAGGGCAAAAAATTTCCTTTTATCGTGATATCACCACAGGTGCCTAACGGAGAAGGCTGGGAACCTACCGATTTGTTTCGCCTGATGAAAGACATCAAGGAGAAATATAGAATCGATGAAGATCGTTTATACTTAACAGGCTTAAGCATGGGCGGCTACGGCTGCTGGGAAATGGCGATGAAATACCCTCAAATGTTTGCCGCAATTGTGCCTATCTGCGGTGGAGGCGACACCTCTAAAGTATGGAAAATAAGACATACACCCATCTGGGTTTTTCATGGCGGAAAGGACAATATTGTTCCACTTAAATCGAGCCAGGATATGGTAGATGCTTTAAAGCCCCTCAACCCGAATGTTAAATTCACAATTTTTCCCGAAGACGGCCATGACAGCTGGACATCCGCCTACAACACCGATAGTTTATACACCTGGCTCTCAGGGATTAGAAAATTTAAATATGCCAAAGTACCTGTAGATCAAAAAATACTGGATACCTATCAGGGCACTTATTATAACGACCTGATGAATGATACTTTGAAAATAACCGTAACACCAGGTATAGTAACCCTGACCCGGAAAAAAGGAACTACCGAGCTAAAACCTTATGCAAATGACAAGTTTTTTGTCAACGAGAACGATCCGGTCGATGCCATATTTTCCGGCAAAAAACGTAAAATGCATATTCTTGTAAACGCAGACAGGCAGTATATTTATAAAAGGATCGGCGATTGAAATTAAGATTAGAATAAAACACCAAACTATCCCCTTATATTTGTTGTTTTAAACGCTATCAATATCGATCCCTTAGTAACAAAAAAAAATAAACAAATGAAAAGATTATACCTCATTTTAATCTTAGGTCTGTTTTCCATGAATATAATGGCCCAGACCAATGCAAAACAAGACGTTATTCAAAAAATTGACGGTGAAGAAATGAAGGGAAAAGTGATCAAAATCACCGACACCGAAGTTACTTTTATTTATGCTGGCGAAACTGCCCAGTACGTACTTAAAAAATCAGAAATTGCTAAAATTGTTCACGCCAGTGGCAGAGTAGAGAACATCAGCCAGCAAAGTCTTCCAGCACAAAACCGCCAAAATGACCAGGTAACCATGTCGGCATCTTCTGTTGATCATCACAACAAGATTGCCATCCTTCCATTTACCTATTTAATGGACAATCAACCAGGCGCTGACGCAATTGGTTATAAGGCACAAGAAGACACCTACGGTTTTTTATCACAACACTCTGCGGGATATACCATACTCGACCCAAGAACGACAAATGCCCTGCTCAGCAAAGCTGGAGTTACCAAAGACAAGATGATCAATTTCACTATGAAAGAAATCTGTGACATTCTGGGCGTAGAATATGTGATAGACGGCTCCATAACACAGAATAAGGGATATCAAACCAGTTCCACCAGTGATATTTCGAGCAGTAAAGTAAAGCGGGATAATAACGACAAGGTTAAAGGTGTTTCCTCTTATGGCTCCACAAACAGCAACGCGGTTCAGCGATATGATGTGGCAGTGGGCTTGCATATTTACATGGACAATAATGCAAGTATTTATAACCAAACACATAAAGCTTTCCTAAGCAATACAGATGGATCCTACAATAGTCCATTGGAGTATTTACTTAAAAGATGCCCGTTATACAGAAAATAATTTTAAAGTCCCGGCAAAAAAATGCCGGGACATATTTTCCCGGTGTTAATTATATAATCCCTGTATTTTTGCCAGCTCTATTGTCTTCTCAGGATTAAACTGGCTACCATTCATATAATTTTCAAGACTATATAACAATTGTCTGGCCTCAGGACGTCTATCCTGGTCCGACAGGAAGTCAATACCTGAAACAACCAGCTTTCCCTTTCCTACATTACATTCAAAAACCAAACCCAGAGACTGAGCAGTCACCCAATCGTCAATAACCCTTACTATTGGGTTGATATGGTCACTTACCGCATTAAGTCTGATCGCACTGGAATGGGTCATTGCATCCCACCACTGCCAGTTACTATGGTACTGCGTAGGAAAACTGGCCAATGCAGGATGTTTGGGATTACATAAAATCCCCATAGTTGTTGGTGGTTGGCTGCTGGTCCATGCTGTATTCCAGAAGATAGTAGAGAAACCTATTTTTATATCGCCGCCCTTATCACTTTTAACAGAACCCTTTTTTAATGTTAATAATACCTTACCCCCTTCGTTTAGCATTTTTATAGCTTTAGCATCCAGGATTTGAGTCACCAGTACATCTTTAGGCGTTTCAGGCAGTACATTGGGATATACAAATATGTCCCAGGTATTGGTATGGTTGGCCACTGTTGCGCTTAAGATAACGCGCTGCGGGGTTTTAACCGAAGCCAGTACCTGCTTAATTGTACCTAACCGAATTGCATTTCCTAAAGCAATAGTTTCTGTTTTAAAACTTCCACTAAACAATTTAACACCGCTTTCGGAAGTAATGCTCCAACTGACCACTGCATTTTTTAAAGGTGCATCACCAAAATTTGAAACCTCTAAAGGAACATTCAGCTCTTCATTGTTGGTATAAACCATTTTTGGCAGCCGGGCCAAAAGCACCAGGGGATCACAAAACCGGTTAAATTCTTTCGCAGACATATACGGTTTCGGTTCCCAAAAAGCATCTAAAACACCAACAAGGGCAGTGCCCTGTCCTGGAAAATCACTCAGACCCAATAGCTGAAATCCGCCAAAACCGGGGGTACGCATTGCAGCTTCTATATCGGCTTTATAACAAAGCGATTGTAACTTTCCTGTAGCCATAAAAAAGCTGTCAGCCAACATGGAGAGGCCATTTTGCTCCAGCTTGTCCCGAAATATTTCGAAGTTCTTTGGTTTTAATATCCCATCATATTTTTTAATCTCCTTGAAATCAGGATATACACACCATTGACCGATCTCATGACTAACAGTAGGTTGTTTCCATTTAGAGATGATCTCTGTAAAATCATAATCCGATTTTGGAGCTTCTTTATTTATAATGCTCGACAGCCCCTGCCCCCAGCCCTGAATCCTCGGCTCTGGCATATTATTGTAATCGCTGGCATCGTTTTGCGGCCAACCTGCTGCAGTGGTGTACATCCTCCTTGAATCTTTCATTTTCCAGTACTTTACAAAAGTAACCAGGTAGTCTGCATTGTTTTTTCCCGATGGCTCATTTCCATAAGTCATCATTACAAA
>NZ_QAIL01000123.1:0-6359 GCF_003061025.1 Pedobacter sp. HMWF019 | reverse complement strand
TTCGCTCACTTTCCGCATAAATATATTTATCCAAAGGCAAACCATCGCCAATTAAAGCATCAGCATAACCATTTGACCACGCCGAACACTCTACCTGTACAAATAAACCCAATCGGTCGGCAGCAATAAAAGCAGCTTCCGGAGGGCACCAGGAATGGAATCTTACATGGTTTAGCCCATAAGCTTTTATCGTTTCAAATATCTTTTTCCAACTGGGCACGTCAGTAGGCGGATACCCTTTTTTGGGAAAAACCGCACAATCTAATGTACCACGCAAAAAGGTCAATTTGTTATTGAGAACAAACTGGGTGCCTTTGGCCTTAAATTCCCGCATACCGAAAATTATATTTTTCCGATCCGGTGCGGCATCTTTTGGCAATCTGAGGTTTACCTGCATTTCATACAAATTCGGATGAAATTCACTCCATAACATTGGATTATTCCCCATAGGATAAACAAACTCAATAATTTTCTCCTTTTCAGAAATTACCAATTTTTGCGTTAAAGGTTTTAATCTTGGATTACCAGGTTGATCCGCAACAACAGTTAAATCCAAAGCTATTTCTTTGCTGGCACCCGTTGCATTATTAAGCTGCACCCTTACCAATACCTGATTTTTTTTAATATCAGGATAAAGCTGCACATCAGAAATATATACTTTAGGCCTGGCCATAAGTTTTAAATCTCCTATCAAACCGTTCCAGTTGGTTTGCGTATGATCGGAAACACTATGGGCATTAGGTCCCATATTAATGTCTTTTATCCTGTTGTCAACTCTGATTGTTATTTTGTGCGTTCCTGATGTCAGCTTAACACCCATATCAAATACTTGGGCTGTACCAAGACTGTTCTCCATACCAATTTTCACGTCATCAATCCATACCGTTGTTTCCCAATGGCTTCTCTCTATAAAGAGCTGTATGAGCTTATCTTTCCAGGAAGCAGGAATATTTATTGTCTTTTGGTACCAGGCAGCACCAACATAATGCTTTACCGGCTGGAGCCAAAAGGGTATTTTAATATTTCCAGGCTGCCTGTATTTTGCATATTCATCTTTCGTATACCAGGATTTATCTACAATCTGAGCAGTCCATTGCGTTTTTACAGAAACTTCGTCGCCTTTTCCATTGGTTGTCATTGAGCCTGGAAGCTTTATTTTTTCCTCCAGTTTTTGCATGTACCATTTCTCAGAAATCCCCTTATCCAACGAATCTACCTGAAATGACCATATACCTGAAAGATCAATTTGTTGATGACCTTCATTTTTCGACTGCCCTGCAGCTGTAATAGTTAAAAAAAGTAAAAGTACTAAGGATAATTGCAGATACTTAAATAGAAATTTCATACAAGTTTAATGAGGGTTAGATCAATTAAATTATCAATGATAATTATTGAATACGTTTATATTGGCAACCTTAAAGATCAGATTTACGGCCGGAGGTTAAAATGGATTAATTTCCAAAAAGATGGATTATTATAGGGCTATCACAATAATGAGCGATATAAAGAGCTATCAAACGTTTGCGCTGTTTTTAAATTTTATATTACCAGCACAATGTTTCTATTTGAATAAAATCAACTTACCACCAAAAAAAACTTATGACACCCTACAGGAAAACACTGTTCATTTTGCTTTGTATGCTTTCCGTCTATACAGCCAGTGCACAGCAGCCGCAAACCTTTAAAATCGGAAAAGAAGCTTTTGAACTCAATGGGAAACCCTATGTAATTCGCTGCGGCGAGATGCATTTTGCCCGTATACCCAAAACAGAATGGCGCAGCCGCTTAAAAATGGCAAAGGCCATGGGCTTAAATACAGTTTGCGCTTATCTGTTTTGGAACATGCACGAAAAACAACCGGATACCTTTACCTGGACCGGCCAGAGCGACGCTGCTGAATTTTGTAAAATCGCTAAAGAAGAAGGACTGTATGTCATCTTACGCCCGGGTCCTTATTCTTGCGCCGAGTGGGAATTCGGAGGTTTTCCATGGTGGCTGCTGAAAGATAAATCCATCCAGCTCCGTACACAGCATCCTTATTTTCTAGCCCGTGCCAAGAAGTATTTGTTAGAGGTGGGACGCGAGCTGGCACCACTGCAAATCAGCAATGGGGGTAACATCATCATGGTTCAGGTCGAAAATGAATATGGCAGCTACGGCAATGATAAACAGTATATGGAAACCATTAAATCCTATGTAGAAGCTGCAGGTTTCAAAGTACCCTTGTTCCATTGCGACGGGCCGTCACAGTTGAAAGAAGATCACCCCGATGATCTCTTTGCAGTCGTGAACTTCGGAAGTAATCCAAAAGAAAACTTTGAAGCCTTGCGCCAGGTACAGCCAACAGGCCCTTTAATGTGCGGAGAATATTATCCAGGTTGGTTTGACAGCTGGGGCAGACCCCACCACACTGGAGGCACTAAAAGAATTATTGACGAGTTAAAATACATGCTGGACCACAAAGCATCCTTCAGTATTTACATGGTACATGGCGGTACCACATTCGGTACCTATAGCGGAGCCAATGCCCCACCTTTTTTACCGCAAACCACCAGCTATGACTACGATGCTCCGATAGATGAAGCAGGTAATCCTACAGAAAAATACCACCAGATCAGAAAGTTATTCAGCAACTATCTGCAGGAAGGAGAAACCTTACCTGATATTCCCGCTTCAAATAAAATTCAAAAACTTGCCCCGGTAAAATTTACCGCATTTGCAGCACTGAATAAAAACCTGCCAAAACCCGTTTTGTCTGATACTGTTAAGCTCATGGAAGATCTTAACCAGAATTTCGGATGTGTACTCTATCAAACACAATTGGCAGGCGGAGAAAGATCTCTGCTGCAATTTCGCGATATCCATGATTATGCACTCATTTACATAGACGATCATCTCATCGGCACTTTAGACAGAAGAAAGAACAAATTCTCTCTGGAAATACCCAAACACAACAAGAACGCTAAACTCAGTGTATTGGTAGAAGCTGTCGGCCGGGTAAATTATGGTTACGCGATGCACGACCGCAAGGGGATTCACGGCCCCGTATATCTGGTTACCGGCAATACGAAAACTGAACTCAAAAACTGGAAGAATTACCCTATTCAGCTTGGAGATCACAACATCCCGGTACGTTATCAACCCATTACACCTCAAAAACCTGCAGCCGGTTTCTACAAAGGGACTTTTGCAGCCTCGAACTTGTCCGATACCTATATCGATATGAGCAAGTGGAACAAAGGCCTGGTTTGGATCAATGGAACTTGCCTGGGCCGCTATTGGAATATCGGACCAACACAAACCATGCTGATACCGGGAAGCTGGCTCAAAAAAGGACAAAATGAAATCATAGTGTTTGATTTGTTTGGCAATGCAGCTCCTGCGCTAACCTTCACCGATCAACCTATTTTAGACAAAGTAAATGAGACACAACCACAGGTGCATAAAAAAGCCGGACAACATTGGATAAAAGATGCTCAGGAAGTCCATCATGCAGGGAGTTTTCAAAACAGTGCCAGCTGGCAAACCACCTCATTTAAACCTGTAGAGGCAAGGTTCTTTTGCCTGGAAGCGCTATCCGAACAGCATGGACAACCCTATACATCTGTAGCCGAACTGGTCTTGCTCGATCCTCAGGGTAGAGAAATACCAAGGAGCGACTGGAAAGTTGTTTATGCAGACAGCGAAGAATTAGATGGCGATGACGGAAATGCCGCAAATGTGTTTGATCTGCAATATACCAGTATCTGGCATACCGAATGGCAAGACAAAGCACCTAAACCACCTCACCAAATTGTTATCGATCTGGGTAAGGTTTACAAAGTAAGCGGGTTAAAGTTATTCCCAAGACAAGACAATCCCAACGGACGTATAAAGGACTACCAATTATACTTTTCTGTACAACCTTTTAAAGGACTATAAAACCATAATACCCGTCATCTCTCCACAAGTACCGGGGAGAGATGACGGGTATTTCAAATGATCAATGCAAAGTTTAATTTAGTTAAAGCAGCTTCTTTAAATCATCAATCTCCATATTCTGTTTTACAACAAAGCCGTCCCGGTCAATTAAAAAAGTCGAAGGTAACGTGCTCACATGATAATCCATGACGGTTCTGGATTTTATAGAGGGTGAAATTAACTGAAGCCATGGAATCTGATCAGATTTGACCGCTTTTTTCCACAACTCATTGTTTTCATCTACAGAAATAGAAACCACTTCTATTCCTCTACTTTTTAAATCCTTATAAAGTGGTGCTATATTTCTATTTGTTGCTCTGCAGGGTGTACACCACGAAGCCCAAAAATCAATCAAAACATATTTATTATTCTTAATCAACTGATCAAGTGCAACCGCATCTCCTGTAATTGAAGTCAAATTAAACAAAGGTGCCTTTTTGCCCAGCAATAAATTATGCTCCAATATCTGAAGTTTGTCTTCAATTTCTTTAGATACAGCATTCTTTTTACCCCTTGAAGAAAACCAGTTTTTAAGCATTTGCAAGTCTTTCTGCTGCATACCATACAGATAATGGTGAGTAAGCCATTCACCAAGAAGGTTATCAATATTATTTTTGATGAAAGCCATTCTCGCAAACTGAACTTTTTCTGCCAGCACCCTGTTTTCTTTTTCTGCAATTAACTTCTCTTCAAGATCTTTCGCCTTTGTGTATTGATTGCCTGCTGCTGCCCATTCTTTTTCCAAAGGTTTAATCTGTTGCAGATGTTGTTCCAATCTGGTCTGCAAAAGCCCTCCTTTAACCAGTACCTGAGCATCTGCCCCCAGTACAATGCTACAAAGCCCTTTCTCCAGAATAATGGTTTGATTTAAAAACGGCTTCCTGGTTTCCAATGTAAAAACCGCCGGCAAACTATCTGTAACATGAAACTTGCACTGATGCAAAGCATCCAGGCTCCCTGTATCCACAAGGCTTCTTTTTGGCCACTCTCTGTAGAGTTTTAATTTAGTCCCTGCAGGATGCAATGCAGAATTAAATTCAATATCCATACTTACTTTCTTTGCCTGTTGAGCCTTAGCGCTTAAAAGACTGAAAGCCGTAGTTGTGACTATTATCATCACAACTACAATTTTCTTTAAATAACAGTTCATTATCTTGGGTTTTGAACAATTAGCGGGTTGATTTCTATAATTTTAGGCGCGATCTGCAACACATACCTGTTGCTGTTAGGTTCCAGCGAATAACTCTGCCCAGCAACAACACGACTGAGGGTTTTCTTAAAGCGTTCATCACGGTTTAACCTTTTCAAATCAAACCACCTTACTCCACGATAAAGCAATTCTCTTCTACGTTCCGACAATACTTTATCCAGGGCATCATCGGCAGTTGATGCGGATAAAGCAATATAATCTGCCGGTTTAAACCGCTTTACTCTTAGTGTATTCAGCATAGAAACAGCTCCGTCTTTATCACCCGCCCGGGCCATACCTTCAGCTTTGATCAACATCATTTCAGGTACGCCGATACTAAAATTTGGCGTCGTACCCAGATAATCCGGATTAACACTTGTACTTGATGCGCCAGTTGAGGTTAACCGAGTGAAAGCGAAAACATAACGCAGGTCTTTGGTGTCTAAAACAGTTAACAAATCAGAACTGGCCATAAAACGGGTAAGCAAAGACGGATTTGAAGCCAGTTTACTATAAATATTTTCTATATTACTTTGAGGCAAAGGATTGTTCACAATGGTTGCGGCCGTTGGTTTTGCCGGATTACTAAAACTCAGCGAATTCCAGTCAAACAGGGTGCTTTTCTTCGCTAAAACATCATTTGCATATTTTTGTGCATTCACGTAATCGCCTTTAAAAAGATAAACTCTCGCCAATAAGGCCATAGAAGCCAGCTTACCGGGATGAATATAATTCTTACCGGTTTCAGGAAAATCGCTTATCGAAATGGCTGTTTGCAGGTCATTGATCACCTGATCGTAAACCTCCTGTACTGTTGCACGTTTAGCTATGGCTTCAAGATCTGCATGAAGCGTAATCGGTACAGACAAATCCGTTGATGCCGTTGCCGCTACATAATCTTTTCCATATAAATTGGCAAGTGCAAACAAATAATAAGCACGCTGTGTAAGTGCCTCTCCTTTTAAACGATTCCGGGTCTGGTCTGTTCCCTCTGTCGCAGTTTGTAAGTTATCCAGCACCAGGTTACAAATATAAATATAGTTATAAGGCGTATTCCATTCACTGTCATCATCTGTGGCCAGCAAAAGATCTTTCTGCCAGGTATAAGACTTTGACTCCCGGTTTGCGGTAACTGAAGTCACCGTACTCATTAATATATCATCTGTCATAAACTCCGGATAGATATAACCGGACTGAGCAAGGATGATAT
>NZ_QAIL01000122.1 GCF_003061025.1 Pedobacter sp. HMWF019 | reverse complement strand
CCAACACCCAGGGCCACCAGATTAAAGCTGGACAGGGAACGCTTTAAGGTACCCTCTCCACTCTCATTCGCTTCGGCCAATAGTTGTGGAATAGATTTTTTAAATAGCATATTTTAGTTTGTAGTTAGTTTAGGTTTTTATGAATGTAGGTTGAATGTAAAATTATATCCGTTCCAAACCTAGTTAAAAAACTCTAAAAAGAAAAGGGATTTTCATCTGAAAATCCCTTTTAACGGTAACAATGATAGTGGTTTAAACGACCTCTAGGGTTTTATATGGATTGTTTTTGCAGCCTCAGTTTTCTTGATCAGTTTAGCCTGGGCATTGCTTGCTGTGCCTACAGCGATATGTGGGGCAATGATCAGTGATACAATAGACATCAACTTGATCAGGATATTCATAGACGGGCCGGAGGTATCCTTAAAAGGATCACCAACGGTATCGCCGGTTACAGAAGCTTTATGTGCATCTGATCCTTTATATTGCATGGTGCCATTGATCATTGCGCCTTTTTCAAAAGACTTTTTAGCATTGTCCCAGGCACCTCCGGCATTGGACTGGAAAATACCCATTAGTACACCAGATACAGTAACTCCTGCCAGCAATCCACCTAGAACTTCAGGCCCAAAAATGAAACCTACAATTAAAGGAACAACAATAGCAATGGCACCCGGCAGCATCATTTCCCTTATGGAAGCATTGGTAGAAATGGCTACGCATTTTTCATATTCTGGTTTAGCTTTATATTCCATAATGCCCGGTATTTCCTTAAATTGCCTTCTTACTTCCTGTACCATGGCCATGGCCGCGCGGCCAACTGCAGAAATACAAAGTGAAGAGAATATAAAGGGGATCATACCACCTACAAACAGGCCGGCAAGTACATTGGCTTTATATATATCAATAGAAGTGATTCCCGAAATGCCTGCAAAGGCTGCGAACAAAGCTAGGGAAGTTAAAGCTGCAGAAGCGATAGCAAAGCCTTTGCCCGTAGCAGCGGTTGTATTCCCTACTGCATCCAGATTGTCTGTACGCTCACGTACCTCTTTAGGCAAGCCGCTCATTTCCGCAATACCACCAGCATTATCAGCTATCGGTCCAAAAGCATCAATGGCCAGCTGCATGGCTGTTGTGGCCATCATTCCTGCCGCGGCAATCGCTACACCGTAGAACCCTGCAAAATAATAAGAACCGTAAATTCCCGCGGCCAATACAAGAATAGGCAGTACCGTAGACTCCATCCCCACAGACAAACCTCCGATGATATTCGTGGCATGGCCGGTAGAAGATTGATTAATGATAGATTGAACAGGACGTTTCCCCATAGCGGTATAGTACTCTGTGATTAAACTCATCAGTGTTCCAACCACCAGACCTACTAAAATAGAATAATATACTGCAGCGGAAGTAAACTCGAAGCCCCGGATAGACATGTGCTCCGGCAACATCCAATGTACCGCAAAATAGGCTGCAACAGCTGTTAAAAGAATAGACAGCCAGTTTCCAATATTTAAAGCATTTTGAACGCTGTCAGTTTCTTTGCTGATTTTTACAAACCAGGAAGAAACGATAGAAAAGATCAGTCCCAGACCGGCAATCAACATAGGCAGCAGGATGGGGGCCATGCCTCCAAACTGGTCTTCAGATTTAATTTCCTGGCCCAGAACCATAGTAGCCAGAATGGTGGCCACATAAGAGCCAAAAAGATCGGCACCCATACCGGCAACATCACCCACATTATCGCCCACATTATCTGCAATGGTTGCCGGATTCCTTACATCATCTTCCGGAATTCCGGCTTCTACTTTACCCACCAGATCCGCACCAACATCGGCAGCTTTGGTATAGATTCCACCGCCAACCCGGGCAAAAAGTGCTATACTCTCTGCACCTAAGGAAAAGCCGGCCAGTACTTCGATGGTTTTTTTCATATCCACGCCCGAAGCCAGACTCCCTGCGGGTACAAAACTGGTATACAAAACAATAAATAGACCTCCAAGACCAAAAATGGCTAAGCCTGCAACACCGAAGCCCATTACGGTCCCGCCGGTAAAAGAAACTTTCAGGGCTTTTGCCAGACTGGTTCTTGCCGCCTGGGTCGTCCTCACATTGGCTTTAGTAGCAATACGCATACCCAGGTAACCTGCAAAAGCCGAAAATACAGCTCCAATTAAAAAGGCAACTGCAATGACCGGGCTGGAATGAATAGGAGCCTCAAGGCTGCCCGTCATGGTTCCCGACCAGGCCAGCAGGGCGCCGGCAATAATCACAAAATAGGTCAGTACTTTCCATTCTGCCTTTAAAAAGGCCATGGCACCGTCGGCAATGTGGCCGGCAAGTTCGGTCATCGTCGCATCTCCTGCGTCCTGTTTACTTACCCAGGCACTTTGGATGGCCATAACCAGGATTCCTACCAGCCCGAAGACTGGTATCATGTAAATAAGATTGTTTTGTAGAAACTCCATAAATTATTTGTATTTGGTTAGATTGGTGATATGCGTTTGGTAATCAGCTTGCTTGGCTCTAGCTAATATATACAAAAATAAAAGTGTTTCCCACATTCGCAAATTTTTAATCCGCTGTTTAATCGAGGTGTTTTATTATTCAAATTTTTAAATATCTTAGTGCAGACCAACAGGAAAAACAAAACCAACCAAAACCAAACCAATGGAAAAAGATACACAGGGGCATTCTTTTAAAAGAGAACTAGGACTGCTCGATGGAACTATGCTCGTTGTAGGCTCCATGATCGGCTCAGGAATTTTTATTGTGAGTGCCGATATCGCCAGGCAAGTCGGTTCGGCCGGTTGGCTGATCCTGATCTGGGTAGCTACGGCCTTGATTACAATGACAGCAGCAGTAAGCTATGGGGAGCTGAGTGCCATGTTTCCCAAAGCCGGAGGACAGTATGTTTACCTCAAAGAAGCCTATAATAAGCTCATTGCCTTTCTATATGGCTGGAGTCTTTTCGGGGTGATTCAAACCGGAACCATTGCTGCAGTGGGTGTGGCCTTTTCCAAATTTACAGCGTATTTATACGAGCCCTTTAGTGAAAATAATATGCTCTGGCAAATTCAGACCGGGGTAAGTGGCAAAGGTGTACCCGAACATTTTTCGATCAGTGCTGCCCAGCTCGTTTCCATCATCACCATTGTATTATTAACTTATCTGAACAGCCGTGGGGTAAAAAACAGTAAGATCCTACAAACCATCCTGACGCTTGTTAAAATTCTTTCCCTGTTCGGATTGATTGTTTTCGGGTTTACAATCGGGGCTAAAGCTGAAGTCTGGAATGCCAACTGGGCCAATGCCTGGTCAACACGTTCTTTTAGTCTGGAAACGCTGCAATGGACCAATATCAGCGGAACTTTATTGCTCTCTGGCGTTTCAGCCGCAATGGTAGGTTCTCTTTTCTCCAGTGATGCCTGGGCAGGTGTAACCTTTATCGCAGGTGAAATTAAACGACCGGAGCGGAATGTTGGCTTAAGCTTGTTTCTTGGAACCCTCATTGTCAGCATCATTTATGTTCTGGCCAATGTGATGTATGTGGCCGTATTGCCTCTGGATGAAATTACCACAGCGAAATCAGATCGTGTTGCCGTAGTGGCTGCACAACATATTTTTGGACAGGCAGGAACGATTATTATCGCAGTGATGATCATGATCTCCACATTTGCCTGTAACAATGGACTGATCATGGCTGGGGCAAGGGTCTATTATACAATGGCCAAAGACGGATTGTTCTTTAAAAATGCAGCCAAGCTGAACGGTAATGATGTACCAGGCTGGGCGCTTTGGGTACAGGGTGCCTGGGCATCAGCTTTATGTTTAACAGGAAAATATGGAGACTTGCTGGATTTTGTAGTGATCATTGTTCTGATCTTTTACATCCTGACCATCTATGGTATCTTTATTTTACGTAAAAAAATGCCGGATGCAGTAAGGCCGTATAAGGCTTTTGGCTACCCGGTTTTGCCTTTTCTGTATATTATTGTCGCTTCGGCACTTAGTATTGCTTTACTCATTTATAAAACAAATACCTGTGGATGGGGCGTGCTGATTATGCTGCTTGGTATTCCGGTATACTATATGACAAAAGCAAAGGAGAAAGTCTAGCCCTTATTTTAGCTGATAGGCCATTATGCTCTTTTTCCAAAAGGTTGGAATGTATAAGATCCGTTTTACGGGATCATATCCGAGGTCGGCTGTGTTCTTCTTCTCTTCATGTGTATCCAGTAGAAGTTCATGCCGTCCGTCAGCATACACATAATAGACATAACCCGCCCAGGCTGTAAATAGAAAGTCGCCGTTTCCGACAGGTTCCAGGCCGTCGCCGCCATAAGGCAGTTCTGCAATTTTAGTTAGGTTTTTATGTGCATCTGCTTTTAAAATATTTTTACCACCAACAATGTACAGATCATCGCCAATCGCTTTTAGTCCATTTACACCAGCAATGCTGTCCAGATACAATTCAGGTATATCATTTCGGATGGCATAAATCCTTTTGGTACGGGAATCAGATACATATACAATGCCTTTACTGTCTACTGTAATGTCGTTCAGAAATTTAGTGTTTTCAATAGGGATTTTACGCAGTACTTTTCCTTTTGCTATATCAATCACCACCACATCGGTCAAATCTGCTGCATAAAGGGTATTCCCATAACGGGCCAGTCCTTTGGGTGCATTTAAACCTTGTATCCAATCGTGGTCCAGTATTTTTCCGTTCATGCCTATTTTGGCTACCCCACCAATGCCGTCTTTATCATTCGGGTTGTTTCCCATAATAGAAGTATACAAAATTTTAGCCTTGGTATCTGGTAAAACAGATTCGGGAAGATTAACTACACTGTCGGTTTCCCAGAGTTTAATGAGCCGGTGCTGGGCTTTCAATGGTAAACAAAGGCAGATGAAGGCTGCCAGGCTGAGGTATGATTTCATTGTCTTGAGTAAAGGTCGTTGATTAAAGGTAGTTCAATTCCGGGGAAAGAAGAAAAAATCCCGCTTTAAACTACTCAACTGATTTGGCTAAGTGTTGTGTTCTGTATACTTAAATTATAAATAGTCAGTCAGAATAAACAATTTTGGCTTTGAAGGGTTTCATTCAGAGGAGATTAATAACATGACATGATAAAAAAAGTGGCATTGATCGTAGCGCATCCGGATGATGAAACCCTGTGGGCTGGAGGCCTGGTATTAAGCCATCCAGAGTGGGACTGGTTTGTGGTCTGCCTGGCCAGGAAATACGATGAGGACCGGGCACCGAAATTTTATAAAGTAATGGATATCCTGGGAGCGTCGGGAGTGATGGGCGATATGGAAGATGGCCCAGAGCAATTCCCGCTAGCAGAGGAAGATGTGGAACAACGTATCCTGGAACTATTGCCCGAGCGGTTTTTCGATCTCATCATTACCCACGATTTGAACGGAGAATACACCAGGCACCTTCGGCATGAAGAAAGCAGCCGGGCCGTTTTGCAGCTCTGGACACAGGAAAGGATCTCATCGAAAGAGTTGTGGACTTTTGCCTATGAAGACGGACTCCGTGCTTATGCTCCGCAAGCCATTAAAGCAGCAGAATTGTATCATGTACTTCCGCCACAAATCTGGCAGCGTAAATACGACATCATGACCAAAATATATGGCTTTAATTCCCACAGCTGGGAAGCTCAAGCTACGCCAAGAGCCGAGGCCTTCTGGAAATTCACGGCACATACCGCTGCATTAAGTCGTCTCACTCATATCGAAAAAAAATGAAAGTACTTTTGTTATATGATTATCCGGCCTCACCAAGTGGGCTGGCCACCCAGGGAGATCTGTTATACCGCGGACTAAAAGAGTTAAATGTTGAAGTACATGCTGTACATTTTGAATCAGAACTGGAAAAAGAATGGTATTATCACTGGTTTAAACCAGATGTGGTGGTGGGTATAGGTTATTGGGGGCATACCCCAAAAATAGTACTCCATCCACAGCAGCACAATATGCTGGCCGTGCCCTGGCTGGTTGCGGATGGTTATATCGCCAATTATCAGGAGGTGCTCAATGCTTTGCCGCTGATCCTGGTTACCTCCAACTGGGTGAAAGAAATGTATGTCAGGGACGGCATTCGTCCGGAAAACATTTTGGTGCTGCCAGTAGGCTGTGATACGGAAACCTTCAGGCCCCGCTTAAAAACAGACCCGAAAGTACTGGCGGCAAGAGCCGCACTTGGCGTTTCCCCCGATGAACTGCTGATCCTGACCGTTGGAGGTGATGCCGCGTCAAAAGGTGGGCGAGAAGTGATGCAGGCCCTGGCGCAGATTAAAGTTCCTGTTCCAAGCTGGACATATCTTTGCAAAGTATGGCCGCAGCCGCGTACCGAGGTGCAAAATGCTTATGACCTCCAGCTTGCTGAAGAGCTTGGGATAGGTTCAAAAGTGAAATATGTGACCAATGTGATGTCACGCCAGTTTGCTCCCTATTTACTGGCTGCCTGTGATATTTACGCGGCGCCATCCCGTCTGGAAGGTTTTGGTATGCTCCAGGTAGAAGCCGGGGCCTGCGGAAAACCCGTCATTGGCATTCATGCCATGGGGATGCTGGATACACTGGTACATGGAGAAACTGCTTTTTTGGCTGAAGTAGGCGAACGAATTGTGCTCCACGAAACTACACTTGGATCAGAATCCGGATTTGAAGAAAACAGGAAGATCGTTTTTGAGGTGCCCAGAACAGTAGACTATAGGGCAAATGTTTCGGATATACGCGACGGGCTGGAGGAACTCCTGCTGGACGAAAACAAAAGAGAGTCCATGGGTGAGGCGGGCCGTAAAAGAGTAGTGGAACATTTCAATTACAAGGTTGTGGCTTCTAAATTTATCGCCCTCATCAATGAAAAATTAGGCATTTATTAAATGACGATCATTATGGAAAAGGATTTTTTAGAAGAAGTGAAAGCGGCAAAACAAGCAGCAACTGAGGTTTTGATCAATAATGCAAAGGGCCCTTTCATGGGCCTTCCGCGCACAGCCGCCTGGGGATATCCCGAACCATACACGCGGGATTTGATGATCTCCATCCTAGGGATAGGTGTATCAGGAAACCCCTTGCTGTTGGAAAGTATGAGGAAAACTCTGCGGGTATTGGCTTCTAATCAATCTTCGAGAGGGCATATACCCTCCCTGGTTCATGATGCCGAAGACCGTGGTGCAAGTGATACCACTCCGCTGTTTTTGATGGCTACAGCTATCTTCAGAAAGTTAACTGGAGAGAAGAATTTTTTAGAAGATGCTGTGCAGAAATCCCTGACCTGGATGGAATATCAATCTCCCTCCGATCAATATCTGGTTGCCCAGCAACCCACCAGCGACTGGAGGGATGAACAATGGGTGCTTGGTTATGGTCTGTTTGTGAATACGCTTACCTACAGCTATCTGAAAATGCTTGGACACGAAGAACGGGCCTCGAATCTGTGCCGGGATATGAAACACTTTACAATAGAAGGTCCCGTACATCATCATCATGTACACGAAGGTTTCGTCGTAAAAAGTAAACCTTATTATGCCTTATGGTCATATAAGGTTTATAGTAGTGCACGATTCGATCTGTTGGGTAACAGCCTCGCAATTTTATCAGGCTTGGCTCCTCTAACCCGGGCAAAAGAAATGGTCTCCTGGATAGAAGGCGCTTGCAGTGAAATGAAAGACAGCCGTGATCTGGCTGTAGATGTAACGCCAAATTTCTTTCCCTTTATCCTTCCCAAAGATCCTGACTGGATTCCCCGGTATGCAGACTTTAACCTGCCTGGAAATTATCATAATGGTGGAATATGGCCATTTATTTCGGGATTTTATATTGCTGCACTGGTGGCTGCAGGTAAATTTGAACTGGCGCGTAAAAAGCTCTATGCCTTAACAATGCTCATCAAGCAACCAGTCAATAAGAGCCTTAAATATGGATTTAATGAATGGTACAAAGCCCAGGACGGCTTACCTAAAGGGCAAGACTGGCAAACTTGGTCTGCAGCACTTTATCTTTATGCCGCGACTTGCGTGGAGGAAAAGCGCACACCTTTCTTTGAGGAGATCAGAAATTATTAGTATTCTATCATAATTATAATAGAACAGTATGATTTATGCTATTATAATAGTAGCATAATGCACTGTAACTTTGTGTCCATAAATCAGAAAGAAAATAAAATGGACATAAAAAAAATCTTTATCATCAATGGAGGACAGAAATTTGGTCACTCTGGTGGACGCTTTAACAAGACTTTATTAGATACCACGGTAGAATTTTTTAGTAGCCGCCCTGAATTTGAGGTCCGGTCAACGGATGTCAATGAAGATTATGATCCTGGACAGGAAGTAGAAAACTATGTATGGGCAGATGTGATCATTTACCATACACCGATTTGGTGGTTCCAGGTACCGCATGCTTTGAAAAAATACATTGATGTTGTTTTCACTGCAGGGCATCAAAAAGGCATTTATAACAGTGACGGAAGAAATTCGATCAATCCCGCTATTCATTATGGTACAGGAGGTACCTTACATGGAAGGAAATATATGGTTACCTCTTCCTGGAATGCACCAGCAACAGCCTTCACCTTACCCGGAGAGTTTTTTAGTGAAAGATCTGTAGACGACGGTATCCTGTTTGGTTTTCACCGTATGAACGCCTTTACAGGTATGAAACCTTTAGAAGGCATTCATTTTCACGATGTGGAAAAGAATCCGGATATTGTGAATGATCTGAAAAGATACAAAGCACACTTAGAAGAAATTTTCATCAATCAATCTTTAGAACATAATGAGCGTATTCTTAACAGCAATTATTAAAAGTAAAACCGGGCAATCTGCAGCAATGAAAAGATTGCTTTTGGATTTGGTAGACGGTTCAAAAAGCGAGGCGGCCTGTCTGCAATATGATTTGCACCAAAGTACAGAAAATCCTGAAGTGTTTATTTTTCATGAAGAATGGGCAAGCCAGGAAGGTCTGGACCTTCACAACAGTCAACCCCATATTCAGAAATTTGTGGACGACTCCGCAAGTATCATAGATGGAACGACAGTTATGTATAAAACAGAAAGGGTGGGATAACCTGATTAGATGGCAAAAGAAACGGGGATGCTGTCCGAAAACTGCATCCCCGCCATCTAATTAACGCTCTCAGTATATAAGACGTTTGAATCTCTTTTTTATTATAATCGGTAAGAAAATAAATCTTCCAAATTGTTTAGATTTGAACTGCCTATTTAAAATAAGAATGAAAATACAAACCGTTAAATGCTGCAGATCAAGCATATTTTTCCTCTTTTTACTCCTGTCTTTCTCCCTTTTTGCACAAGAGGAAGGGACATGGAGACAAGCCAGTCCTTCTAGTCAGGCCTATCATGAATATCGTCTGAAAAATACCATTCCGCCTTATGGTCTGGTTAAAATTAAAGCCCTGATTGCCCAAATTAAAGACGCTGATGATGATTCCAAATCCCCCTTGAATCAGAAAGCCTATCTGGCACTGCCTTTAAATGAAAAGTTTACCTACCACATGATCCATGCGGAAAGCTATAGTCAAAACTGCGATGTTGTTCCGCCAATTATAGACGAAGACAAAAAAATATTTGGAATACTCCCCGATGCCTTTAACGAATCGTCCTGGAGTGAAAGACAAGCAAACTTCCTGAAAAGCCAAAAGGATGCAGTAGTATCCTTAATTAAAGAATCGGTGAACAGGAGCAAAAGGGTAGGTCTCAATTATAAAACAGCGCTTGTAGAAATGAATGCAACAGAAACCATTCCTTTTCTGATCGAGCTGTATAACCGGGACCATAAAGATTTTGATATCCTAACGGTTCTGATGCTTTTTATGAAAAATAACGAGTATAAGCCCTTTATGATTTCTACCTCCTTTGTAAAACTGTACGGAGATAAAAGCGATGCGCAAAGTTTTATCAATTATAACAAAGCCAATGAGGAGCTGATCATCAGCAGAGCAATAGCATTTTACAATGGCCGGAAGTAAAATACTGCTGCTTTGGGTTTTTAGTTTGCTGGTACAGCAGGCTATCGGGCAACAGGATACCGGCTTTGTGAAGATTGTGCAGGGAAATTATTTACTGGGCGGAAAGACACACCAGTTAAATCCGCTCCGAAAGGTACATATCCAAACGTTTTATATCGCTGCAACCGAATTGACAAACCATCAGTTTAAAGCTTTTATTGAAGCCACTCATTATATTACAGATGCCGAACGCTTGAAAAATGCCATGGTTTTTGAGCCGGGACTTGACGAATTCAAATGGCTCCAGGACAGCACAGCCTGTTGGAAATATCCCAATGGAAAGAGCCGCGGAGGTATTGAAGATAAAATGAACCATCCGGTAACCAGCATCAGTTATAGTGATGCCCGGGCGTATTGTGCCTGGGCGAAAGTTCGGCTGCCGAGTCTTGATGAATGGGAAGTCGCTTCCCGGGCGGGTGCTTCCACCCTTTACTTTTGGGGCAATGATGTTGAAAAAATTGGGGAATACGCCAATATCTGGCATGGCCGGAATCATAAAGTTGCCGATGCTTCAGATGGCTATCTGTACACTTCTCCTGTAGGCAGTTTTAAGCCTAATGCCTATGGTTTATATGATATATACGGGAATGTATTCGAGTTTTGTGAAGGTATATTAATAACAGACCCAAAAGACCGCAAGCTTGCCTATGCCAGGGGCGGTTCCTGGTGGTGCAGCAAAAATGCCTGTGGTTTCTTCAATTCACTGGATATTGGAAGGGTAAGCCCTCATGCTTCCTTCAGCAATCAGGGCTTCCGGGTGGTTAAACTCTAAAGAAGCATATGCTGTACCCCTAAAATCTATCGAAACTGTGCTGTAATCTCTTTAAATTAATGCAATACCTTTGGGTATTACAAACAAAAGAACATGCAGATTGTCAATAGTACCCCCAAAGATATAGAGACCATTTTTAAGTTTTATGATGCCGCTGTAGCTTATCAGAAAACCAAATTCGATAAACACTGGCAACCTTTTGAACGCACTTTAATTGAAAAGGAAATTGAAGAAAACCGTCAATGGAAAATCCTGATAGACGGAAAGCCGGCCTGCATCTTTGCTGTCGCTTATCAAGACCCCGAGATATGGGGCGAAAACAACAACCCACCTGCAATTTACCTCCACCGTATTGTGACCTGGCCGGACTTTCGGGGCCGTAATTTTGTAAAGATTATTGCAGACTGGGCCCGCGATTTTTGTAAACAACACCAGAAATTATTTATCCGTATGGATACGTGGGGAGATAACCAGTCTTTGATTGACTATTATGTGAGTTGTGGTTTTACCTTTAAGGGAATCACCAAACCTATGGATTCAGATCAGCTTCCGGCACACTATAATGCAATTACGCTGAGCCTTTTTGAAATAGAGGTTTGATAAAAACAATATAATATTTGGAAGTCTGGATTTTTCTATATTACTTTGTATCTCAAAGTACTTTCAAATGGAGGAAAAAGACATCTATGCCGAATTGTCGTCTATCAGGAATCTGATGGAACGTTCTGCTAAATTTATTTCACTGAGCGGTTTATCTGGTGTCATGGCAGGTGTATATGCATTGGCAGGATCAGCAATAGGGTATAAGATCGTTTATGGAAATTCCAAAAGCTTAGCCTACCGGGAGCATTATGTAAATGATGCTTATATCACCTGGAAATTAATTGCAGTGGCCTTAGCCGTATTAATTTTATCTCTTGGTACGGGCATCTATTTAACCATTAGAAAAGCCAGAAAGAACAAGCAGGAGTTTTGGAACCCAGGCAGTAAAAGATTACTGGTCAGCATGGCCTTTCCTTTGGTTACCGGTGGTTTGTTTATTTTAGCGCTTTTGTCCAGAGGCTTTGTTGAAATTGTTGCGCCTGCTTCACTTATTTTCTACGGTTTATCGCTGGTTGCGGGGAGTCATTATACCTATAAAGATGTAAAATGGCTGGGCATCATGGAAATTGCTTTGGGCCTGATTGCTGCGCTGCAACCTGGCTATGGCTTGGTGTTCTGGACAATTGGCTTTGGCGTGCTGCATATTGTATATGGTTCTATTATGCACTTTAAATACGACAGGTGAAAAATCCACTGATCCATTTCGACAAAGCATTCGAGAACCGAATACGCTTGCAGATTATGAGCGTATTGGTCGCTAATGAACACTATGACTTTAATTCCTTGAAGGAATTGCTTGAAGTTACAGATGGTAACCTGGCTTCACATTTAAAAGCTTTGGAAAAAGAAGAGTATATCACCGTGAACAAAACTTTTGTAGGCAGAAAACCCAATACCCAGTACCTGGCTTCGGAAATAGGTAGGAATGCTTTTAAAAGGCATCTCCAGGCGCTTGAAAATTTAATTAAACAACAGAAACCCTAATTTTTTTTACACTTATACTTTGTAATACAAAGTACTTTTAAAATAAAAATAACCCAATGAATACAACAGAACAACCCGAAAAACAAACCTTTAGAGAATGGCTGAAGCAGTCATTTATGGTTAAAGCATCCGTTATTGGCATACTTGTACTTTTATTGCTTATTCCCTCTACCCTCATTCAGGATCTGATCCGCGAAAGACAGGCAAGAGGGGAGGAAGTTAGCGCTGAAATCGCTGATAAATGGTCTGGCAGTCAATTGGTACAGGGTCCTGTGCTGGTGCTGCCTTATAAAACTATTGCCTGGGAAAAAAATGCAGCAGGAAAATACGAAAACCGGGAACTGATCACCAATATTTATTTGCTTCCAGAAGTTCTGAACATTACCGCTTCCGTTCAGCCGAGGAAACTTCACCGTGCCATTTTTGACGCCGTAGTATATGATGCTAAAATTCATACTACAGGTAAATTCGATGCCCTGGAACTTCAAAAATCAGATATCGATCCCAGTAAAATTTTATGGGATAAGGCCAAAGTTGTGATTGGTTTAAGTGATTTGAAAGGTTTAAAGAATAATCCTGTTATTAAACTGGAGAACAAGCCCTATAATGTAGAGCCGGATAACCTATCTAAAATGTTCAACGCTGCAGAAGCAGCAACTAACGATACACAAAATCTTTTTGAAAACAACCTGGTCATTCGTCCAGACCTTTCGGTAAGTAAAAGTACCGCTATAAGTTTCGATTTTGATCTGGATATCCGGGGGAGCGGGGACTTGAACTTTATGCATTTGGGAAGAACCACCAATGTTAAAACTTCAGGCAACTGGAACGCTCCGAGCTTTACAGGCAGATATCTTCCGGAAGAGCGAAAGATTGCTGGAGAGACTTTTGATGCGAATTGGAAAATGACCTATTTTAACCGTCCGTTTCCACAACAATGGATAGGAGGAAAGACCAGTCTGCAAGCCAAAGATGAGGATGCAGCAGTTTTTGGCGTAAAATTTAAACTTCCTGTAGACCAGTATCAAAAAACCATGCGTACCGCAAAATATGCTCTACTGATCATCCTCCTTACTTTTATTTCGCTCCTGTTTACCGAATTGTTGATTAAGCGCAGTATACATGTACTACATTATGCTCTTATTGGATCTGCTATGACCATTTACTATATTTTACTCCTGTCTTTTAGCGAACAAATGGGCTTTAACATCGCCTACCTGATTGCTTCAGTAGCCACCATTGGATTGATCAGCACCTTTATTGCATCCTTGCTGCGCAACAAGAAAGCAGCAGCAATTTACGCGGCCATTATTGCCACTTTCTATTGCTTTGTATATGTGATCATCCAACTTGAAGACCTGGCTTTACTATTTGGAAGTATTGGCCTGTTTGTCATTGTAGGGGTGCTTATGCATTTAGCTGCAAGGGTCAATCTGGATAAGAAATAATTTAAGTTAAAAAGATATCGTTTGCTCTCCAATACTGCTGGCAGCCGAAGGGTTGCTGGCAGTTGGTTATTGTCAGCCAGGATATTTAAGTACCAATTTTTGCGTATTATTGAATATTAATCCCTGGTAAAAGTATGTTCGTGAAAAAAGTATTTTGCTTCTTTTTGTTTTCAGTATGCCTTTTTTGTTGCATTAATCTTCATGCTCAGAAGACTGATACAGTGGGTAAACCAGTTGTAAAAGACAGTTCAAAACTGGATTTTGTGGAGAAAATGCAAGCCTTTGCAAAACGGTCTTCAAAGAAAAGCGCAGAAGATTTTGATGCTGATAAGGCATCCATCAATCAGATCAAAACATTTGATGAACTGAAAAGAACTATGCAGAAAGCAAAAATTTACCTCAAGAGTAAATTAGATACGCCGGGGACCAAATTAGTTCTTCAGGAAATTGAGAAAGATTTTGTGATAGCTGGTGATGGTGTTTTTACCAACAAAGGAACTGCACAAACTTTTCGCAATTTAACTGCTACCTCTAAAATATTGGCTCAGTTGCTAAATAAGGCAAATGTTCGAAAAGTAAGCCTGGATCTACACCTTCAGGAACTAAACAATTTTCGGTACCAACTGGATTCCTTACTGAGTGTTCCTTCCCTGTTTAAATTCCCTAAGGACTCCACTACACTAATGAAGTATCTACAAAAGATACGTGTTATAGCCTATGAAACCAGTCCTGTAGATAGTTCATTAACGCTTGCGAGCAATAATATCCAGACATTACTGAACCAGGTCAATCTTACGGTCTTTAATCTGCAGAGCAGTTTAGAAGAAATTGAAGCCTATCAAAAAGATATGGCCAATCAAACGTTCAAAAGAGAATTTAGTAATATTTGGGATCCTGAAGGTTTTTACCGTCCTTTTGGTGAAATACTCAATTTTTCCAAAACGAAAGGATTACTGACGCTTAGTTTTTATGTTGAGAATAATGCGGGTAAACTGGTCGTTATGATTTTACTTATACTTACCTCATTTATTTACCTGCGTTCTCTTAAGAATATTTATATTGAAGGCGGTCTGCTGAGGACAGATTTTGATGGTCAGTTGGTGATCCGGCATCCATTTTTGTCAGCCATCTTGCTGGTAGTTAGTTTGTTTCAGTTCATTTTTTTATCGCCACCCTTTATTTTAAGTGTTGTCTTTTGGTCAATATCCTGTATTTGTCTCAGTATTATTTTTAAAGGTTTTGTTAGAAAATACTGGATGCGTGTATGGTTATTGATGGTGACTCTCTTTATAATTGCAGCACTGGGTAATCTGGTCTTACAGGCATCAAGAGTTGAACGGTGGTTTATGCTTTTCACTTCCATATTCGGAACAATAGCAGGGATCAATATCTTATTAAAAGGACACAGGGACCAGCTTAGAGAAAAGTGGATTGTATGGTCAATTGCTTTTATGACCTTACTTGAGCTCATCTCCGCATTGGCCAACATGATCGGCCGGTATAATTTGGCAAAAACATTGCTTATCAGTGGTTTTCTGAATGTCGTTATCGCTATTCTTTTTCTTTGGACGGTACGGCTGATTAACGAAGGACTATTCCTTGCCTTTAATGTATACTCAGGTCAGGACAAAAAACTGTTCTATCTTAATTTTGAAAAAGTAGGCAAAAAGGCCCCTGTATTATTTTATTTATTGCTGATCCTTGGCTGGATCGTATTATTTGGGCGTAATTTTCCTGCATTCGACTATTTGTCCAAGCCTCTTTTGAATTTTTTCAGCGAAGAGCGCACACTCGGCAATTATTCATTTAGTATAAACAATATGCTGTTGTTCATTACGATTATGGGCATTGCCGTTATTATTTCCAAAATTGTTTCTTTTTTTGCCTCAGACAGACACCTGCGTGCCGGGAAGGATGATAAATCCGGAGTTGAAGGGATTGGTAGCTGGCTTTTGCTCGTTCGTATTTCTATACTCAGCATAGGCTTATTTTTAGCCGTTGCAGCAGCGGGAATTCCGGTTGATAGAATAACCATTGTATTAGGTGCGTTGGGTGTGGGCATTGGATTCGGTTTGCAAACCCTGGTCAATAACTTGGTGAGCGGATTGATCATTGCATTTGAAAAGCCCGTAAATGTAGGTGATATTGTAGATGTAGACGGCCAGGGTGGCAAAATGAAATCCATAGGGTTTCGAAGCAGTGTCATTTCTACCTGGGATGGAGCAGATGTAGTTATGCCTAACGGCGATTTGCTTAATGCCCATCTGGTCAATTGGTCGTTGGGTGGAAATCGCAAAAGGATATCCATATTAATTGGTATTGCTTACGATACAGACCTGGAAAAATGCAGGCAGATCCTGGCTGAAATTTTAAATAATGAACAACGGATCAGTAAAAATCCAGGCCCCATCGTACAATATGAACAATTTAACAACAGTTCAATTGACCTGAGAATTTATTTTTGGACAAAGCACATCGGAGATATTTATGCTACAAAAAGCGATCTGATCATGAAAATTGTAACGGCCTTTAGAACAAATGGAATCGAAATCCCATTTCCTCAGCAAGACATCTATCTTCATCATCCGGATAAAGGAGAAGAAGATCACTAAATACTGAGGTTCTTTTTAAAATCACTGGGTGAAACTTTAGCATAATGTTTAAAATTCCGGTTGAAATTCGTCAGATTATTGAAGCCGCACTGAAAGCAAACTTGCGAAATCGACAGATTATCGTTGTATAACAATTTACATGCATAGCCGATCCTCACTTCATTTACAAATTGGGTAAACGTTTTTTGGGTCTGGGTTTTAAAATACTTACAAAAAGCAGAGGTTGTCATATTGGCCAGCATAGACGCATTTTTCAAGGTGATTTCTTCGGCAAAATTGTTCATAATATAATTATATACCCTGTTAATCCGTTGAACATCCTTTTGATTATGTGGATTGCTGTAACCAACACTGGCCAGACATTTGTATTCCTTAGTTTCAGATAAAAGGTTCAGGATATGTAACAAATTGATAATCCTTTTGAGTCCCGTACTTTGCAGCAACTTATTCAACAGCCTGACCACCTGCTTTTGAGATCTTCCATACACCCGTATCCCCCTGTTGATATCTTTAAGTAATTCATTGAACTGTGTAACTTCATTGGAGTTAACAAACTCTTCGTTTAACCAATCCAGCCTAAAGTACGTCACAATAGCTTTTACCTCCCGGTCACTTTCAGGCTCATAATATTCCTTATCATTATACATCACATGTGGAAGATTTGGCCCCATGAGTACCAGATCCCCAGCACTGAAATCCTCAATGCTATCCCCAACAATTCTTCTTCCACTACTGGTATTGATCAGCACCATTTCATATTCATTATGAAAGTGCAACGGATTATTAAGGTTCTTAACATGAACCTCTTTTATAAATATGGAATGCTGTAAAACAGTTTTTGTTTCAATCAGAAGTGGCTGCATACGCTAATTTGCTTAAAATATATGATAATCTATAATTTTGGACAATATAGTGTCAGTATCAGACAAGGCAAGTAGAGGTAATGGGAGGTCCAGCATATAACTTTATTCCCAGTAACTAACCAAACCAACTCAACCAAAAACCAAACACTATGATTCGTATACGTTTATTATTATTATCGGTCTTCCTGACCGGTAGTTTTGCTCAGGCACAAGTAAGAAACATCACGGGAACGGTACGTGATGCAGCAACGAATACACCATTACCAGGAGTAACGGTGGTGGTAAAAGGTACCACAATGAAGGCACAGTCTAATGCTATTGGCAACTTTGTCCTGGATTTGGGAGCGGCAAAATCTCCGGTACTGGTCTTCAGCTATGTCAGTTACACTTCTCTGGAAGTTCCGGTTGGCATAAAAACACACCTGGATGTTCATCTTACAGAAGAGAAAAGAGAACTCAATGAGGTGGTGGTGGTTGCTTATGGTACCCAGAAAAAGGTTAACTTATCTGGTGCTGTTAGCACGGTAAACACCAAAACGATCATCAACAGGCCGGTAACTTCTTTAACCAATGCTTTACAAGGTACGGTACCAGGTGTGGCCATTGTATCGTCTCCCGGCGATTTAGGCAAAGACTTAGGCAGCATTAATATAAGGGGGCGTGCAAATTTAGGAACATCGTCTCCTTTGTTTGTAGTCGATGGTGTGATCGTTACCCAAGATGATTTTGCCCGTATCAATCCTAATGATGTGGCAGGCATTTCAGTATTAAAGGATGCCTCTGCATCCTCTATATATGGTGCAAGAGCAGCAAATGGCGTAATTTTGGTAACGACCAAGAAAGGAAATGGTAGCCCAACAATTAGTTATAATGCTTACTACGGTAGACAATCGGCCACTTACCTGCCAGATTATACAAATGGATATAATTATGCCATTTTACGTAACGAAGCGGAAACAAATTTGGGCAGAACACCGCTTTATGATGCTCAAACCTTAGAGGCGATAAGAAGCCAATCCAATCCCGATCTTTATCCCAATACCGATTGGTACGCGTTAATTTTACACAAAAGTGCACCAATGATGGAGCATCAGGTAAGCGTGTCAGGGGGCGAAAAAACGAAATATTACTTAAGTGGTGCATATTTCAACCAAAGTTCCCTAATTCCAGGTAAGGATTTGAAACGCTACTCCTTAAGGGCCAATACCGAAACCCAAATCAGCGATAAATTTAAAATCGGGAGTAATTTGTCATTTATCAGAGATGGCTATAGCAACGATAATTTAGAAATAGGCTTTACCGGTATCGGAAGATCTATCCCGCTATCCGTAGCCAAACAAAGTAATGGCGAGTGGGGCAGTGTAACTGCAGGCAAAGAAAATGCAACCATAGCCGGACAAAACCCACTACGTCTATTACAAGACGGTGGCAGAACCAATTATAATACCAATCGTTTTATCGGTAATTTAAATGGAACCTATACACCAGTTAAAGGTTTGGATATATCAGGGTTGTTTTCTTATAATGCCTATAACTATTTCAACAGTTCTTTTATAAACACAATAGACCCTGTTACAGGATTTATTACCCAAAAACCTTTAGGTAGTACAGCGGTAACAACCAACCAGTTAACAGAAGCCTGGCAAAGTACTTCGAATTTATTGTCTCAGGCAACAGCCAGTTACGAAAAAAATATAGACAAGAATTACTTTAAGGTTTTGGCCGGTGCTTCTTACGAAAAGGCACAAAAGAGAACCATAAGGGTGGTGCGTAAGGGTTTTCCAAATAACGATTTAAATGCGATTAATGCCGGTTCTACCCTTCCAGCGAATACAACGGCATTTAGCGATTTAGGCGATAATGTACCTGGCGTAGGCGAGAGTGCACTGGCATCGGTTTTTGCCCGTTTAAATTATGCTTATGCAGACAAATATTTGTTTGAAGCAAGTGCCAGAAACGATGCTTCCTCTAAGTTTGCACCTGGCCATCGTGCGGCATGGTATCCATCTGCATCGGTCGCCTGGCGTATATCACAAGAAGATTTCATGAAAGATATTACTGCGGTTAACGAATTGAAATTACGTTTATCGGCCGGTAAATTAGGTAACATCAACAACGTAGGCGATTATGATTTTTATGATGGCTTAAATACGGGTACCACCGTGATTTTAGACCAATCGAAACAAGATGGCGTAACGCCTGCTAAATTGGCCAATCCATTATTAAGCTGGGAAAAGCTAACCACTTACAATGCGGGTTTAGATGCAACCTTATTTAAATCACTTACCTTACAATTAGATGTATTTAGCCGCATTACCAAAGATATTTTATTGGCAGATCCAAATATTCCAGCCGAAGCAGGTTTGAAAGATGGGGAATCACCATCTGTAAATTTGGGCAAAGTTAAAAACAACGGATTTGAACTCTCCTTAAACTACAACGGCAAAATAAATGATTTAGGCTATTCTGTAGGTGGTAACGTAAGCAAAATATGGAATAAAGTAACCGACTTGGGAGGCGCAAACGAAACAGCACCCTATGATACTTATTTCATTAACCGCATTGGCCAACCGGTAGGTTCATTCTATATGTGGCAGGCCGAAGGTTTATTTGTTAATCAAGCCGATATCGATAGCCATGCTAAACAAGCCAATAACCCAAAACCTGGCGATATTAAGTATAAAGATCAGGATGGCAACGGTGTAATAGATGGGAATGATAGAATAATTAACGGCAATAACGTACCTTATTTTACTTACGGATTCAACCTGTCTGCCAACTATAAAGGTTTTGATCTAAGTGTATTAACCCAGGGTGTAAGTAATGTAAAAGTTTATTTAGAGGAAGAAGCTTCACAAGCTTTTTTTAACGGTGCTGGCGTTAAAAATTATGTACTGGACAGATGGACTGTCGATAACCCAAATCCAAATGCACCATATCCGAGAGTAACCAACGATACCCAGAACTTTGGCTTGTCTAGCTTTTGGCTGTTCGATGCCTCATACCTTAGGGTAAAGGCGATTACTCTTGGCTATACTATTCCTAAAAGTATATTGGACAGGGCAAAAATTAAAGGCTTAAGAATTTATGCATCAAGCAATAATCCTTTTACCATCCGCGGTGATAAAAGATTAAAAGATTTTGATCCGGAAGCACCCTCACAAAGGTCAGCTTATCCATCTTTAAAAACATTTTCTGTTGGTCTAAATTTAACATTATAAGGACATGAAAAAATTTATATATATATCGCTTCTCGCTTTTATTATTTTAGGCGGTTGTAAAAAGTCAATAGATTTTGTACCGCAGGATAAACTTTCTGCTGGTAGTTTTTGGAAATCGCAAAATGATGTACAGCTGGCGCTAAACGGTTGTTACGGATATTTAGCTAACGCCTTTAATTATGCATATGATGACGGCGCCGCCGATAATGCTTATTGCCAATATCCTTGGGAAAATAATGCCACGCTCATATCTGCAGGCAGTATAGATGCCACCTTAGATGCCGGATATAACAGCCGCTATGTTTTTATACGCCGCTATAACTATTTTTTAGATAACATTGGTAAGGCGACCATGGATGAAACATTAAGGAAACGCTTCATTGCCGAAGCCAGAGTTTTAAGGGCCTTTACCTATTACGAGCTGGCGCATTATTTTGGACCAGTATCCTTGTTAAAAACCTCCTACACAGATCCTCAGGAAACCGCTACAGCAACATCACCTGCTGCTACAGTAATCCAATTTGCAATTGATGAGATTAAAGCAGTTGAGGCAGATTTACCCGCCAGTTATGCCGGTGGTGTTCCAAATCAAACTGGCCGTATTACCAACGGTGCTGCCTGGGCCATCTTAACCCGTATTCAATTAGAATATGGTAAATATGACGACGCAGTGGCCAGTGCCCAAAAAGTAATGGCATCAGGTTATCAGCTCTTTAGAAAAACAGCATTAACGGCTAACGATACCAAGGATGATTATAGTACATTATTAACTTTTACCGATGATGCCGCCAAGCAAAAATTTTATAAAGGCCTGGCCAGTTATCAACAACAATTTTGGGCAGCCAATGACGGTAATAAAGAAGCAATTCTTGTATCGCAGAATATTCAGGAAAACCAAAGTTATGCACCTTTCGGCAACGGATTGAGGATTTTATTTGCTACTGCAAACATGGGCGGCTGGAGTTCTATTACGCCTATTCAAGGTTTGGTTGATGCCTATTGGAAGAGTGACGGTACATCATTTACACCACCAACACCAGAACAAAGGGCAACCGATTTTAACATTAAAAAAACACCTTCAGCCAACTACATAAATGAATTTAAAAACCGGGATACCCGTCTATATGCAAGTATATTGTTTCCTGGAGCAACCTGGAACGAATACAAAGATGGCTATGTATTTACCTGGGCTGGTGTGGCAGGTAGTGAAAGCTCAACCGGGTACAATTTTAAAAAATACTTAGATCCGGCTTCATTAGCAAGTGGTTTAGAGTTTGACGCGCCACAGGATTACAGCATTATCAGATATGCAGAAATACTTCTTGCTTATGCTGAAGCTAAAAACGAAGTAAGCGGGCCGGATGCAACTATTTTTGCCGCCTTAGATGATATAAGAGACCGTGCAGGCATGCCACCAATAGACCGAACCGTTAACAATACTAAAGAAAAACTTAGAGAAGTTATCCGTAATGAGCGTAGAATAGAATTGGCAGGTGAAGGACAGCGGTATTTCGATATCAGACGTTGGAACATTGCTGCTAACGTAATGAAAACGCCCAAAGATATCGCTAACGTATTAGTTCAGGAGCGCAATTGGCAGTCTAAATTCATGTTAATGCCTTATCCGCAATCCGCTTTAGATAGAAATGCAAATTTAAAAGCTCCGCAAGCAGCAAAAGGTTATTAAATAAAACACAAAATAAATATAAATACACCATCACGATCTATGGGAAAAATTACAAATGAAGACGAACTAATTGCTTTAGTAAAGAAAGAGCTGTTTACTGCCGTTATAGGCGATATCATGGATAAACTGGGTCTGCTGAATCAGTTTTTACCCCCTCAAATACAACCATTGCGAGCAGATATGACAATTGTCGGGATCGCAATGCCCGTGTTGGAAGCCGACGTTATAGAGTCTTCAGACGCCGGTCACAATCCGATTCTGCGAAAACCTTTTGGTTTAATGCTGGAAGCTTTAGACGATTTGAAAAGAAATGAAGTCTATATCTGTACTGGATCATCGCCTTCTTATGCCTTATGGGGAGAACTTATGAGTGTAAGAGCAACCCAACTGGGCGCCGTTGGAGCAGTGGTCAATGGCTATTCCAGAGATACAAATGGAATTTTGGAAATGAATTTCCCAACTTTTTCTTACGGTAGTTATGCAAAGGATCAGGCGCCAAGGGGTAAAGTGATCGATTTTAGAACGCCTATAGAAATGAATGGCGTCATCATTAACTCAGGTGACTATGTGATTGGAGACAGAGATGGTGTATGCATTGTGCCAAAGGAGGCTTCAGAAGAGGTATTCAGGCTTGCTTTTGAAAAAGCAAGAGGAGAAAAAGTTGTCTTTCAAAAGATCAAGGAAGGTATGGCAGCAAAAGAGGCATTTGAGATCTATGGAATAATGTAATTGGAATTATAAAACTAAATTTATCATTTATAAACAAAACAATCAGAATGGTTAAAACCGTATCGCTATTTAAATTTTGCATACTGCTTTTATTGTTAGTTTGCGCTGGCCATTCTTTTGGACAGGGCAAAATCAATGGATTTGATATTCCACGGATTTCGCCAATTCCTGCCACTGTTTTAAACACGCAGCGAACACATATTTCACTACATGGTAAATGGGATTTCCAGGTTTCAGGAAGTAAAGACAGGCACAGTATTAATGTGCCTGGCGAATGGGAAATGCAAGGTTTTACAGTTAAAGAAGGTGAAACGGCGGTATATAGCCTGAAGCTTGATATTCCGGCAGACTGGAAAGATCAAAGAATAAAAATACGTTTTGATGGGGTAAGTTCTCATGCATTAATAAAGGTTAACCATATAGAAGTGGGCGAACATGAAGGAAGTTTTGTACCGTTTGAAGTAGACATTACGAAAGCACTTCAGGCCAGTCAAAATATATTAGAAGTAGAAGTACAGGCATTAACCATGAGCGACCGTTTGGCTTGTACTTCGCAATATGCAGTACACACTGTTGGTGGTCTGTTGCGTAAAGTAACACTATTTACTTTGCCACAAACCAATATAGCTTCAACCATAGCAACAACAACATTTGACCCACAGTTTAAAAACGCAGTATTAAAAATACAATCGGGAATCGCCAATGAATCCGGTCTGCCCGCATCCGTTCAGTTTCAGTATGTTTTAACAGATGCCTCAGGCAAAGTGGTTTTCCAAAAATCATCTCCGGTTTCCAGGCAGGCAGGCCCCAATACGACAACTGAGGTTGAAACCACCATTTCCGTAAAACAACCAAAGCAATGGAACCCCGAGCATCCCAATCTTTATCATTTAAAAAGCACTTTGCTGGTTAATGGAAAAGCGGTACAAACCATAAGTCAACCTCTTGGCTTCAGGCAGGTTGAGGTTAAAGGAAATCAATTGCTGGTTAATGGAAAGGCTGTAAAACTGCGTGGTGTAAACCGTCATTCCATACACCCGCTTACCGGAAGGAGTATCAGTCCGGAACTGGACCGTAAAGATGCCGAACTGTTCCGCGACGCAAATTGTAACTATATTCGTACCTCACATTATCCACCATCCGAAGAATTTTTAAATGCCGCAGATAGCTTGGGACTATTTGTAGAAAGCGAAGCTTCCCTTTGCTGGATAAACCATGGGGCATCGCCCATCTGGAAAAAGTGGAATTATAAAGATGAAAAGTTCTTACCCTATATGGTAAATGCAGATGTCGAGAATGTATTGGCCGGTCGCAATCATCCTTCTGTGGTAATCTGGTCGCTGGGTAACGAATCGGTATGGAGTCCTTTGTGGGAGAAGGTGCTGGCGGTGGTGAAAAAGCTAGACCCTTCACGCCCAACCACCTTCCACGATCAATGCTGGGGTGGTTTTAACAACGCACACAGCACAGCTGATATAGCAGTATACCACTACCCAGGTATCAACGGACCAGCAGCATGTGATACCATGAAACGGCCAGTTCTTTTTGGGGAGTACGCGCACGTCTCCTGCTACAACCGCAGAGAATTATTAACCGATCCGGGCGTACGCAGCAGTTACGGTAAACCTCTGGAAATGATGTATGATTCAATGTATTATCATAAAGGTTGCCTGGGTGGTGCCATCTGGAGTGGGATTGATGATACTTTTCACATGCCCGACGGCCGGATTATAGGTTATGGTCCATGGGGACCGATTGATGGATGGCGCAGACCAAAACCAGAGTATTTCGGTATGAAAAAAGCCTATTCACCCATAAAAGTAAAGCACATCAACTGGCCGTCAGCTGGTAAAAAATATATTGAATTGAGCGTAGAGAACAGATATGACTTTACCTCGTTAAATGAGATCAATATTACCGCCATCATAAATGGAGTTTCCCAAACAGTAAAAAGTGGAATTGCCTCACGCAGCAGCGGTACCATCAAAATTCCGGCTGATCAGGTAAAAACACTGGAAATTAGCTTTAAAGATCCGAGAGGCTTTGTTGCTGAACAAGAAAAATACGAAACAGATACGGAACAGGCTTTTCCAACTGGTCAGAATTTAACCGTGTCCTATACCGAAAAGGAGGCTGCATACGTAGTGCAGCAAGGAAATATAACCTATACCATTAGTAAAAATACCGGGATCATTATCTCCGCAAGGAAAGGCGATACGGAGATCTTAAAACAAGGCCCAGTATTCAGCATGGTGCCTATGAATGAAGAGGATGGCGGGAAACCAAACGTAGCGGGAGAAACGTATCAGAACAATATTTACCCGCTCAAAAACTATCCGGCCTATACTTTATTTGCGAATGATCTTGTTGTACAAAAAATGGATTCCGGATTGAAGTTTTCCATGAACGTTTCCTACCTTGACTGTAAAGGCAAACAAAGCTATCTGTTTACCAATGACGGGAAATTGATCACTGAATACGAGGTTCAGTATACCAAAGCCGATGTATCGCCGTATCAGTACGGGCTCATGCTGCAACTTCCCAAATCATTCGATGAGTTGAACTGGAAACGCAAGGCAGAGTTCACTCTATACCCTTCAAATGATATTGCAAGGCCGGAAGGAACAGCGATGCTTAAGGCAAAACCTATGAATGCCGTAGAAGAATGGGGCGTTGTCCAGAAAGGGGATTGGAAAGATGATGCAAATGATTTAGGCAGTAATGATTTTCGTTCCACTAAGCGTTATATCAAGAACGCCTCCCTTAAAAATCCTAATGGAGACGGTATCACCGTGCTTTCAGATGGAAAACAAGCCTCCAGAACCTGGTTACAGGACGAAAGTATAAACTGGCTGATTGCGGATTACAGTAATAATGGGTCTGAACCATTTTATGGCTCTCCACATACAAATGGAAGAATTAAAATAAAAGACAATATTTTAAAAGGTAAATTAATACTCGTTATAAAATAATTCTCAATGAAAAGGATAATTGTAGTTGCCACCCTTATTTTATTGTATAACACTGTATTCGCACAGTCAGATCGACACGACCTGCATTTCGATAAACTAGCCACCCAGTGGGATGAAGCAGTTCCTTTGGGAAATGGGATATTGGGGGCTTTGGTTTGGCAAAAGGCAGATCATTTAAGGTTTTCCTTAGACAGGGCTGATCTTTGGGACATGCGGCCAATGAAAGGCTTGCACCGCAAAGAATTTAGTTACCAATGGGTCATAGACCAGGTGAACAAGAAGGATTATAAGCCAGTACAGCAATTGCTGGACGGGCCTTATGATCATGAGCCAGCGCCTTCCAAAATTCCCGGGGGTGCTTTGGAGTTAAACACTAAAGACTGGGGCGGTGTTACTTCAGTACATTTATCCCTGAAAAATGCATTATGCAAAGTGACCTGGGCCAATGGAACCAGGATGGAGACCTTTGTTTCCGCCAACAAACCCGTGGGCTGGTTCAAATTTCAAAATCTACAAGGAGAATTCGACCCCCAGTTAATTGCACCCAAATACCAGGGGCAGGTAAAGATATCGGGTGATCCTGTTGGAGGAGATGATCTTTCCAGGCTGGGTTATAAGCAGGGCACTATAAAACGCAACGGAAACAGGGTAACCTACCATCAGGAAGGATGGAATGGCTTTAGTTATGATATTGCAGTGGAGTGGAAAAAGATAGACAACACAACGATAGAAGGTGTCTGGAGTATTTCTTCTCAATATCCGGAGCAAAAGCCAGTAAAGAATGCAATTGAAATTGTTCAGCAAACTGTGCCGAAGAGTTTTGATACTGAACTCAACACACATACTTCCTGGTGGAAAGATTTCTGGGGTAAATCTGCACTGCACGTACCAGATAGTTTGCTGGAGAAACAATGGTATCTGGAACAGTATAAATTTGGCTCACTGGCCAGGCAAGATGCCCCACCAATTTCTCTGCAAGGTGTATGGACTGCAGACAATGGACGATTACCTCCCTGGAAAGGAGACTTTCACCACGACTTAAATACACAACTCAGTTATTGGCCTGCCTATAGCAGTAATCACCTTGATCTGGCCATGGGCTATATCAACCACCTGGAGCAGAATAAAGCCAATTATAAACGGTACACAAAGCTATACTTTAACAGTGAGGGCCTGGCAGTTCCTGGCGTTACCACATTGGATGGTACCGAAATGGGTGGCTGGATCCAGTATGCGCTTTCGCCCACCGTATCTTCCTGGCTGGGACAACATTACTACCTGCAATGGAGGTATAGTATGGATAGAGAATTTCTTAAAAATAAAGCCTATCCATGGCTGAAGCAAACCGCTGTATTTTTGGAAAACATAACCCTGAAAGATGATAAAGGTCATCGTAAATTAAAGATTAGCTCTAGTCCGGAAATCAATGATAATGATATAACAGCCTGGTTTTTACAAAACACGAACTACGATCTGGCCTTAATGAAATCCACTTTCAAAACAGCCTCCGAACTGGCAGGAGAACTCGGCTTAAAAAAAGAAGCCGCACATTGGGCTAAAATATTTGCAGAGTTTGACGATTATGCCCTTACGGCAAAAGGTGAATTGATGTTTTCACCAACAATGGCTTATAACCAGTCACACCGTCATTTTTCACATATGATGGCCATTCATCCACTGGGCTTAATTAAATGGGAAGATGGACCAAGAGCACAATCCATTATTAAAAATTCAATTGGCTTACTGGATAGCATCGGTCCTGATTATTGGTGTGGCTATTCCTATGCCTGGCTGGCGAATATGAAGGCAAGGGCAAAAGACGGAAACGGAGCTGCAAAAGATTTACAGATCTTTGCCCGTGCTTTTTGCTCCATTAACAGTTTTCATTTAAACGGAGACCAGACCAAATCGGGCTTGTCCAAATTTCACTACCGACCTTTTACCCTGGAAGGAAATTTTGCCTTTGCCGCAGGTTTACAAGAAATGTTGCTGCAGAGCTACGCCGGTTTCATAGAAATTATGCCTGCAGTTCCCGAAGGATGGCAAAACCTATCTTTTGAAAATTTACGGACTGAGGGCGCATTTCTGGTCAGTGCAAATAAAGTTGATGGAAAGATTGCAGAGGTAAAAGTTATTTCAGAAAAGAGAAATACAACAAGCTTAAAGTTGCCATTCAAGACCTATACTATAGCTTCAAATAAAGGATTTATTGTAAAAAATGGACCAGATGGATTTCTGAAATTGACCGGAGAACCTGGTGGGATACTGATCTTAAAAACTAAAATTAAATAAAAGACAAGTATGAAACCATCATGATTTTCAAACCACATAGTGGGATGAATATCTGATAGCTTCATCACAATTAAAA
>NZ_QAIL01000121.1 GCF_003061025.1 Pedobacter sp. HMWF019 | reverse complement strand
ATCAAGAATTAACCCACCGAATCACTCACCGATCTTGTTTCTTTTTTTAGCTGCAACTGCTATATAGTGAATTTAAGTATAAACTCGTCTATATTTATAACCACTACCTAACATCTAGGGAAAAGGTTAAAATCCGATTTTGATTGGGATGTTTATGATTTGTATGGAGCACAAAAACTTAGACTTTTTAATATAAATACATTTAAAACGAACTTACTTTCTGGATGATTTGCGAAGTTCTTAATATAAAAATCAATTGTAACCTATGGTCGAAATGACGAAAGATTCATTGTTAGGCATCCTTTTGTATTTTTGGCAATGACTTGAATTCGTGTAAAAATGTATTGATGGCTTCCAACTGTTCCATGATAACATAAACAACCTTAGCTCTATACCTATCAGGCTCCTTCTTCATAAATCGAAATGCACCCATAGAAACATCAAAACGGCCAAACAAGACAATGCTTTGTACATAAAGTTCATTCATAGATTTCTTAAGCTGAACGATATACCTTTTCCCCTCCTTTTGATTCTCTGCGATCCTATCAAAAACTTCATCAGTTAAGTATTTATAAGCTTGTTCAATTCGGCTATAAGCCTCACTTGATAGCGGAAGGTTGGTATCACGTACTTCAGCAAGCAAATCAGAGAACAATTGAAGGCTATCTTTGTCTTTCATAAATGGTAGATTATAACAATTATTATTCCGAAGCCATCCTTTAAAACACCATTTGTTGGATTAAATATCCAATTTTAATCCAATCACAGGTCCCACATTAACTTCAAAGCAGTTGTCAAATATATAAAGAAATTACTGCCTTAGAATAAACCTCTCAAATCCAATAAAAAAACGCTATCTCATATGAACATCGGTAAAAGTATTTCCACTATTAGAAAAGCATTAGGAATAAAACAAAACAGCTTAATGCAAGGCCTTGGACTCAGTAGATATGCTGTTTCTAAAATTGAAAGCAGGATATCTTAAAGATAATAAGATTTGCAGTCAAACCGGTTCGGGCTTGGAACATCCATATGATTTTTCTGATTTGATTGAAAAAATGAAAATAGAAAAAAAGAGCCTGGAAGAGCGGTTAATCAAAAGTGAACAAGAAAATTATAAAACCGCCCTTACAATGTGCAAGGGCAGTTACGTATATCAATTGTTTTGATAGGAAATACCTTCAATTAAGTGTTACTTGATTATTTTGAAAAAGATTTCTTTTCCATCTTCAGAGCAGAGCAGGAGTTCACCTGCAGTTCTTTTTTTAGTATAGTTAGTTAATTTATTACGAAAAGAAGCCAACAGTCATCAACATAGGTTGATTGTATTTAGG
>NZ_QAIL01000120.1 GCF_003061025.1 Pedobacter sp. HMWF019 | reverse complement strand
GATGCGGCTAACAAAACACAAACAGATATATCTAATAACTAAAGTGTTGAAGCATGAACTATCAGGAAATCCATCCCCCGGAACATCTTAGAAACCACATCAGATACTGCTGGACGCTGGAAAGTGAGCATGCGGAAAACAGCACCACTCCCTTCAGAACAATGGCCGACGGCTGTCCGGGCCTCATCTACCAACCCAAAAGTGAGGGAACCCTTTACCAGGGAAACAAACAACTATCTGATCTCTTCCTTTTCGGACAAAGTACCCGTTATGCCGAACTACAGCTAACTGGAAATTTCCAGGCCATTGGCATCCATTTTTACCCCAATGCCCTAAAAACATTATTTGGTCTTCCTGCCGAAGAACTCACCAACTCCTGTTTAAATTTAGAGGACCTTGTCAAGAAGAAACATCCGGCACTCTCCGACCAGCTTTTGTATGCTCCTTCGGCAAATGACCAGCTTAAAATCCTCTTTTATTTCCTGGATATGGAGCAAAAAAGCAGCCTTCATTTGCAGGATGCAGCGATGAAACAGGCACTCGCACAAATCATTCAGTCTAAGGGCCTTGTCCCATTAAAAAGTCTGCAAGACGATCTTGGCCTATCAGAGCGGAGTATGGAAAGGAAATTCAAAGCCTATACTGGTATCTCACCAAAGCTTTTCTCAAGAATTTGCCGCTTCCAGGCCTCCTTAATACAACTAAGAAATAATGAATACGATAAATTTTCAGATATAGCCTATGAAAATAATTATGCTGACCAGTCACACTTCATCCGTTCATTTAAGGAATTTGCAGGATTTTCCCCTTTTCAGTACCAAAAAAAATCGTTCGAAATCGTGGAAAACCTAAACCAACTCAGGCCTTCGTAACACCTGTCGGTTTTGTTCTATTTTGTCCATCGGGCATCTCCTAGCTTTGAATTAAAGATCAAAAATTATGAAAAGCAAAGACAAACTCATTTTGGTACTTGGAGGTACCGGCAAAACAGGTAAAAGAATCGTAGAAAACCTAAACCAACTCGGTCTGCCTGTAAGAATCGGTTCAAGGTCCGCCGCCATCCCTTTTGACTGGGAAGACCGCCAGACATGGATTCCTGCACTCCAGGACGTTAAATCCATCTACCTCTCCTTCCAGCCTGACCTCGCCGCGCCAGGAGCCCCAGACAGCATCCGGGAATTCACTGCTCTCGCCGCCCGAAACAGCATAAATAAAGTCGTCCTGCTATCAGGCAGAGGAGAACCAGAGGCCGAACATTGCGAAGAAATTGTAAAGCAAAGTGGTTTGGACTGGACCATTCTCCGCGCCAGCTGGTTCGCACAAAATTTCAGTGAAAGCTTTCTCCTGCATCCTATAAGAGCCGGTCACGTTGTACTACCCTCCGGAGATACCAAAGAGCCATTCATAGATGCCAATGATATTGCCGAGGCCGCAGTAGCCGCGCTCATCAATAATGAACACCGGCATCAATGCCATGAACTTACAGGCCCCCGCCTTTTAACATTTCCTCAAGCCATTGAAGAAATAGCCTGTGCTTTGGAAAAACCTATTCTCTACGAACAAGTTTCTCCTCAGGCGTATACAGACTTGCTCAGATCCTTTGAGGTTCCCGAAGAATACATCTCGCTGCTTGATTATCTCTTTTCAGAAGTACTGGACGGAAGAAATGCGCATCTTACTAATGGTCTGGAGCGCCTTCTTAAAAGAAAACCAACAGATTTTTCGGAATACATCAAAAAAACAATCGAATCCGGGGTTTGGAAAAGTTAGAATAACTAAGAATCAACGCGCTCTCCATGTCTATTTTCTTCCCTTATAAAGAAACAGACAAATTAACGCTGAAAAAGCACAAACGGTCATAATCAGCGGCATAGGTAAGGTCGACCTTTCGGGGAACAAGCTGACTATTACAGAAGCTACTGCACCTAATCCCATCTGCAAGGCCCCCATTAAGGCAGAAGCACTGCCTGCATTTTTACTAAAAGGTGCAAGAGAAAGCGCAGCCGCATTTGGATTAATCAGACCCAGGCAAGCCAGGTACAAGGCAATAAAAGCAATAGTACTATACAAATTAAGCAAGTCTTGATGAGCTGCAAACAAGAACAATGCACTGCACAATGCCTGTGCAACCAAAGCAAAAGAAACTATTTTCTTACTGCTAAACCACCTCAGCATTAAACTATTTACCTGACTGGAGCCTATAAAAGCAACAGACAACAAGGCAAATACCCATCCGTATCCCGTTTTACTTACCCCATACAGGTTCATAAACACAATAGGTGATGCAGACACATAAGCAAACAGGCCTGCAAAAGCCAGAGAAGCAATCAAGGCATATGTATAAAACTGACGCTCAGCAATAACCGCTAAAAAACTCCTGATAATGGGGCCTGGCTTCAACGAATACCCAGGATCTGGCTGATAACTTTCCGGCAGAAAAAAGAAAGCAGACAAGAGCATAGCCAGGGCCATCAGCGCCAGAAAAACAAATACATAGGGCCATCCCAAACCAGCGATCAGATAGCCCCCGGCTGTTGGCGCCAGCATAGGTGAAACAGCAATCACCAGCATAATGGAGGCAAAGACCTTAGGACTTTCCTGAACGGTAAAAAGATCACGTATCATGGCCACAGAAGCCACTGCAGTTGCACAACTTCCAATAGCCTGCACAAACCTTAAAACAATAAGTTGATTAATATCCTTTACAGCCAAACAACCTATAGAGGCCAGAATATACAAGACCAACCCAAAATACAATGGTTTTTTTCGTCCAAACTTATCCAGAAGAGGCCCATAAAGCAACTGTCCAGCCGAAATTCCAATAAAAAAACTGGATAAGGAAAGCGCAACATTAGGAATACTGGTATGCAGATCTTTTGCAATGGAATCGAATCCCGGCAAATACATATCAATAGAAAATGGTCCAAGCGCAGACAAAGACCCCAGGATGAGAATGGTATAGAACTTTTTAGAACCAGCCATGAAGATGACCTGGTTTAGCCTTTTTGTTCAAAGCCCTTGGCAAGCTCAGTCCAAAGATATTCTGAAGCTTGCTTTAAACGTGCCTTTGTTTGCGCTTTTTTAAGCTTTCTTGGTAGCTTAAACTTATTACTTTTACTTTTTTTAAGGTCTTTTTTGCTCATGGACAAATCTACCCAACCAAATCCAGTTACACAAGTTTTTCCATGAAGCATCCGTTAAACCTTAAAATTGATCTTCCTTTAAAAAGGCAAGGGAAGCATCTTCAAACTGAAGGGTCTCTGTATTTGAACAAGCAAAATGTTGCAATTTCAACGTAGAAAACTTTCCTTTCTTAATCGTATGACTGTCGGAAGAGCCACTGAGTTTCAACATCGCCTGATCATTAACAACGGTATACAAGTCCCCCGCACACACCTTTAAATTCGCCTCTGCCCGATCCTTTAACAGAACCTGAAATATAGGAAAGTTCAAACTGCCTTGCGACCCTATACTTGCCTGATCACAAAGTTCAACCCTTTTCAAGTCTTTTACAGTCACAAAAACAATAATGGTTTCCTGCGTTGCGGAATGGATCATCAGTTTAGGCCCTCTTCGTTTAAAAGACACCCGGCCCAGGTCTTCGGCAAATTCCGTATACACTCTGTACCGGCTGCCCTGACGGAGATAAACCTTTACATTTCCACTAACTTTAAGCATGGAATAATCTGAAGTATCAGCGAGCATGAGCCTTCCTTTTGTGCCTTCATTTGCAAAAGAAGGAGTAGCGGCAGAAATCCCAATAAGGATGTTCATCACTGCTGCAAATAGGGTTTTGATTAAAGTTTTCATATCGGTTTTTTTTTGAAATCTTGATGTTTATTTCCCGATAAGACCACACTGAAAATCAAAACGTTGCACACAAACGACAGTATTATATAAGTTAAGCAGGAAAAACGACGAACGGTGAATTTTAACCGACAAGTTTTGTTATTGTGCTGCTATAAAAAAAAGAAAGCGGTTGGCATCCACCAAACCGCGTCCTATTATTATTCACCTTGCACCTCCCCGGCCACGATGGGCCGGCTCGGCAAGTCCTTATATGCCCTGAGGCTATTAATATCTTCTGTTTTTTTGGGAATAAGACTGCAGAAAGGCAAAAACGTTGCAGCTGTGTATTGCACCATTAGACCACTCCGGCCTTGTGATCGACCAACAGGCAATTCCAATCGACAAGCAGGCCTTTATTTTATATTAGGAAAAGTTTCAAGGGAACATTATCCTCACGAAACCCTTATATTTACTTCTATAAAACTGATTGTTTATGATAAAATCTGCCTGTTTATTTTTTACCATCAGTCTTTTGTTTTTAGCGAGCTGCAAAGCTCCCCCTGCAAAAGACAAAATACTAAATACCATCCCAGATCCGAAAACACTCGGAGAAACTTACGTCAGCAATCCTGATCATATTCTTTCCACTGCAACTGTATCTATACTGAACAATGAACTCAGCAAACTGGATCAGGCCGGCACGGCACATATCGATGTGGTCTTTGTTCAAAGTATCGGAGATAACGTTCCCAAAGACATTGCCCATGAATTGTTCAGAAAATGGAAGATCGGCCGCAAAGACACCAATAATGGATTACTGATCCTGGTGGTGAAAGATCAGAAGAGAATTGAATTTGAAACAGGCTATGGATTGGAGGGCATGCTTCCGGATATGATCTGTAAAAGAATCCAGGAAGACCTCATGATTCCTCATGCAAAGAACAATGATTTTGACAGCGCTATCATTTCAGGAGTGGACGCGGTAATGGCCAGATTAAAAGATGAAGACCAACCAGAATTGGCCCCTTCGGACAGCACTGTTGCAGTTGCTGTTGTTCCTACAACCACACCAGAGGTCGGCTTGGCTGTCGCAGACAGTGCCTCAGCCTATGTTGAAAATCAAAGACCATTTACACAAAACCTACAGGCATCTTCTCCCTCAAAGAACGGCCCGGGCCTTATAGCCCTTCTTGCCTTTATTCCAATCCTGATATTTTATATCGGCATCGCCGCTGCACTTGGTTCAAGTTTAAATGGATATCGCTTTAAGAACAAATGGTTAAATCCTGTCTCCTATTTCCTGGTCTTAGTCCCTTCCGCATTGGTCATCTGGATCAGTTTTATGGATCCCCTTCCTGGCTTTTGGTTTATCCTTAGAAACCTTGTTATTTTCTATCTGTTCCTGTTAATCTACATAAACCTCCATTTCTTCATTTTAAGCTCCATCTTAAAATCCTCCCTTAAAAACCTAAGCCGGCATGAGCAATATTTAAAATGGCAGGAAACACATGCCTCCATGGAACATGCAGTCTTAAAAATATTTCCTTATCCATTTTTAAAATCCTATTGGAAGACCTATAAAGAAAGATTATATCAACTGCGAAATGCGCCATTGGACTGCGAAAAATGTGGAAAGCCTATGGTTTGTCTGGATGACGAACAGGAAGATCAGTTTTTATCCAAAGGCCAGCTTACAGAAGAGCGTATAGACTCCATTGATTACGATGTATGGGAATGCACTTCCTGTAAAGAACACTTGATCCTCGACTACAAAAACATCAAGTCTACAGCCAGGGAGTGCCCCGAATGCCATTTTATCACCTTGAAATTTGATAAAAGGAAGGTGATAAAATCTGCCACGACCTATTCAGAAGGCTATGGATACACCTATTCCATATGTGCGAATTGCAAATTTAAAGATTCAGTCAAATTTGAGATTGCAAAAATCTCCATTTCCAGTGATGACAGCAGTTCTTCTTCATTTTCCAGTAGTAGTTCTTCCAGCAGCTCCTCCTCAAGCAGTTCTTCCAGCAGCACAAGCAGTGGCGGATCATCCGGCGGCGGTGGCGCAGGAAGCAGCTGGTAAAACAAAAAAAGAGCGGCCAATCCTGGTCCGCTCAATTAACTAACTTATTATTCATAAAAAAACTGGCTGTTGGGGAAGGAGTCGAACCTTCAAGGGGAAGTTAGCCTCAGTTCAAAAAATTAATTTGTGGTCAACCCATAAACTGTGTTTATCCCATGATCCCCACCACCGAGACAAGGAGGTGTGTCTGCCAATTTCACCACCCAACATGATATTAATGTACGTATTCTTATGAAGTAAGCTTTGGTTTAGGTTGATTTTTTATAACTTACTTTATAATCGCTGTAGGGGAAGGAGTCGAACCTTCAAGGAGTGGTTAGCCCTTACGGGTTTTCCATAATCTCCACCACCGAGACAAGGAGGTGCGTCTGCCAGTTCCACCACCCTACAGTAGGTAAGCAAATGTTAAAGAACTTGTTTTTTTATCGTTTGCTTGATACAAATGTAACAAGACCTCTATTACGTTGCAAATATTTTAATC
>NZ_QAIL01000119.1 GCF_003061025.1 Pedobacter sp. HMWF019 | reverse complement strand
GGATACCGGAATTTCAGACTGGAATTTGCCTTACCAAACGATTTTCTATGCAAATATTGTATTGGAAGGCCTAGTGAAATCGGATAGTGCCTCCTCAACAAAAGGCCAATACTTAAAAGGCTGGGCCTTATTTTCCAGAGCTTTTGCTTTTTATAATTTGACCCGAACTTTCTGTAAAGCTTACGACGCAGCTTCGGCCAACACCGACTTAGGTATACCTTTACGCTTAGCTTCTGCGATTGATTATTTGAAACCAAGAGCTTCATTAAAAGAAAGTTATAATCAGATTTTTGCGGACTTAAACGAAAGTTTAAGCTTGTTACCATCGGAAAGACCTTCGGCCAATTTAAACAGACCCTCAAAAATTGCAGCTTATGCCTTACTGGCCAGGATCTCCCTGGACATGAGAAATTATACCGCTGCGGAGAAGTATGCAGAGCAAGCACTTGCGCTATACAGCAAGCTGATAGACTACAATGTAGTTAGCCAAACTTCCATGACTCCGTTTTCCAGAACCAATGATGAATTGATCTGCAACTATGGACAATATGGTAATTATTCATATATGACCGCAAATTACGTGGAGGCACCAGATAGAGTTTCGGCATTATTGATTGCATTATATGCACCTAGCGATCTAAGGCTAAAAGTTTTTTATGGCCAAAATGCAGATGGTAGTTTTTATAAAAAAAGAGGATATAATGGGAACGGATTTTATCCATTTACGGGGTTGGCAACAGATGAGTTGTACTTAATCAAAGCAGAATGCCTGGCCAGAAGAAACGAAACAAAATCCGCAATGGACAAATTGAACCAATTACTGGCACTTCGTTTTGATAAAAGTAAAACCTTTCAACCTGTAAACGCCTCCTCATCTGCCGATGCCTTAACGAAGATATTACTGGAAAGAAGAAAAGAATTGGTATGGAGAGGCATGCGCTGGAATGACCTGAAAAGATTGAATAAAGAAGGTGCCAATATTACTTTATCACGTGTATTAAATGGTATCACCTATACTTTACCACCCAATGATTCCCGCTATGTATTTCCTATCCCTAATGATGAAATTACCTTAAGCGGAATTGAGCAAAATCCTAGGTAATTAAATGAAGGGGGTGTACATACACCCCCTTCATTTAATTACCTATGGAATATACAGACCAAATGTTGCAGATTGAATTGATGGTGCGGCAGGAATGGAATTTATTGAAAACGACTGACCTTGATCAGAAGAGTAACCTAAATAGCATTTATTTGCCGCGGTGCCTAAGCAGTTGTCACCGTCAGGAACGAAACTCACTCTTTGATAAAAACCAGCAGTAGTTAAGACGTAATAAAATGTCATAAGTTTGTTTTTAGGCGTAAAAGTGGTAAAAGCACTCATGCTTAATGCAACGCCAGCTGCAAAAAGACCAAATAATAATCTTTTCATAATAAGGGGTATAAAAAATGTTGGTTAAAACTTGCTGCATTTCTTTAAACAGGGCACAGCATTTCCCTGTATCTCTCACGAAATGTCTTATTTACTTGTGCAGCCGGAGCCCGGCAATGGCAAGTACAATAAATCCAAGATTGAAGAAAATATGCTGTTTCCAGCTCAGCAAGCTGATCACGCCCCCACACATACAAGGCAAGGTTGCTCCGGAATTGATCATATAGATCAAATACACAGTAAACACAAGCATCAATGCAAGTGAAAGAATAAGCCCAAGCCTTTTGGTCTTATTCAGCAGCAGTAAGCCGCTTAAAATGATCTCCACTGCCGGAATCAGGTAGGATAGAAGCACATGAAACGGACCAAGCAATGGCGATCTCCCTAATACTTTCATAAAGCTTTCATGTGTCATCAACTTACTCGACGCGGTATATACAAAAAGCATTATAAATATAAAGGTGATCACATCGAAAATGATTTCCCTTTTTTTTGTGGAGAGCGATAAGGCCGGTTTTTTATTAAATGTTGTTTCCATATACTTTAATATCAGGACTCAATTTAGTTTAAAATTCCATAAATAAATTTGGAATAAATGTATCATTTCAAACATCAAATAAGATTTTATTTAACAAAAGATAACATTAGTAGACTTAAAAACATCGAAAGGATAACCCATGTAAAGCCTGGGTAAAATTTGTGAGAGGAGCGTTGTTATTCAAAGATCTGGGCTTGGGCGCTGGATGTTCTTATAGAAATTATAGAGAGGATTTGAGAAGTTAATTGTAGAATCCGCAATGGCTATATATTGGACTGCTTATTGAATTCATGTACATAATACTTAAAAAGATCTAGAAAATTCAGCCTCATATGAATAAATGAAGCTCGGGTAAATCAGAGAGGTTAATGCCTTATAAGAGTTTGCCTCCAAGTACAGTTTTTACCTTATATAAGTTACCGCCTGGTGCATCAATCCTCAGCCAATTAATAAAAATTAAATATCAACCCGAATTTATTCCGATAATAAGTTATTATATTGTTTTTGAAATGTAACTTTGCCCCAAATGTAGAAATGCATTAAATCCGATATGATAAACTCTCGTAACCTCTCTAAGGTCCTCATTGGGCTTGTTCTTGTCCTAACTGGCTGCAAAGAATTCATTGAACCTTCTATTGATGATAAAAAGGTAGTACTTCTAGCCCCTTCAGAGGGAACTGAAACCAAAGAATATGCACAAGTCTTCTGGTGGGAAGAAGTAGAAGATGCCTTATCTTACAGACTCCAGGTCGTTAGCCCCAACTTTGATCACACAGTAAAACTAGTGCTGGATACTGTAGTAAAAAACGCTACTAAATTCAAATCCACACTTGATCCGGGAAGCTATCAATGGCGGGTGAAAGCCCAAAATGGAAGCAGTTCCACGGCCTATACAACAGCATCTTTTACTATTTATCCAACCTCCATAACAGAACAGCAAGTACAGTTAAATACACCAGTTAACAACACCGTGACCAATCAGTCAAGCATCACATTTAAATGGTCGAAACTCTTTGGAGCAGATAGCTACAGAATCCAGGTTGACAATAGCGGAAACGGATTTCAGGATGTAAGTACACTATTTCTGGATAAGACCACCCCAAATTTGGAATATTCGGCAGTTTTTGACAAAGATAAAACTTACCAGTGGAGAGTCCAGGCATTCAGTGGGACTACCGAATCAAAATGGTCCACCATCCAGAATATTATTTATGACGGTACCCCACCAGATGTTGTTTTGTTATCTAGCCCAGCAAATAATGTATCTGTAACAAGCCCTGTTACTTTAAAGTGGACTGCGTCTGCGGGAGCAAAAAAATACATATTGTATGTCTATAAAAGTGATTTATCACCATATAGTGCTACTTTTCCCGTCACTACAACAGCTTTAACTTATTCTTTTAGCTCCTCAAATATTGGAGAAAAGGTGCTTTGGGAATTAAGGGCAATAGATGATGCAGGAAATACAAGTGTAAAAGGAGAAATGAGGAGTTTTACAATTCAATAAACAATGCAGGAAGGGAAGAATAAGACAACCACTTATTTGCTGATCTGTGCAGTAGCAGTTGTATGGGGAATTGTCTTGTATAAGATTTTTGCCAAAACTACAGAAGAGGATTATACCATAAAAAGCGGTATTTCGAAAGTACCGCACGAACCTTATGATCAGTATATGCCTAAAAAAGATACAGTAAAACTGTCCCTCAATTACAGAGACCCATTCCTGGGTACGCCCGCTACAGTAGAAAAAAAAGCAGAAGATAATTCTAAAGTAATTAAGCCGATTCCGGCCCCGCAAAACCTACCCCCACCAATAGATTGGAATATCGTAAAATATGCAGGCCGTATCATTAATCCTGTATCTAAGAAGACCGTTTCCATTATAACCGTAAATGGAGAAGAACGCATGATGTCAGAAGGTGATGTTTTTCATGGCGTGAAACTGCTGAAGAACAAAAAAGATTCCATATTAATTAGCCTGCAAGGCAAACAAAAACACATTAAACAATGATTTATCTTAGGAATATTGCCTTAAGTCTATTGTTCATAGCAAGTACCTGTCAAACGTACGGGCAACTGGATACAAAAAAGGTATTGACCCATAAAGTTATATTGAATGAAGACGACCATAATCTGGTCTTTTATGTGAAGCCTGTAAATAGTATTCCTGCCTATAATAACCGGATTTACTATTGGTTTTCAGGGCATGAAATCAAAACCACACAAGGAGGATATAGTGGTAAATTGTTAAATGGGCGTTATGAAGATTTTTACCTGAACAAGAACCTTAAGGAATCCGGCTGGTTTGTAAAAGGATTAAAGAATGGACTTTGGAAGAGATGGAATGGGCAAGGTGTATTAATGGAAGAGATTAACTGGAGTATCGGACTAAAAAACGGTCCTTATCATGAATATGATGAAACCGGTAAATTAACTGAAAGCGGCAGCTATACCAATGATCTGTTAAGTGGTAACCAAAAAGTTATAGCAGGCGACAGCACGAAACTAAAATTCTATAAGAAAGGAAAAGAGGCACAGCGGAAAAGTATAGTGCCAAAATTCATTAAAAATATCTTTTAGCCATGCTAAAGGCCGCCGCCCTCTATATCGTTATTATTATTTCTTTACTGATTGCGATACTCACCGGATCTCTATTAACCATCGCTTTCTATTACAGAATGGAAATGCAAAAGGAAATGCGGAAAGCGCGACTTTCCAGAAATCTGGATTCAGGAACGGCTATTTTATTGTCTGTCGATCAGAGGATCTCCGGGCAAAAGGAGCTTAGAGATTTATATGGAGATCAGAAAGATAGTGTGAGTCTAAGTAAAGCAATGTGGGGCATATATGAGATTAATACCGTTAAGGCGTTTGAGCTTCAGGATACATTAAAGAAGACCTTTTTGAGTGGAATCAGCTTTCAAGATCCATCGGCAATCTATCTGGCAGACGAAGACAGACCATTATCTGTAAGCGGCAAGACGCAAATTATTGGAGATGGAGACCTTCCCAAGGCAGGATTGAAACAAGCCTACGTAGATGGTAAAGGCTATGAAGGAAAGGAACTCATTACAGGAAAGGTTAACGATAGTTCCAGAAACCTCCCGGCATTGAATGAGAATACAGTCCACTCCATCGTTGATAACTTTAAGAGCAAAGATGGCAAACCCTTACCTGATTTGGATTCTATTGGTAATTCCTTTTTTAATGAACGCGTAATCTACCACCTCAATGCAAAACAATCGAATCTCGGTGCGATAAAGCTAACCGGGAAGATCCAGATATACTGCGACAGCATTCTAAATATTTCTTCACAGACCATTTTGGAAGATGTACAAATTTATGCACCCGCTATTAGGGTAGAAGATGGATTTAAGGGCAGCTGCCAGCTATTTGCAAAAGATTCTATTGTTATTGGAAAACACTGTGAATTTAACTATCCGTCTTTTGCAGGTGTTTTTAAACCAGATACAGCTAAGCTACAATCCACTGTAAAACTTGGCGAAGCATCAAAATTTGCAGGAATTCTAATGAGTTATGAGAAGGAGCGAAGTGAACTTCAAACGATGGTTTCCTTAGGTAAAAATTGCCTGGTTAAAGGCCAGATATTCGCGGTCGGTTATATTAAAATGAACCAACCACTACGAGTGGAAGGAAAAGTATATACAAAACGTTTCCTGATACAAACACCCTCAACATTATATGAAAATTACTTGATAGATATCCGGCTAGATAGAAAAGCTTTGAATAAATATTATTTGAGTTCTGTATTATTTAACCCTGCGAAAGTAGAACAACACATTCTCAAATGGCTCAATTAAAAGGAAAACATTTAAGAGCTTCCACATTATTGGAAGTTATTGTTGCTATGGTGGTGATCTTAGCTGTGTTTACCCTTGCCATAGGAATTTATACCAATGTAACGCGTTCCTCTCCGTCATTCCGGCAACAATATTTGCGCAAGATTTCAGAGGATGTTATTAAGGAAAGTATAAACTCAAAAAATTGGAAGGACGAGGAGCTGGTCGTAGACAGTGTAATCTTAAAAAAGCAAATTAAGGCATTGGATGGATATACTGATCTGGTGGTGATAGAAGTTTCGGCCTCTGAATATGGCAAAGAAGCCTGCAAGATCAAACGGATTGTAAAAAAAGATCAAGATGCGGTTGAATAAAAAAGTCTCAGCTTTTACCTTAATGGAGGTAACGATTGCTATGCTTATAGCAGCGATCGCTATCGCCATTACCTATACAGCCTATAGAATTGTAAGCAGGTCTTATTTGGACTATAAAAGGAAGCAGGAAAAAACAGCAGATCTGATGGCTATTGATCAGCGCCTAAGAAATGATTTTGAATCTGCAAAAACGATTACCAGATCTCCGCAGGGGATAATTATTGAACAATCCGGAGGTAAAATAAATTATGTTTTTTCCAAAGATGTCATCATCCGTGACCAGTTTAGCCTAAGAACAGATTCTTTTAAAATGTCGTTGGATAACATCCATTATCTTTTCGAGCGGCAAGACAAAGAAACGGGGGCAATATTAGATGAACTCGGGCTAAGTATTCATGCAGACGGGCAACCTATGCCATTGAGCTACAAAAAACAATACAGTTCACAAGATTTATTTGAGTTTTATGCCGGCAATTGATATATCCAGATACCCCAAAAAGAAGCAAGGCAAGGCAGCACCAGAGCCAAAGGGCGACCTGTTTGGTTTCATGAACAAAGACATCAGTTTTGGGAATGGCCAGGTTCCAGATAAGAAGAAGGAAGCCCTTTATCTTGAACTGAGTACCCTTTTACTTTCAGGAATAGATTTAAGAACAGCCTTAGATTTGATCCTGGTAGATCAGGAAAATCCAAAAGATAAAATTCTGTTCGAAGGTATTCGTAAGCAAGTACTCTCCGGGCTGGCACTTTCAGAAGCTTTAAAAGAAACTGGACGTTTTAGTGATTATGAGTATTACAGCCTTAAAATTGGAGAAGAAACCGGTAAACTTGGCGATGTACTAACAGACCTCGCAAAATATTATAAAAGTAAGATCCAGCAGCGTAGGAAAATAGTAAGCTCCGTTTCTTACCCCGCTATTGTACTTTGTACCTCTATGGGAGCAGTGTTGTTCATGATCAAGTTTGTGGTGCCGATGTTTGCCGATGTCTTTCTTCGGTTCGGAGGTAAACTACCCTGGATCACAGCGCTGATTATTTCAATTTCAGGCTGGTTTGACAAATATTTTTTATTTTTTATTTTGCTCTTTGTTTTGTGTTTTGGCTTTTATACCTTTAAACGCAGAACCAGTTGGTTTAGAAACGCTTCGTCCAAAATGCTCTTAAAAGTACCAATTATCGGAGACCTTGTAAAAAAGATATACCTCGCCCGCTTTGCAAATACCATGCGTCTGCTGATCAGCACGGATACGCCATTGCTTCGGTCTATTGCACTGGTTCGCCAGATGATCAACTATTACCCTATTGAATCATCCCTGCTAAAAGTAGAAGAGGATATCTTAAAAGGAGAATCACTGCATAAAAGTCTTTCCACTTTCACCTTTTATCCCAAAAAAATGATTCAGTTGGTCAAAGTAGGAGAAGAAGTGAACCGAATGGATTACTTTTTTGAGAAAATAGCCACTCAGTATACAGAAGAAGTCGAATATAAAACCAATACACTGAGCAGTTTGATGGAACCCATCATTATAGTCTTTCTGGGCCTAGTGGTAGGCGTAATTCTAATTGCCATGTATTTGCCAATGTTCCAGATGAGTAATAATTTTTAAAAACAATGAAGAAACTACTGAACAAAAAAGTCAAAGCCTATACCTTAACAGAAATCCTTGTGGTATTGGTTATTATAGGCATCCTGGTTTTACTGGCCCTGCCTAATCTGTTGCCACTGATTACCAAGGCAAAGAGTACTGAAGCAAAAGTGCAATTGGAACATGTAGCCACACTGGAAAAGAGCTATTTCTATGAAAAATCTAAATGCAGTACAGACCTCACTGAACTTGGATTTATACAAGAGAAACTTACTACAGACGGAAAGGATGGAAAAGCCAATTACAAAATAGAGATTGTACGGGCAAATAACACCGGATTTCTGGCACGTGCAACAGCCGTAGCAGACTTTGACGGAGATGGTACATTCAATGTTTGGGAAATTGATCAGGATAAAAACCTTAAAGAAGTCGTAGCCGATTAATATGTTAGCTATTGAGCTCCTGATGATGATTTGTCTGGCTTATATCTTTTATCAGGATATGAAGTATAGGGCCGTATACTGGATTCTATTTCCGGTGTTGGCCCTTGGTCTGTTTTCTATAAAATATTGGAAGATGGGCTGGATAGGGGCATTAACAGATACAGGCTATGCGTTGGCATTCTTCTCCTTGCAGCTATTTTTGTTGTGGCTGTATTTTTCGGTTAAGAAAAGAAGACTAACCGATATTACTGTCGACTACTTGGGTTTAGGAGATATCCTGCTGCTGGTGTCTATTGCTTTTTATTTATCACCACTAAACTATATTCTGTTTTACACTGGTAGCCTTATACTGGTATTGATATATGCATGTATCATACAACAAATCGAAAGTGTTCAAGATAAGCATATTCCTTTAGCAGGGCTTCAAGCTGCATTTATGATAATTTTACTCTTTTGTGGTTTTATATTTCCTCAAATGAAACTTTATGAAGATTTGTGGTTACAAGCTGTTTTAGCCCATTTATATATTTAATTCTTAATGATGAGCCTGAACCTCCCTGATCTCCATCTTAGTCCAGCCGTAGTAAATGCCATAAGTAAAGAACAAGCCTGGCATTATCGTATTATACCAAAAGCAAGTAGTAATACAGAACTTACTGTACTCGCAGATGAAGAGACAAATCTGATGTCTTTAGCCGATGAGCTTGAAATCGTTTTGGGCAAAACCATCATCATAGAAAAGTTGCCATCGGCTACCATAAACGCATTACTCAGTAAACATTATTTAAAGGAAAACGGGCAACACCAATTTCAGGGTTCATCATTGGCTCTGGAAGGAGATGGCTTCTTAAACGACCTGATCAGGGAAGCCAGGAATTTAAAAAGCAGTGATATCCACATTGAGATTTACGAAGAAAAATGCCGCGTCAGGATTAGAATTGACGGAATGATGGTAGAACGCTACATTTTAAAGAAAAGTGAATACCCAGCTCTGATCAATAAAATTAAGATCATCGCCAATCTTGATATTGCGGAAAAACGTTTACCGCAAGATGGAAGGATCAATTTTAAAAATGGAGACGAGCAATTTGATATCCGGGTTTCCATATTACCAACCCTTCATGGAGAGAAAGTTGTACTCCGTTTGCTGAACAACAATGCAGCACATATAGAATTGGAAAGTGTAGGATTTTCTGCCTTTGACCTGGAAAACTATATGCAGGGCATTAAAAGACCTAATGGGATCATTCTCATTAGTGGCCCTACCGGATCGGGTAAGACAACCACCTTATACGCCACCTTAAAATACCTTAACAAAGAAACCAGGAATATTTTAACCATTGAAGATCCGATTGAGTACACACTTGCAGGAATTAACCAGGTACAACTTAAAGAAAGTATTGGTTTAACCTTTGCCTCCGCATTGCGAACCTTTTTAAGACAGGATCCAGATGTAATCATGGTAGGGGAGATCCGTGATCCTGAAACGGCAAACATGGCCATTAGAGCAGCCTTGACTGGGCATTTGGTATTATCCACCGTACACACCAATTCCGCCTGGGGAACAGTTTCCAGATTGATGGATATGGGAATACCTCCATTCCTTGTCGCCAATACGCTGAACACTTCAGTAGCACAGCGATTACTGCGTTTATTATGCTCAAACTGCAAAGTTCAGGAAGAATTTGATCCGGCAGCTTATCCTAAACAATTTAAACCCTTTGCTCATGTTAGCCATCACTATGTAGCTACAGGCTGCGAAAAATGCTATTATACAGGATATAGCGGCAGGAAAGCAGTTTATGAAGTAATTCCTCTCGATCATGAACTGACAAATGAAATAAAACAGGCCAATTTATACGTGAATCCGCTTTTAGAGGCACGGGGAATAAAAACCTTAGGAGAAAATGCCTTTGCCCTATTTGCCAGTGGACAAACGACAATAGAAGAAATATACCCATTACTATTTACTAATTAATGAAGAGTCTCCACCAAGTATACAGAAAAATACTTTTGAGTTTTGCATTTTTAATCTTGCTCGGTATCCATGTTTTTGCCCAGTCGCCAGCGGCGGCAGAACGGGTTAGACTAGTTCAGGAGAGATTGAATAATCTGGCCATCACCGTGCCAGGATTAAACCAGAAAGTTCAGATGAACGTTTCCAATGTGTCCGTCCAGGAATTTCTTCGGGCACTTGCACAAGCCAATAATCTAAACATCAATATAGATCCTCAGCTTAATTTTAAAGTATACAATAACTTTACCAATGAAACTGCTTTAAATGTGTTGGTTTTCTTAACAAAACAATATGGGCTGGATATTAACCTGATCGGCTCCATTATGTCGGTTACTAAAGCTGCCGAGCCTACGCCTGTAATCCCGGTTAAAGAGATCAACGCCCGTTACAACAGAGACAATAATACACTAAGTGTAGAACTGAATAACGATACGCTGGCCAATGTGGCACGAAAAATTACCCAGATCTCCCAAAAAAATGTAGTTGTACCAACCACATTGCTCACAAAAAGAGTAACCGCCTTTTTATCTGATGCCCCATTTGAAACAGCATTGGAGAAGTTAGCTTTTGCAAACGAACTGAAACTTGTAAAAACGAATGACAACGTTTTTATATTTCAGCCTCTCGGAGAAGGAGAAGAACTGTTCATCAATAATGAAAAAAGTACTGCGGTAAAAAGAAACTTGAGACCTGTAAATGCCGGAAGTACGGGTGGTGGCGGTAATTTTAGCCTGCAAAGCAGGGTAGAAGGAGGCCGGAAACTGCTCAGTGTAGATGCGTTGAATGTCAATATGGTAGATCTGATTAAAGGAGCAGCCCAAGAAATTAATGCCAGCTATTTTCTCTATTCCGATATTAAAGGAACCATCACTATGCGTGTCAACGATATCACTTATGATAATCTTTTAACAGCTCTTTTTAAAGGGACGGATTATACCTATCGTTTGGAAAACGGAATTTATATGATTGGTGACAGGAAAATAGAAGGTCTAAGAGCACATAAGATCATTCAACTTCAAAATAGGTCATTAGACACCATTCAGAATATGATTCCAAATGAATGGAAAAAAGGAATAGAAATTAAAGAATTCAGAGAACAGAATACCATCCTTCTCTCAGGATCATCTCCTCAAATTAATGAAATTGAGTCTTTTATCAAGCAGTTAGATAAGCTTGTTCCAATGGTAATGATAGAAGTTACCATGATCGATATTCGTAAAGGACACGGCGTTAAAACGGGTATTTCAGCGGGTGTATCAGACAGCGTTAAAAACCCAGGAAAGATCTTTCCTGGTATTGATTATACCTTTAGTTCAGGCGCTATTAATAGCTTTTTGTCTAGATTGGGCAGAAACAGCTCCATCAATATAGGCAAGGTAACGCCTAACTTCTACGTCAGTATTAGTGCGTTGGAAAACAACAGTAATGTAGAAGTACGTTCAGTACCTAAATTATCAACCCTGAACGGGCATACTGCTAATCTAAGTATAGGAAGTAAACGCTATTACAGTACAAAAACACAAAATGTAATCCCTTCACTAACCACCCAAACGGTGGTTACAGAACAATTTACGGGGGTAGATGCAAATCTGGAGATCAATATTAAACCTGTAGTATCCGGTGATAACCAGATTACCCTAAATATTAAGGTAAACATTTCAGACTTTATCGGAGATCCACCGGCCAATGCACCACCACCAACATCAACCAGTAAATTTGAGTCTATTATCAGGGCAAAAAATGAAGATATGATTGTGCTCGGCGGATTGGAACGGACTGAAAATAGTGAAAGTGGATCGGGGGTACCAGTTCTATCCAGAATCCCAATTCTAAAATGGCTGTTCAGCAGTAAAAGCAAATCGACCAATAAGGTGGTTACTGTTGTATTTATTAAACCAACCATCATCTATTAGCCATGTCCCTTATGCTGAATCTCAAAAACAGATTAACCAATTGTACGGGAGCCGAAGTGCGGATAAACGCAGATGGTACTCTGGATATCAGATGGGTTAAACTTTCTTTGGATAAAAAGCTGGTACATATAGAAGCAAAAAAACGGCATACCTCTACACTTCAAAAGATAGAAGAGCCCCCTTTGGGAAATTTGGCGGTTACGCTAACCGGCAAGGGGATACTCCTTAAGAAGACAAAAAAGATAGAGGAACTAACCGAGCACAACCTCCAGCATATATTTCCCAATTTTAAATTGCCAGAGTTTTATGTGCAGAATTTCATCTCAGGCGAAGATTCATTTATAGCCATCATCAGGAAAGAAACTGTAGATTCGATCATTCAGGTTTTTGAAAAACAAGGGATGAAGATCCTGGTTTTAAGTCTTGGCCCTTTCCTGGCCGATCAGGTTATCCCTCAGTTGAATATTTATGGCCAGACACTTTATTTTGATGGACACCATATTGCATTGAATGAAGATAAGAACTGGAAAGATTATCATTTTAAAGTAGATGCCGAGGCAAAGTTTACCATAAAAATTGATATGGAGGTTATTCCAGAGCATTTTATTCTGGCTTATGCTGCTGCATTTCAGTTGTTACTTCACCAGGATTTAGATGTAATAGAGGTAGATGCTCCTCTAATCAAAAATAATTTGCTCGAACTTGCTGCAAAACTAAAGTTCGAAAAAAATGGGGCACTTGCATTAGGAGGATTCTTCCTCTTGTTGCTGATCAATTTTATGGTATTTAGTTTTTTTAATTCCAGTAACCAGGAGCTGGCAGGTAGAGCAGGTCAGCAATCTGATTTATCAGCAAACCGGGAAAAACTGGAAACCGAGGTTAAGGAAAAAGAGTCAGAGGTTAAAAAACTAGGGTGGAACAGAGGCCTCTCTTATGCTTTTATCTGCGATCAACTTGGTCAGAGAATCCCAAAATCAATTGTTCTGACTGAACTCTCCGTGAATGAACCGGACAAACTTAGAACAGGAGTAGAAAAGGAAGTTGTTTACGAACCTGGAAAAATCAAAATAACAGGAGAAGCAGCAAATATATATGCCATAAACGATTGCATTTTTGCCTTCAAACAATTGCATTGGGTGAAGGATGTACAATTGGAAAAATATGTAACCGATGATCAGAAACAAACACAGGTATTTACCTTGCTTTTAAATTACTAAGTATGTTTTTCAAAAACCTAAGTTATACTCAAAAGAACAAATTGCTATTACCAGTAATAGTTGTGGGCCTCGTAGTGTGCTGGGCTTTTGCATTTAGTAAAACTTTTGACGCAATTAGGTTACACAATAACCTGGATGCAAATCCGGGAGTAAACGAAAAAGATTTGTCCTTTAATCCCCAGCATACCCAACGTAAATTAACATCTTTAAATCAGATCCTTGATGGATATACTGTTCGAGAAGACATATGGAGAAATGACCTCTGGTTTAAAGGCTCATCTATTGCCGCAAGCGAAAATGTTTCCATTGATTATACATTGACTGCACCTTCTCTGGAGCGTGATTCTACAGCAGTTGGGTTAAACCAGGTGCTTTATTTCTATGCTGGCTACGTTCCACTCGTAAAATTGATGGACAGCCTGGAAAGAACTCCTGGTATAGGAAAAATCTCTTCCATACAGATAAAAGCTCCGCTTAAAGATCTGCTCAGTGAAAAGAAAGATAAATGTGTTTTGAAGGTTGAATTTAGAGGGATAATTAAGAAAAATAAATGAGGCCATGAAGTCTATAATTTTTTTAAACGGAAATGGATGCTATTGAGTTGTAAATCATTATATTGGTTTATCAAATAATTCATTTAACGTACTCAAATATGCAATCCATTAATTGTTTTATCA
>NZ_QAIL01000118.1 GCF_003061025.1 Pedobacter sp. HMWF019 | reverse complement strand
CATCTATATATTTCAGACTGTCTATCGTCGTTTTTTTTGATGATTTGACCTTGGTTATTTCATGCGGTTGCCCGTAGCTAAAGAAATTGAAAAAAAACAGCAAGCCGAGAGACAGCAGAATTTTTCGCATAAATAATTCAGATTTACAATTACTTTCTAAAATTGAATCTATATTAAGCAAAGACCGTGCTGGAATCTTAGAGAATATATTACAGGTAAACTGACTACCCCGGTTTTGTCGTAAGGATATTTCAATAATTTATTATGAATTCTGTTCGAAAATGGATTTCCCATTAATTGAAAAGATCTATTTTGACTTAGATATTTTATTTACCTTGGTCTGGAGATTAGAACTATGCTCGAACAGAAAGTTTATGCAGATCATGAGTTAATTGCTTTGCTGAAAGCAAATAATCAGGTAGGGCTTAAAAATATTTATGAAAAATATTGGAAACGTCTTTACCTCTCGGCTTACTCTGTTCTTAAAGATAGTGACCAGGCACAGGATATTGTTCAGGAGGTTCTGTTACAATTGTGGATCCGGAAAAATGAGGCAGATATAGAAAAGTTGAGTGCCTATCTTTTTACTGCAGTTCGCTATAAGGTATTATCCTATATTCGATCGGCAGATCACCGTAAGGTCTTCATTGAAGATGGAGATCTTGAACAACTGGCAGGAAGACAGGAACCCCATAACAACTTAGAGCTAAATGACATCAACAAGGTTCTTGAGCTGGGAATCTCGGCTTTGCCAGAACGTTGCCGGCAAGTATTCATCCTTAGTCGAAAAGAATTACTGAGTAATAAGGAAATTGCTGAACGCTTAGGAATTACGGTGAAAGCAGTGGAGTCTCAGATGACCATTGCTTTAAAACAATTGAGGGCTAAAATGGGCGATTTCTTCTTCCTGGTGCTTATTATTACGCCATTGGTCTCCATGATAAAAAAATAATTTCCTTTCTTACTGGGGTTACCAGCTTTTATATAGACATATCTATAGAAGAAACCTCATGACAAATAAAGAATTTAGGGATTTGGCAATCAAATGCGAAGATGGAACTGCAACTGAAACAGAAAGGGAACGATTTAATCAGGTTTATGACTTTTTGAGCAACCAATATCAAGAGTGGGATCCTGGGTTAATGAAGGATGAAGAAACGGTAAAGGGGCATGTTCTAGAATTGCTTACCCATGATGTTCAGCAATTTGAAAAGAGAAAAAAACACCTGAGTATCTATAAATACATTGGGATAGCGGCCAGTATCCTGATTTTGGGAATCGCAGCTTTTTATATGAATCGTGTCAAAAAGGTGGAACAAGTTGCTCCCTTATATGCAAATGATGTTGCCCCTGGTGGTAATAAAGCTTTTCTGGTTCTGAGCAATGGAAAAAGACTGGCCCTGGGAGAATTGTCCAATGGAACCATTGCAAGGCAATCGGGCATTAAAGTTACAAAAGCAGCGGATGGACAATTGATCTATACTATTGAGGATCATGGTCAAACCCGCCACGCCTATGAGTATAATACCATAGAAACGCCGAAAGGAGGTCAATATGAGGTGCGCTTACCTGATGGTACTGTTGTTTGGCTGAATTCGGCCTCAACATTAAAATATCCCGTAAGTTTTGCAGCATTTAAAGAAAGAAAAGTGTTGTTGAAGGGAGAAGCTTATTTCGAAGTGGCTAAGGATAGCAAACATCCTTTTACAGTAAAATCCGACCGCCAGACGGTAGAAGTCTTAGGTACCCATTTTAATATCAATACCTATCCCGACGAGCCATCAGTTAAAACAACATTACTGGAAGGCAGTGTAAAAGTAAGTAGCAACAATACGACCGAACGAACGCTAAAACCCGGACAACAAGCGGACTTATCCGTGAACGGGGAACTAAATGTCATTAATGTGGATACAGAACTTTCCGTGGCCTGGAAAAACAAGCAGTTTATGTTCGAAAGTGAAAAGATTGAGACGATTATGCGGATGATCGAACGATGGTATGATGTAGAAGTTGAATATACAGGACAAAAAACGGAAGAAAGATTCGGTGGGGCTGTTTCCAGATTTGATCGTGTTTCTAAAGTTTTAAAATCTCTGGAAAGTACAGGAAAGGTCCACTTTAGAATTCAGGGAAGAAAAATATATGTTTCCAAGTAAACAACGTGCTCAAATAATGACAATTAACCAAATAAATTCACTAAACCAAAGAACGATGAAGAAATACCGACGACAGAAAAGCTAGAGCTGCAGAAAGCCAGGACAGACATCTATATAAAAAACCAGAAGCGCAATTAACGCTCCTGGCTAAGTGTTTGGTCCACGTAAATTATGAGTAAACTGTAAAGCAGAAGCCCGAAGATTCGAAGCAAGAGGCATACTGCATAAAACCAAACTATAAACCAAATGTATAAAAAATATACTACTAAACGTGGTAGGGGTAATTCCTGTACCATTAAAATACTGCGAATTATGCGACTAACCACCGCGATACTAATTGCTACATTTATGCAGGTCAGTGCCACTGGTTTTGCACAAAAAATTACGCTGTCCAGATCAAATGCACCTTTAAAAGCGGTTCTAAAAGAAATCAGGCAACAAAGCGGTTATAATTTTCTGTATACAGACAACATCTTGAAAAAGGCGAGGCCTGTTAACATACGCCTCAATAAAACCAGTATTCTCGACGCCCTTAAGCAGGTATTTGAGGGGCAGATTTTAACTTACAGCATCAATGAAAATACAATAACCATTTGGGAGAAAGAAAATCACGATGCTAATGGTCTGATGAGGAAGGAAATAATTAAAGGAGAAGTTGTAGATGAACAAGGGAAGGCCATACCGGGTGTAAATATTATGGTGAAAGGTGCTGGTAAAGGCACTTCAACAGATGTGAAGGGTAACTTTTCCATTGTATTGGCCACAGGAGAAAATGAATTAACCATTTCTGCTATTGGTTATATCAGCCAAACGATTACTGTTGGAAAGGAAACCAGTCTCCATATTGTTCTTAAAGAAATTACCTCGAAGCTAGATGAAGTGGTGGTTGTGGGTTATGGTACACAAAAAAGAAGAGATTTAACCACTGCAGTATCTGGTATTGACAGCAAGGAAATATTGCAGAGCAAATCGTTTTCTGTATCTAATTCTCTAGCAGGCCGGGTACCTGGCTTAATTGTAAACCAACGCAACTCAAGACCAGGGAATGATGAAGCCTCTATATTTATTCGTGGAGCAAGTACCACGGGAAATACAGCCGCATTAATTGTAGTAGATGGTGTCGCTAACCGTGATGGGATCTCAAGAATTGACCCCAATGATATAGAATCTATATCTGTGCTAAAAGATGCCTCTGCTGCTATTTACGGAGCTCAGTCTGCCAATGGTGTAGTGCTGATTACGACTAAACGGGGTAAAACCGGTAAACCTACCGTTAACTACTCGTTTAACCATGGCATAGTAAGCCCAACCCGGTACATGGAAATGAGCAATGCAGCCGATTTCGTAAAAGGAATAAATGATTTGGACAGGCAGGCTGGAAGAGTGGCTACTTATAGCGCACAACAAGTGGCCGATTATCAGAACGGAGTTTTACCCAGTACAGACTGGTTAAGAGCAACACAAAAAAGCAGCTTTAATCAAGACAGACATAATCTTAGCGTAAGCGGAGGTAATGAAACGGTAAAGTACTTTCTGTCTTTGGGAACGGGAACTCAGGGAACAATAAACATAAACGATAATACCTCAAAATATACGCAGTACAATTTCAGATCAAATATTGATGCGCAGATTACCAAAAATTTCAGTGTTGGGCTTGATATAGCTGGAAGAAGGCAAAATATAAATTTTTTAGGCGTAGACGACGGATCTTTATTTAGCTGGAGTGTGCTTGGGCCCCCTGTTTTGCCCGCAACAATTTTAGGCGATTATCCCGCTGCAGGAAGGGGAAATAACAACCCTCTGGCGGCAGTAACAAGTGATTCTTACAACAGAACAGAAAGTTCTCTTTTTAACGGAACGCTAAAGGCTAAATATAAAATCCCTGGTGTTTCAGGTCTTTCGGTTGATGGCTTTTTTGCTTTAGATCAGGGGCAGAATTTTCAAAAAGTTTGGGAACAACCATGGACTTTTTATGTTGACCTAAATGGAGTTCCTTCTCCCCGCACCAGAGAAAATCCACCTTCACTATCTGAAAACTCCAGCAAAAGCGAATCGATCACAAAAAACATAAAACTTAATTATGAAAGAGATTTTGGTAAGCACGCCCTTTCCGCATTTGTTTCGTTTGAACAAAATGAAAGTAATGGCCAAAATCTATCTGCATCCAGAGTTGGCTTTGTATCGCCGGTAATTGATCAGCTTTTTGCGGGCAGTCCAATCAAAGATAATCAAAGCAACAATGGAAGCGCAAGCAGCGGTGCCCGTCAAAATTACCTTGGCCGTATTTCTTATGCTTATAACAAAAAATATCTGGCACAGTTGTATTTCGGTATCAATGGATCGCAAATTTTTCCTAAAGGAAAACGGTTTGGTGATTTCCCAGGCGGATCACTGGGTTGGGTGATTTCCGAAGAACCGTTTATGAAAAATATCGAGATGGTAAATAATTTAAAATTAAGGGTATCCTACGGAATATTGGGAAATGACAGGGTTGGCCAATACCAATACTTAAATGTTTATAATTTTGGTGCGGGGTATGTATTTAACGGTGCTGATGTTTCAGCCTTAAACCCTGGTGTCGCGGCCAATCCAAACATCACCTGGGAAAGGAAAAAGAGTTTTGACCTGGGCTTAGATGCAACTATACTTAACAATAGCTTGTCTTTTACTGTAGATTATTTTAGCAGCAGAACTTCTGATATTCTTGCCCAAAGAAATGCAACGGTACCCAATTATACCGGGCTTTCTTTGCCCAACGAAAATATAGGTATTGTAGACAATGCCGGTGTTGACGGACAGATAAACTACAGTAAAACATTTGGCAGGGTACGTTTTAACGTAGGCGGTAATTTCACTTTTGCAAAAAACAAAATTGTATTTGTTGATGAGGTTCCACCCACAGTACCTTACCAGAACATTACGGGCCGGCCAATAGGAACCCAGTTTTTATATAAGGTAATTGGTGTATATAGAACTGCTGATGATTTGGCGAAATACCCTGGACTTGCAGGTAAAAGACTGGGTGATCTGATCTATCAAGATGTAAGTGGCGATGGGATCATAAATGGAGACGATAGATATCCGGTAGAGCGGAATGCTACACCACAAATTCAATATGGCTTTAATTTTGGCCTGCAATATGCCAACTTTGATTTTATTGCACAGTTTCAAGGTCAGGCACGTGCCGTTCAATACTTTGGCTACCTGTTTGATAATGGCAACAATGCCCCTGCATACTACGTAAAAAACGCCTGGACACCGGATCATATAGATGCCCCTTTGCCCAGCATAGGACGAAGCACCGACAACAACGACTTGTTTTTGAGGGATGTTTCGTTCATTAGGTTAAAGAATATAGAGTTGGGCTATAGCCTCCCCAAAAAAATACTTTCTAAAATAGGTTTTCAATCTTCAAGGGTGTTTGTCAATGGTTATAACCTGCTTACGTTTGACGGCTTAAAAAAGGATGGATTGGGTGATCCCGAAAATGTTAACCCACAAGGGTTTGTATTTCCTCAAACAAAGATCATTTCATTTGGTATAAACGCAACCTTTTAATCTCATTTAAAATATTAGATCATGAAACGCATAGATATATATACTTACAATAAAGTAAGAACAAAGTTGCTCCCGGCAATTTTTTTAACTGTTACCTTGATTGCAGGCTGTACAAAAGCACTAGATCTTGAGCCTCTGGATTCCTTCAGTGATAAATCTGTTTTTAGCGATGCCCCAACTTTAAGTCTTTTTGTAAATGGCACTTATCGGTATTTAAGGCAGCCTTTTAGTAGTGATGACGGGCTTACAGAAGGCCTTACAGATAATGCATATACAAGATACGTAGGTTCTCAGCAGGCATATACAGACGGAGAAATCGTTAGAGATAACGGCGAAACGGTAGACCGCGGCGAATGGGCAAATGCCTATGCAGGTATAAGGAGGGTAAATTTGTTTTTTGAGCAATCCGCCGCCAGCAAAATAGATGCGGGTATAATCAGCAAACTGGGTGCAGAAATGAGGTTTATAAGAGCATTTAAATACTTTGATTTAATGAAGTATTATGGTGGGGTACCCATTATCACCAATACATTTGCGCTCGATGCACCTACTTTTGATGTGTCAAGAAATAGTATTGAAGAGGTAACCGCGTTTATTGTTAAGGAGTGTGATGAGATCGTTCCAGTTTTGCCAAGTTTTGCCTCAGCTGATAAAGGCAGGGCAACTAAAGAAGCTGCCATGGCCTTAAAAGCCAGAACTTTGCTTTATGCAGCAAGCCCATTATTTAGCCCTACCTTCGATATAACCAAGTGGACGGCCGCGAGAGAGGCCAATAAAGCGGTTATGAATTTATCTGGGTTTAATATGATCAATAATGGTACAGCCGCAGATTATTACGATACGTTTAATGGTAAAAATCAATCAGAAATTATTTTTGCACGGTATTTTACCGCAGCAAATTCACAGTCTGAAAATACTGCCGGCGAAGGCGCCAACTTTTGGCTTTACCCTAATTCGATGAATGCATGGTCACCCGTTTCACCAACTCAGGATATCATTGATAGTTATGAAATGAGTAACGGAAAACTGCCTAAAGAAGCCGGATCTGGTTACAATGATCAAGATCCTTATACCAATAGAGAGCCCCGGTTTTATGCCAATTTTATGTTTAACGGAGCGATTTTTTATGATCCGTATACAACAAAAACTACACGTGCGCTCGAATACTATCGCGATAAAAACAACCCTGCTAATCCACTCTTAAACGGAAAAGAATCAAGGGGCGCAAGTTTTTATGCAGATGGTGCTTCTCCTACCAGTTACAACTTTAAAAAGTATACTGTAGAAGGACTTGGTTCCCGTAATATTGGCAGCGATACACAAATTAATCCGTGGATCTATTTTCGTAGAACTGAATTTTATTTAAATTATGCTGAATGTGAAATAGCCTTAGGTAACGAAGAGCCCGCAAGAACAGCAATTAATAGAGTGCGCAGTAAAGTTGGCTTAACAGGTATAACCGAAAGCGGAGCTGCTTTGATACAAAGATACAGAAGGGAAAGACGTGTGGAGCTGGTGCTTGAAGATCATCGGATACAGGACATCAGAAGATGGAAGATAGGGCCAGATGCATTGAATAAACCAGTAATGGGTGTAGATATTTACAAAAATGGTACTCTTATGGAATACAATTATAATTTCATTGTATATAACAACCGCAAGTGGTCAGATAAAATGTACTGGCTCCCTATTCCCTACAGCGAAATTCAGCGTAGCCATAATAAACTCACCCAAAATCCCGGATATTAGCCTTAATCAAATAAAATATAAAAATAAATGAAGAAGCTGCTTACAGTTACAATGGCATTGATCGCTTTTTTAGTGATCAATGCCTATTCAGTATCAATAAAACACCCCGGCGGGGATAAATTTGTCCGTCCTCTTAAAAATAACAGCATCAGTAATCAGCTTTTAACCGTCAGCTATAATTCGGCGCTAAAAGGTTTTGAAGTAACGGCTCAATCAGCTAAAAAGGCATTCCTGAAAAATGTGATCCCAAACGGCGTGATCGAAACTGTTGAACAGAAAACAGTAGTTAGTGCTGCTTTTGGTAGAGGGACTGCATTATTGGTCACTACAACTGATGGGAATTTATTTTCATTTGCACTATATTCCCGGCAACCTTTTCTGTTTGTAAGCCAAACCATCAAAAACGGAGGCAGTACAAATATTGATATTCCAAAACTTAATCCTGTTTCCTTCTCGGTTGACCTTGGTAAACCTGCAGATCAGTTGAAAACAATGGGTACGGGAGGATTGCTGGCACCGGATAAAAACCCCGGCAGCTATGTTTTTCTGACAACGGTTGATCCGGGCTCTCGACATGGGGTAGTTGCAGGTTGGATTACCAATGAAAAAGGTAGCGGGGTCTTGTTCTCAAACATTGAAAATAGCTTGGTTAACATAAAAGCGCAAATAGATTACGGACATTTTCTCTTGCCTGCAGGAAAAAATGAAGCGGTCGAAACCTTGGCAATTGGCTATTTTGATGATGCGCGTTTAGGTGAAGAACAATTTGCAGATGCGATTGCAAAGCAACAAAATATTAAGATGAAGGCCCGTAGTGCGGTGTATTGTACCTGGTATTCTGAAAAAAACGGAGGAGCTGGCAGTGAAGCATCTAACATTGAATTAGCCAGATTTATTGAAGAAAAAAATCTAAAGTCATTTGGATTGGGCGTGATTCAAATAGATGACGAATGGCAGGCAGGAGGTAAATATAACGGGCCTCGTCGTGGATTTGACCGTGTGGATCCAAAAGGAGGTTATCCCAATGGAATGGCTGCTTCTACCAGTGCGGTTAAAGCTGCCGGTTTGGAGAATGGGATATGGTGGATGCCCTTTGCCCGTAACTATCAAGATCCTGAGTACAAAGATCGCCAACATTGGTTTGCAAAGCATACAAATGGTAAACCTTTTGAAACGAATTGGGGGGCTACTTCTCTTGATCTGACTCAGCCTGAAGTGCAAACCCATATTGCAGAACTTGCTAAAACAATGAAAAACTGGGGTTATAATTATTTCAAAATGGATGGTCTTTATACTGGGACGGTTACCAACCTGGTTTATATTAATGACGGATACAAAAATGACAGTATTGGCAATTCTAAACCCTTGTTCAACCCGCTTAAAACACAAATCGAAGCTTACAGGGATGGATTGAGAATTTTAAGGAAAGCCGTTGGCGAGGATGTGTTTTTTTCCGGATGCAGTGCAAGCCAGAACATGCGTTCCTTTGGCGCTTCTATGGGCTTGGTTAACTCCATGCGGATTGGGCCTGATTTTAACCACGATGGACAGACCATACGCACAGGTGCCATACGTGCTTCAAGGCTTTATTTTTTGAATGGGAAAGTATGGTGGAACGATCCTGATCCATCGATGCTGAGGGAAAAGGGTTTGTCGACAGCAGATCCGGGTGCCGGTGGAATTGGCAGTTTGACCAGGGCTCGTTTATTGCCTTCCTTTGTTGCGATCACGAGCCAATTTTTTCTCAGCAGCGACTGGCTTCCTGATTTACCAGAGGAACGTCTGGAGATTATGAAACGTTGTATGGCTTCTCACCATGGTATCGCCCGTCCTGTTGATCTGTTTGATAAATTTTTGCCATCTATCTGGCGTGCGACAGATAAAAAAACAGGTACTGAACGAAATGTAATTGGCTTATTTAATTGGGAAACCACCGCCCATAAAATACGCACCACATTAGACTGGGCAGGATTGAGTAATGAGAAAACATATTATGCTTTTGATTTTTGGGCGAATAAGCCAATGACTACTATCTCCAATGCCATATCGGAAGAGCTGCCTGCCGAATCGTGTATAATGATTGCTGTCCGTGCCAGAACCAATCACCCTGTGGTCGTTTCTACTTCTCAGCATGTAACCCAGGGGATGATTGATCTGGTTAAAGAAGAATGGAAAAACGGAGTTTTATCGGGTACATCTAAAATAATTGGCGGAGATGATTATGAACTGCGTATTGCCGGTATTAATGATGGTGCAGCCTGGAAGTTAGACAAAGCAAAAATAATTGGCGATGCAAAAAATGTAACTATTGAGGTCCTGCCTCAAACAGAAAAGGGATGGTTAAGGGTAGTTATTAAAGCTAAAGAAAACCGGATGATTAACTGGCAGGTTGTTTTTAGAAAATAAAATCTATTGGAACCAGATCAGTGGCGTTTGGTTCCAATAAAACCTTTACAAGGTTAAATTAAAAATAGGGCTCCATGGAGAGGCTATAGTCTTGTTGCCAATTCTTACCGGTGGAGAAAGGACAAATGTTCCCGGGCTGATCACAGCACCTATAATTCCCGCAGGATTAAAGACCTTACTGTTCAGGGTGGTTCTGATGGAATTGTGTGAGGAGAAGTATTTTAGTCCTATCCCGGCAATACATAAACAGCCCTGTGGAACTTCAAAATCAAATTGTCTGGCTGGTACAATAGTTTCGTTTTGGCTCATCTCAATGGTCTGTGTAGCAGATTGTTTTCGCAGGCATTGTTCCAGAGAGGTAAAACTGACGATGACCATCAATGTGCAGGTATTGGAAGCCAGGGGAAATTTTAACTGGGCAGGGATTTCAATTTCAGGCAGGCTTATGGTTAGAATATTTCCATTCAGCTGCATTTCGGGGCTTACCCAAAGGTTGTTGATCAGCGGAGATTTAATGTTAAATTCAAAACCGGCCAGCCGGCTGAAACTATCCTCTGAAAAACTAAATTTTTGGGTTTCCGGATCGTAACATTGTCTAAGTACCGCTTTTATTGGGGTGTTGAACCGGTTCACCATTTCGCCATCCTGATTGGAGCTGACGATGAGGTTCAGTTCATGCCGGAGTGCAGAGGCTAAAGTACTGCCTTTTCCAAATAGACTTGATTCTTGCTTTGTTGCCTTGGTTTGTTTATATTTACAAGGTGCGCTTTGCACAATTGGCGCTTTTTTACCTTTTCGAATTACAATGTTGCCGACCAGGCCTCTGATCTGTTTTCCGTCAAATTTTCCCATGTTTTCTTTAGTTTGAGTTGATATCTGGTTCATGTTATGTTCAGTATTACTTTAGTATGCCTGCGTAATGACAGGATCTTCTGAGCGCCATGAGTGCGCCTTTTTTCGGTAAAAAGGCGCACTCATGGCGCATTCATTGCGCACTCATGGCGCAATCATACTAAAGCAATATAGAACCATTACTTAACCGCTTGGCTCCGCATTCTAAGTGTTTTTTATGTTTAAGTGTAGTTTTGTGTTTAAATGTTAATCTAAGCTACATTTTTTATTTTAACTATTTGCTATATAGTGTTATATGGTGTTTTTATTTTTAATTTTAAGTTAATTTTGACTGACAGTTTGGCTGATGTTTAGAATATAATTTCGTTTTATAGCCATGCTGTAG
>NZ_QAIL01000117.1:14300-21358 GCF_003061025.1 Pedobacter sp. HMWF019 | reverse complement strand
GTGAAGTACTATTCCAGTAGTTTTTAAAACTTCAGTCTTGAGGTACCAGGCTATATTATCCGCATTTGCATTGTTCAAAATAATTGGTGTTTCATCATTGAGAAGAAATGTACCTGCCCCAGGTTGAAATTGATCAGGCATTGGGATCAAACCAGGGATCGTTGAATCTTTAGAATAGTTTTGTGCCTGAAGACAAGTCGTATAAAACAGGAAAAGACAAAAAAAGGAGACTCTTAACATGATTCTAATTTATACAACATCTGCTATAAATAAGGAAAGTCGCACTGAATTATTACCGCAAACGTTTTAGATTAAAAGAAAAGGGAAGCCATCGCATCATGACTCCCCTTTTTAGTACAATTACAATTGCATTTACTCAACCTCTTGTGCTCAGAGTCCCACTAATAACCAGGATTTTGTGTTAAGTTTTTCGAGATGTCCATTTGCTTCTGAGGGATCGGCATTAGATACAATTTATCTGTCCACACCCTTTTTTGGGCCAGATTATTCCTGATGTCATTCGTATTTTTCATCACCTGAGGCGCAATTTTCCATCTTCTGATGTCCATATACCGCTGACCTTCCAGGGCCAGTTCTACTCTGCGTTCCCTGCGGATCAACTCTCGCATAGCATCTTTAGCAGCATATTTCACCTGGTCCACATGTGGCATCCCGGCTCTGTCCCTCAAATCATCAATTGCTTTATATACCGCCGGATTTGGTCCTGACAGTTCATTTTGAGCTTCTGCATAGGTTAACAAGACTTCGGCATAACGGATCAGGATAATGTTGGAATAATTATCCAGTTGAGCTTTGTAAATTTCGGGATCAGTTAGCTTCCTAAAGTTATAACCCGTTGAAGAATTGTTATTTCCTCCACCATTCCAGGAGAAGGTATAATCCGCTTCTATAGTATTCCACGGACTGCCAACAAATAAAATACTGGCGTAAAACCTTGGATCCCGATTTTTATATTCATTATAGAAAGCCGGATCATTGGCTTTAAATAAACTTGCTCTAACCGCCGCATCTGTCGCAGTGACAGGCTCTCCTGTTTTATAGTTCGGATAAGCATCCACCAATTCCTGTGTTGGTGTAACAGATGACCATCCTCCCAATGCACTGGAGAGCAAATAGGTATTCAGGTAATTAACATCCTTTTGAGCAATATATTGCCTGTCCAATATCACTTCGCTATTTTGTTTATTTTTGGCCCAGAAAATTTCTTCATAGCTCCTGATCCCAAGGCGGAATTTCTTCTCCTCTGCAGCATCACTAAAAGTAGCCCATTTGCTATAATCATCTGCCAGATCATCGCCTGTTTCAGCAGTCACTTTAAATAACTCATAGCCTAAGCCCATAACTTGTTGTGCCGCATCTGACGCCTGCTGCCAATCTCCATTATAAAGATGTGCCCTTGACTTAAGCGCCAATGCAGCACCTTTGGTTACCCGGCCTTTATCATTATACTTTCCTCCGGCATAGCTTGCCGGTAAAACCTTAGACACTGCATCTAATTCGTCTGTGATAAATTTATATACCTGTGCTTTTGGATCTCTTTTTACATCCGATTCCGCTATAGTAAGTGTTTTGGTAATGATAGGCACATCACCAAATTTATTCATCAGGTCAAGATAAGAATAGGCCCTTAAAAACCTGGCCTCCGCTTTATATCTTTCCTTTCTGGTAGCATCCATTGTTGCTTTATCTGCATTTTCCAATAACAAATTAGCACTTCTTATCGCTGTAAAGTCCCAGCCTGCATCACTGGCAGAATTAATATCGCCCGAAGAAACTACTGTTGCTGTACTTTCCCAGGGATACTGCCCATAAGCATTATCGGTTTTAGCATCTTCATAAATTGTAGCACCTTCTCCGCCAAGAGTATTGCTGTAAACGGTATTAAGGGCTCCGAACACATCATTTTCTGTTTTCCAGAATGTAGCATCAGATAACTGGTCCTGAGGGGGCCTGTTTAAGAAGTCTTTCTTACAAGATACTATAGTGAGCAGCATCACAAAAGCACCCATCCATTTTATATTGATATTCGTTTTCATATTTCTGTTTTTAAATGCCTTAAAATTTAATACTAGCTCCTAAAGACCATGTTTTTACGCCTGGATATCCACCGCGGCCAGAGCCGCTTTCAGGATCGTAATCGGCAAGTCTTTTATCTGCCATATAAGTGAACGGATTATTCGCTGTAACAAAAAAGCGAATGGATTGTGCTTTCAAATTGTGGGTAAGCAGTGTTGGTAAAGTATAACCCAATGTTAATCCTCTAACTCTGAAATAGGATCCGCTGAACAACCAAAATGAAGAAATCTGTGTATTCTGAGGCCCGTCCTGGCTGCGTAACAAACGTGGAAATTCTGCATTTGGATCTGGGTTTTCTTTGGTCCACCTGTTTTTAAACGGCTCTTTTATCCCTGCACTATTAAAGAATGGAGAACCTGCTTCACTATCAAAATAGGTTTTAACATTAGCCACGCCATAAGTCAAGATCTCTAAACTAAAACCCTTATAAGAGCCACTTAAAGAAACTCCATAATTAAGAAAGGGTACATCATTGCCGATTACAGTGCGATCAGTGGCATCTATCTTACCATCACCATTGAGGTCTTTATATTTAATATCGCCAGGTCCGGTCGCTGCACTTTGGAAGGCATGACTGGAAACATCTGCAGCATCTTTAAACAAGCCTTCAGCTTGGTAACCATAAAAAGAACCTACTGATGCGCCCAACTGGTCAATATAGTAGGTATCGTGTGTACGGGAATTATCTCCACCAAGGCCGGTAATTTTGTTGCTGATTTTAGATAAATTAACGCCAATGGTATATTTGAAATCATTACCAATCATATCGTTGTAGTTCAGGTTCAATTCCAATCCTTTATTTCTTACAGAACCTAAATTTTCAAAAGGCGGTGTCAGTGCATAGGTTGACCTTCCTGTAGGTTTAATTAAAATATCTTTAGAGTTCTTGATATAATAATCAGCAGTCACATTAAGCTTTCCCTTAAGTGTGGAAAAGTCCAGACCAATATTCGTCATATATACCTTTTCCCATGTTGCCAACTGATTAACCCCAAAGCTTTGGGAAACGCCATCATAAGGAACACCGTCGAAGCTATAGCTATAACCCAGGTTAAGCAGCGAGAAATAATTACCCAAAGGAACAGCATCCTGATTGCCAAGACTTCCCCATGACCCTCTTAACTTAAGGTCGTTGATCCAGGAAATATTTTTCATAAATTCCTCCTGAGAGATTCTCCAGCCTGCAGAGAAAGAAGGAAAAACAGCTTTGCGATAAGCCGGGTCAAAACGTGAAGAATAGTCCATCCTAAGATTCGCTTCCAACAGATATCTGTTTTTGAAACTATAGTTGAAACGACCAAAGAAGGAGCGCATAGCCCATTCCAGATCTGAAGTACTATTTCCCAGGATATCATTATTGTCATCATCTTTCAGTACACTTACATCTTCTGCAGCAGAAGATCCTGAGACAATCGTCGTCATATCGTTATTCGGAAAATTCTTTCTCCCCAAGTATGCATATCTGGTAATGTTACTTTCCTGCGATGCGCCGACCATAATCTTTGCAAAATGATTTCCTGCTGTATATTGATAATCAGCATAGCCTTGCACCAGAAAATTTTGCACCTTTCCCCATTTTTCCTTTAGTTCATTTATGGTTACTGCAGTAGATGTTAAAGGCGCTTTGGTGATAAAATTGATAAGGGGATCCATCGTGTTGGTAAATGCCCATGAGTTGGTGTTCGTTGTTTTTAAAGAAACCAGCCCATTAACAGATAAACCCTTTACCGGAGTTAACACGGCCGTAGCAGCAGTTTGGAGATAATTATTCCGGTTATAACTTTTACCGGCCTCCGCCATTCTCCTCAAAACATTATCTGCAGCAAGTGTAGAAGAAAGTGCCCCACCTGCTATGGTACCCCAGGAACCATCAGATTGACGGGCAGCCAACACGGGTGTTAAACGGTTTAAAGAAGTCCAATTTAACTCCCCGCCTCTGGTATCAAAGTTCTGACGATAGTAAGAGATAATAGTTCCAATTTTAAGCATGGAGTTTATTCTCGTATCCGCATTTAAATTTACAGTATACCTGTTCTGATCTTTATTGGGCACCAGAGATTCCTGGTTTAAATAAGAAGCACTAAAGTAATAATTGGTTGCTTTCCCTGCACTGCTGATACTAACGGTGGAATTACTTTGTTTAGGATTTTTTTTCAAAGCAAGTTTATACCAGTCTGTATTTGCATAATTGTCCGGATCACTGCCATCCGCAAACTTTTGTATCTGTGCAGCAGAATAAAGAGGTGCTTTTCCGGCGTTAGTTAAAGCCTCATTATAGAGGGTAGCATAATCCGTCGCGTTTGTGTATTTAGGCAATCTGGTTGGAGATTGAATGCCATAATTGGTATTCAGTTCTATAGATGGCGTTCCATCTCCCCCCTGCCCACGTTTCGTTGTAACCACAAGCACACCATTAGCTGCCCTTGATCCATAAATTGATGCAGAGGCCGCATCTTTTAAGACCGATATGGATTCTACATCATTTGGATTGAGTGACGCAAACTGAGTACTTGTTGCAGGTACTCCGTCGATAATGTACATTGGGGCAGATGAACCGAGATTGCTACGGCCTCTTAATGTTATCGTTCCTACTGAACTGACATCCCCCGGCCGCTGGATTACGGTTAATCCCGGAGATACTCCCTGCAAAGCATTCTGCATAGATGTTACCGGCCTGTCGTTAATTTGACTAGCAGTAATTGTGGCTACTGCGCCTGTCAAACTCGTTTTCTTTTGTGTTCCGTAACCAACCACCACCACTTCTTCCAATTTTGCGTTGTCCAGTTCCAGGGCAATCGTTCCAAGGTCCTTTGTTGCAGTAACCTCTTTAGTGATATAGCCAATAAAAGAAATCGTAAGGACCGCATTCTCTTCAACATTACTTAAATGAAAATTCCCGGCGGCGTCAGTACTTGCAGCCTGCCCCTTCCCTTTTACTTTAATAACCGCTCCCGGCAAAGGCTTACCTGATTCATCAAAGACTTTTCCTTTTACGTCAATATTACTCAACAGGTTTCTTAATTTATCCAGGAAGGTAATTTCCGTTTGTTTAATCACAATATTCTTCTGGTCTATTTCATAAGTTAGTCCGCTATTCTTCAGACAAGTCTCTAAAACCTCTGTTAACGGAACATTCTGAAAATTCACATTGATCTTAAAGTTCCCGTTTACATTCTGATCGGAATATAAAATCTTATAACCAGTTTGTTTTTTAATTTGCCTGAAAATAAGATCAAGCGTAGCATTACGTTCAGAATACGTAATCCTTTGTGCAAAACCGGATGCACTGACCTGTAGTAAGCAAGTGGTCATGATAATTATGATTAAGTTAACTCTCATGAGTATGTTATTTTTATCGGTCCCGATCACTCTTCGGAATACCGAATTCATAATTTGTAGAAATTTGGCCGACAGGCTTGGACATACCTCACCTGGGTTAAAAGCATTTGTTTTCATTGCTTTGTTTGTTGTTTCATCCATAGCCGGACACGCATCAGATTTGATTGCTATTTATGCAGCAATATCCCGATGGTTTGCTATTTTTGAATTGTTTGGGTTAATACGATAAACTGATCTCTAATTTGTTTTGGGGTTAGCTCAGATACTTACCCATGGAAGTGCTCGCAACACTTTCATGGTTTTTTCCGCTTCCCATTTACATTAACCGGTGTTGTGGTAGATTTTTTTCATACTGTTTAGATTTAATTTGATTGTTCTGTTTATTTAATGGCTGGTTAGTCCCATTACTTGCTATTGTTTTACTCTTATCATCCTGCCTTCAATGGTAAATCTCACTTTACTTGCTTTTTCCAGCATATGTAACAAGGTGGAAACCTGATCAAATTTAGAAACCGAACCAGTAAATGTTGGAGGATTTTCAGATGTACCCATGTAAACGATTTCTACATCATACCATCTTGCCACTTTTCTTAAAATACTGGACAAAGATTCGTTGGTAAACACAAATTCTCCGTTCTTCCAATCAATGGCCTCTTCCGGATCTACCTCTTTAACCTTCACTTGCCGATCTTTAAGGATAGATTGCTGCCCTGGCTTCAACACTGTTTTTGCATCATTCTCTCCTTTAAAAGAATTTCGTATTTGCACACTTCCTTCAAGTAAAGTTGTTTTGACGACGTTTTCATCTGAATAACAATTGATGTTAAAATGGGTACCAAGTACTTCAACTTCCTGTCCGGAACTTTTGACCTTAAACGGATGAGATTTATCTTTAAAGACTTCGAAATAGGCCTCTCCTTTTAATTCAACACTTCGTTCGCCATGGGCTGCAAAACAAACAGGATAGGTTAACCGTGAGGCGGCATTAAGCCAAACTTTAGTACCATCTGGTAAACTGATCTGGTACTGTCCTCCTTTAGGAGTTTCAATGGTATTGGATCCTGTTATATTTTTAGAGAGGCTATTTGTTTTTCCGATAGTATATATTAATTCCCCGGTGGCAGATTTCGTTACCCTAACACCTGATTGTTCCGCAATATCACCATGAGATGCATCAGTTAAGCTAATCCTTTCTCCACTGGCCAAGGTTAGATAAGCTTTATTGGAACCGGGTTTCACATCACTTTTATATACAGTAATTTGTTTGGCTGTATCAGAAAAAACAGCCGTTTTAAAAAAGAACAAACCTATTCCCAGCAGTATAAGAACTGCAGCAGCAGCCAATCTGAAGAAAAGAGATCTCTTCCGGCTATTTTCCCGTTGATTGATCTGAGATTGGATCTGATCTAACAAATATTTTTTCTTCAAATCAGATTTCCCTAATTCTTCCGTATTCCAGCGCACCTCTCCATCAATAGATTTGAACCAAGCTTCACAACGAGCAATCTCTGCATCTGTTGCTGTTCCCTTACTTACTTTTGAGACTAACTGAAGAAACTCCTCTTTATTCATTTGGTTAAAAGCGGGCTTTTTCTGTCGCTTCTAATAACACAGCACTTCAG
>NZ_QAIL01000117.1:0-14290 GCF_003061025.1 Pedobacter sp. HMWF019 | reverse complement strand
CCCAAGCCAAATGAAAAAAAATTTTTCTCAGTAATACAGGTCCTATGTGTATTACAAAAAAATGCACCAGAAAGACATCCTGCCCAGGGAGACCTTTAGTTTTTTAAGATTAATATTCATTTGGTTCTCAACCGTCTTTTCAGATATCCCTAGCTTCTCGGCTATTTCTTTATTGGTGAGAAATTCGTTTCTGCTTAAATGAAAGATTTGTCCGGCACGTTCCGGTAGTGACTGTGTGAATTTCGCAATAATCTCTTTAAGTTCTCTTACCTCTAATGTGTTTTCATCTGCAGCAACCTCCACATAACTTTCAACAGCTCTTGCAAAGAAAGCTTCTTTCACTTTTCCATGCCGGATGACGTTAAGTACTTTATATTTTACCGCAGCATACAGATAGGGTTTTAAAGCATCAGTAAGATGTTTTTTCCGATTAAGCCACAACCAGACAAAAACTTCCTGCACAAGATCATCACAGACATTTGAATCCTTTAAAATCTTGTAACTAGCCTGATAAAGAAATTCCCAATAACGTTCATAAATTTCTGTAAAGGCTACATTATCACCTTCTTTCAAACGTTTGATCAATTGACTATCCGGAAATTCAGCGTAAACTTTCAAGGACTATTTCGGTTTATAACAAAAGATTTAGTTTAAATAATGGGTAAATTATTCAAACCAAATCTTTTCACCACTTATAAAGCTGCGCAAACGTTTGATATCAATCTATGAAGCGTTTTAAGAAACAGCGTCGCCCAAAAGTGGATCTGTAAAACTCTCTTTTAAATGTTCAAGATGCCCGGCAAACTGCTGACTGAAAGCTGGGTACTGATCTGTTCGTAAAATAAAATCATACCAATTGTGGTTATTGCCCAGAACAATAGTCTCCACCATGTCACCTCGGTTCGCTGGAAATATAATCTCGTGCTTTGGCTGTCCATAGGATAGGTCTTCCAAAGTAAATTTTAATTCCTGCTGTTTATTTTTTCTGATTATTTTCAACTGCAAATTTTTCTTTTGTGGATCATATAGCACAGCCACAGATAATTCGGGATCATTTACATCCCCCTTATACCTCCTGTGAAAGCCATTTGTACTGTATATCTTCAAATCATATTGCTGGTTTTTAAACATCTCCAATGGCCAGTTATAGTTTAGCGTATCTCCCGCATCAACCGTAAAGGCCCAATAACGCCCACCACCATACACATTAAACCCAACCCCACTAGACGCTTTTCCAAAAAATTTGTTGCCCGCAGTAAATGCAATTTCAAACTGCCCCTTAGCGTGGTCCAAACTTCCATGTGCGTAGATTTCGTAAGGTATAATATTCGCTGGCTTAATCCCTTTTTCTTGTTGAGGAAGAAGTGTATTACCTTTTGGCGACTTCATAATTCCGGTAATTTCCTGGGCCGTTAATTTTTTATAATTATCCGGCAGTTTAGCAAATTTTGCCTTGTGGATACCTTCAATAAAAGGCGCTCTTTTTATGGGCTCCGGAAAAGCTATCTTTTCACCATGATACGGTCTGAAAACAGAACTTAAATCACCGCACAAACTTCTTCTCCAGGAGGTAATATTGTCCTCATGGATCTTCTTACCCGTTTTATGTGTTAAAAAGTGTTCCAAAAATTGAATCGAAGAGGTGTGGTCGAAGACCTGTGAATTCACATACCCGCCTCGCGTCCACGGAGAAACGACAAGCATCGGTACTCTGTAACCCAAACCAATCGGACTTTCTTTTTCACCAGACACATATTCAGCACTAACATCCAAAGATTTAGAGACCAGACCTGTGGCCGGATCTTTGGGATTTGGCGCCACAAAAGGTGGCATATGATCAAAATACCCATCATTTTCATCATAGGTTAAGATAAATATAGTCTTCTTCCAGATTTCCGGGTTTTTGGTCAGAATATCTATAGCTTCAGAAAGGTACCATGCCCCATACCATGGCGCACTTGGGTGGTCAGAAAAATTAGATGGAGCGACCAACCAGGATACCGTTGGTAACTTACCACTGTCTACATCTGCTCTGAATTGATGGAGAACATCCCCTTTGGGAACGTTAGCTGTCCGCTGGGTACCATGGTCATCATAGGTAATCTTCTCCAGACTATGGTAATCCGGGTCTTTTCGATTTGTTACAAAAGCCCTGCGATGAATATCCTGTTCTTCCGGGCTTAATTTATCCAATGGATTCTGCTCCAGAAAATCCAGTTCTTTTTTTACCCAGTCCAATTTCTTCTGAAGCTTAGGATCTGGTTTTACCTGAAGCTTTTGCTCCAGTTCCTTCCCGCTCCTTTTTAAATAAGCGATGTGTTCAGGATGTCTCTTTACATGATATTGTTTAAAAAATTCCAGTGGATTATCTGTAAAATTTCCCAACCAGTCATCCTGTTCTCCTTCAAAGCCAACGCCGACGCTCAACTCGTTTTGATAAATCTTCCAGTCTACGCCATGGCTACTCAACCGTTCTGGAAATGTATTCCAGGAAATCCTTTCAGACCCATCTATATTATCATTTGACAAATGCGGTTTCGAATCCGCGCGTTGTTGTTCTCTAATTTTTGCCGTCCAAAAGAAGCAACGGTTTGGACTCGTCCCTGTTAAAGAAGAACAAAAGTTATGGTCACAAACCGTAAAAGCATCAGCCAGCGCATAATAGAAAGGCACGTCCAGTCTATTGTAATAGCCCATGGTTAATGGCATATCCGCATATTCTTTATTTCCTGAACGTTTTGCATCAAGCCAGCCATCATGCCAGCCTTTGTTCCTGGCATCTACCTGGTTATCCCACGAATGCGGAAGCGAGCTCATCCAGGTGGCCTTTGTATCTTTAATGTCTAATCTAAAAGGCGCGTAGGTTTCACCCTTTTTATTACTTTGCAACCAAACCGGATAGTTATTCGCAAGCCGGATTGCTCTTGGATCGTTAAATCCACGAACCCCCTTCAACGCACCAAATACATGATCAAAAGAGCGGTTTTCCTGCATCAGAAAAACCACATGTTCCGCATCCAGGTAACTCGTTCCTACCTCGGGATCTATAGCCAACGCCCTTTGAATAGATGGCGGCAAAATACTCGAAAGACCTAATGCTCCTGTTAACAGCGATGCTTTCTTTATAAAATCTCTTCTGTTGTCCATACTTGTTATGCAATAAATACCTGCCGGTACCTGGAAGGGTTCCGGCAGGCTGGCAAAATACTTAATTTTTTAGAATCCACATTGTCTGATTCGTATCGTCACTTCCTGCATATTGGCTTTTAACTGCTGCAGATAAATTTACAGAATTGTAATCCAGTTCATTGGAAGGGTAAAGCCATCGTAATGGAAAATTTGATGCGGGAGTATTTAAATTTGTTACAGGATTTAAGGTAAACACCGGATATCCCGTTCTTCTATTTTCAAACCAAGCAGAATATTTACTTCCCTGAAGGAAATTGGCCAGATATTTCTGAGTGATGATCTGGGCAATTTGCTGTTCACTTGTTCCAGAGAGCACTACTCCTTGTAAAGATGGATAAGCATTAATATAAGTTGCATCCATTTTCATACTGTGATTATAGTCTGTAAGGTCAGGTGTGTTAACCGCGATAAAATTCATGGAATTTGTAATGCCTGCAGCATAATAGCTTTGAGCAGGAACGCTACTGATCCAGCCCCTAACCGTTGCTTCAGCAAGAATAAATTGAAGGTCCCAGTAACTAAATACAGCTACTGGCTCCGCATTGACCAACTGAACGTAGCGGTTATTCAAATCTGCATAGTCTTTATTTACCCTTCTTGTCTGCAGGCTCGAAAATGCATCCGAAGGTTCGACACCAGGGTAAGCATCGTAGTCAGATTCTGTTAATCCGGATGCGATCCTAACAGGGGAAGGTTTAGCATAGTAAAACAACCTTTTATCCTTCAACAGTTTCAATGGCCCAAGCAATACATTAGATAGCATGGTATAGTTAGATTTAACAAAAGAATTCCCAGATCCTGCAGGGACATCTGACCAGGGATAGTTTTGACCAGCAGTAGCATTGTAAGCCAAAGCAAAGTTATCTTTATAATCCCGCATTAGTGGCCTGTTATTTACAATATCTTTAAAACGGTCAATAACTTTCAGATCAGCATCTGTTGTCTTTTTATACAAATTTATCAGGACGTGTAACTCAAAGCTATTGGTCAATCTTCTCCAGTTCTCAACTTTACCTGCATATACTGGATCACCTTCAAAATTACTTCCCTGGGCAAACAATTGGTTAGCCTGGTCCAGCTCATTCAATATCCCAAGAAAGACAGTCTTTTGAGTATCATATTTTGGTTGCAAAATGTTATCACTCTCCCCTTTTACCGCATCGGTATAAGGAATATCTCCTACCTGCATTGTGGTCATAAAAAACTGCCACGCCCTCATAAAGTGGCCTAATCCCTGATATGATTTTTTCAATCCATCGCTAGTCGCATAGTTAATCATCGGCGGTATATTTCGAAGCGATGTTATCCGACCAAAGTCAGTTCTCCCTAATTTATTGTATTGAAAACCTTCCTGTCCTTCACCCCAAGTAAGATATTTACCCAATAAAAAGGGCTGCATAAAAGATTTCTGAGTACTGATGTCACTTCGCGTTATATTCAGGATCATTGTAGTGGCTAGCATCGCTGAATTTACCTGTGTAGTTGTATTTGGGTTTGTATTGATATCATCATATTTCTTACAACCATTTACTACGATTGCTAATAAAAACAATAACAGGGCATATGTTAAAAATCTAGTCTTCATAAAGTTTATATTAATCACAATTAAAGTCCTACTCTGATGTTAAAGCCAAGCATGCGTTGCGAAGGCGAGTTCAGGTTTTCTGTATCTACATCGGGATCAGAAAACTTAAATTTGGTCCACAGGTATAAATTCTGCCCTGTAATAGAGAATGAAGCTCTTTTTAAACCAAGCTTGTTCACAAATTTCGACGGGAAATTATAGCCGAGCGATACTTCACGGAGCTTGATAAAAGTTTCCTTCTGAATTCCCATATCCCCTCCTCTAAAACTCTGTGCATAGTCCTGATAACCTACCTGTACGTCATTAGTTGCATACTTCCTGGTATCACTGGTTATATTACCATATTTGTCATAGCTCACACTTCCAGACACCACTTTGACACCTTTACCTACATAGTTATTTAAACCATTCACCACCTGATCATAGCGGTATTGATTATCAGATTCAGGATTTGTTCCGCTATCCCACATTTTATCATACAGATAATTATACATTAAGCCTCCAATACGACCATCAATATTAATACCCAGGGACCAGTTCTTATAATTGAAGTTATTGATAAATCCAAAGCTAAAATCGGGTTCTCCATAACCATACTTTTTCACATAATCACTCTCCACAGGATAACCACTAGAATGGATCACATTTCCTTCTGGATCCCTTAACCAGTAAGTTGCCGTATAAGTATCCAGTCGCTGTCCTTTCTTAACCCAAGGGTTATCAGCAGAATAAACAGGATCCAAATTATCATAATATCTATGTTGATTCGACCAGTTAATCATTGAATTCCATCCAAAATCCTTGCTTTTAATAACAGTTCCATCTACAGAAATCTCCAGCCCTCTTCTGGTATATGTCTCCGCCGTATTAATCAATGTGCTTGAGAATCCAGACGAAGAAGGAATGGTGGCCTGAGTTTGCTGATTGTAGTAATACTTATTAAAATAAGCAACATCAAAATGAAGTCGCTTTTTAAACAAATAACCAGCAGTTCCAATTTCCCAGGTACGTTGAGAACTTGGCAGAATATCTCCATTTCCAAGTAAAGAAGACGGATAACTTGCAGAATTTAGTCCATTCCATGCTGCAGTAGTGGTGCTATATGCGCGATTGGTTGCAAAAATACCTGCAGGAGTTTTAAATACAGCGAAAGATCCCCGTACTTTAAAAAGATCAACAAGTTCTGGCATTTTAACCAATTCAGAGATCACAACACTTGAGCCCAGAGAAGGATAAAAATAGGATCTCGTTGATTTTGGTTGGGTAGACAACCAATCATTTCTACCTGTAAAATCTAAAAATATTGCATCATTCCATCCCAGAGATGCCCTGCCATATAAACTGCTTGTTTCCTTAGGCGTAAAACTCTGTCCTACTGTAACAGGTTCTACCGAACCCAAAAGAGAAAAGAAAGTAGGAGAAATCAATCCGTTCTTTGTTGTTCCGCTAAAGGTTTCATCTTCTTTATGAAAGAAGTTACCCCCGGCCAATCCCTCAAAGGAGAATTTATTGATTTTCTTTTTATAGGTTAAGATCAGATCGTTACTTGTACTATATCCTTTCGAATCTGTAATACTATACATTCCCTTTGCATTCCATCCACCACGTGTAGAAAAAATATTAGAGGTCGGATTCCGCATGGTATTTCTATTGTTATAATTATCGTAACCAATCCGAAGCATCAGGTTCAGATCCGGAGTAAAGGAATAATTCGCAATAACACTTGCATTCATTGTATTCTCCTGTATCCCGTTCAACTTCTCATTTGCGATCAGATAAGGATTATCATACCAATTGGTATACATCCAGTTTTGTGTTTTATTAGGAACCACCCAATAATCTTTATAATCCCGGATATCATATTCAGGCCCCGTCCACATCACCAACTGGTATAAGTATCCTTGATTCCCATATCCACTACCCCATATTTGTGGTGCGGAACGACGGCTGATACCCATATGGCTTTCGATTTTAAATTTATCGTTGATCCGAATTTCCCCACCAGTAGTTATGTTCATCATATTCAATTGCTGATTAGGGAACTGCCCCTTATTGTAGATGTGGTTCAGACCAATTTTAAAACTCCCATTCTCGCCTGTTTGCGCTATGGTTACATTATTGTTTGCCACAATACCTGTACTCATAAAATTTTTAAGGTTGTCTTTGCCCACAGACAACAATGGCCTGTTATCTTCAAACTGCTTGGTTACCGGATTCCAGTCCCTTGCCGTATTTTCAGCATTTAGCCTAGGACCCCAAACATAATCATTATCAATTTTACCATTTTGACCCCGTCCATAAGAACTTTGAACCTTTGGCTGTGCCAAATACCCCAATTGCAGCATAGTATTGCTATTTACATCAACAGAAAAGCCCTTACCTGCTGCCCCTTTCTTGGTTGTAATTAAATAGACCCCACCTTTAGCTCTTGCCCCATATAAAGCGGAAGCCGTTGGACCTTTTAAAACATCTATACTTTCAATATCATCAGTGGGAATATCTCTCAGACTTAAATTATCGTAATCCACACCGTCTACAACAAGTATTGCGGATTCACCACGAAGTTCTAATGTTGGCTTCGCATTGAACTCTGTAGAATTCTTTACCACCAATCCCGCTACCCGTCCTGTTAGAGAAGTGCCCAGATCAACTCCTTTCACCGTTTGAACCGCACTTCCGGAAACTCGTTGTACAGCATATCCTAAAGATTTTTCTGCCCGTTTAACCCCTAATGCAGTAACGACCACCTCATCCAGATTCTGTTTAACTGCCTCCAGTACAATGGTCATTGCAGTACTCGACGAAGACACTGTGATTTCTTTTGTAACATAACCAATGTACTTAATAATCAATACGTCACCTTCTTTAGCATTTATTGAAAACTGGCCTGCTGAACTGGAAGTTGTTCCTTCCTTAGTTCCTTTGATCTGGACTGAAGCCCCCGGTAAAGGAATTCCATCCATATCAGTTATCAAACCGTGTACATTTATTAAATTAATAAAAAATTCCATCGGCCTACTGACTATCGGAATTTCCTTTTTGATCACGACCATCTTGTCCATGATCATATAGGTAAAAGGCTGCCCCTTAAGAATTGCGGTTAAAGCTTCGTCTATACTGGCATCTTTAAGGTCCACACTAACCTTTCCCGCCTCTTTTACAGATTTATTATTATAAAAGAAACTGTAACCACTCTGCCTTTTGATTGTCTCAAAAAGGCTGCTAAACGTACTATTCTTCTTCGAAATAGTTATTTTCTGTGCATATCCTTCAGCCGAAACCTGGAGACATCCGATAATTAACAGGACAATTGTGAGTTTCATTGCCAATAAATTCTTAGATGAGAAGAGCCTCCTCTTAAAAGAGGCTTTCCTGCATAAATTTAAATTCATACTTTTGAATGTTTGGGTTAATTCATAAATTATTTAACAAGGTATTTTTTGAGATCTTCCTGGACTTTTTTCCATTCTGATTTATCCGGATGGAATCCTACCGGATCCTGTTGCAACCAGGGTCCGGTTATTCTTTACCGAATAGGATTTGGTTAGATAGTTATTTGTTCATACACAATGGTTTAAATTAAAACTCTGTTATTTGGTTACAATTATTTTCTTTCCTTCAATTCTAAAATGAACACCATCATCCTCCAGGATCTTCAATACCTCAGATAAATTCACCGATCTTGGAATATCACCTATAAACTCATCATCTGAGCTTTTGATTTGGTAAACAACATCAACATCATACCACCTTGATAATTGACGCATTACCGTATACAAGTTATCATTATCAAAATGAAAATATCCATTTTTCCAGGCCATTACATGATCAAGACTGGGAGCTGTTATATCTATTTTTTCTGGTGAGGTATTGTTTAAGGTAGATTGCTGACCAGGCTTAAGAAAGTGCTGTGATTGCCTTTCTATCTTCACATTCCTCATCATCGCAGATGAGACACATACGGAGCCCTCCAGAAGAGTTGTTTTGGTACTTTGTTCATCCGCATAAGAATTGATATTGAAATGCGTTCCAAATACCGTCACAACCTGGTGCTTGCTGAGTACTTTAAACGGGTTCTTTTTATCCTTAAACACCTCAAAATAGGCCTCCCCTTCCAACTCCACTTTACGTTCCCGAAATCCCTTAAAAGTTGCAGGAAATTTCAGAGATGATGCAGAATTCAACCATACTTTAGTGCCATCAGGCAAATTGATCTGGTACTGCCCACCCTTAGGTGTTGAAATGCTATTTAGAATTTTAGTCTGACCTGAACCCGATTTCATTACAGGATCTTTCAATTCATAAACCAATCTGCCATCTATTTTTGTAATTGAAATTCCCGCCTGATCAGCTACTTTTCCATTTTCAGCATCCGTAAGTGAAATCTTGGATCCATCACTCAAAGTTAAAATAGCCTTATTGGATCCCGGAGAAATATCATTTTTAGCATAAAAAGTGGAGGATGGTGTTTTGTGAGAAGATCTGTTGCTCATCATATATATCCCAATTCCAGTAACCAATAAAATTACAGCAACCGCTGCAATTCGTGGCCACAGGGGCTTAATTGGTTTTGGCCGGGTATTTTGTTGCTGAATATTTTCCCATAATTTATTCTTCACCCTCTCATAATCAGGCCCGGTAAACTCTGTTGCTTTTTCCTGAGTCTCTTCCAAAAACCAGGTTTCTACAAGAGCTTTCTCCTCTACAGAAGCCTCTCCTTTCAGGTATTTATTTAATAATTTATCGGCTCTTCTATTCTCCATTTATATAACCTTCATTTACATATTGCCAGTATCAAGAACAATAGTGATCATGCCGGCATATGGTAAAGAACCGTAGCTTAGATCAAAGTAGTAGAACCAACGAAAAAAAAATTAAAAAAATGTGAAAAAGAAATTGAAGGTATCGGCTAATCTGATTCTTAATGCCTTTGTCGCATTACTTACCTGTTTTTTAACGGTAAGTTCCGAAATTTCTAATTTCTCTGAGATCTCCTTATAAGAAAGATGCGCCTTACGGCTTAATTCGAACACTTCCCGCATCTTGGCTGGCAATTGAGCCAATTCCGCTTCGATTCTGGATGCCAGTTCATTTTCTCTAACCAAATGATCTGTAATACATTTACCTTCATCGATAAATTTTTCCAGTGAATTGAGATAATTATTACGGACTTTACTTCTTTCAAAATGTTTAAGTATCCGGTTTCTAACAGAAGTATACAGAAAAGATGAAAGAGACACCCTGATATCCAAATCTAAAGACTTAGTCCAAAGCATTACAAAAATATCCTGAACCACATCTTCCGCTTCATCTTCATTGAAGAGCACTTTTCTGGAATAACGGTATAAAATCCCCCAATACCTATCGTAGATTTCGGCGTAGGCAGCAGTATCTCCCAATTTCAGCAGATCTACTAATTGACTATCTATAAGATCGTTATAAGATTCCAAAATCACCTATTTTATCACAGGGTGAATATATCAAGGAGTCCAACGGATTCCAAAAATAATGTAAAATATTTAAAACACAAACGTTTGCGTAAACTACATTTGAATCTATAATCACCTTGCACAGCCATCTTGTTATTTGCTAAATTGTTTGATTTAACAATAACCTAAAATAAATTAGAGTTCAATTTTGCCAGAATGGGCTATTCTCCTTCCTGTTTTGGATACCTCTATTAAATGCAGCCGAGTATCAGAAAAGTCCGGTTTCATTGTCAGCCGTAATCATCAAAAAATATCTGTGAAAAGCATGAGAAAAGATTATGCTACCCCCCTGTATTTGGACATGGAATTTTTCCTGATTACATGGTATTGTACAATCCTGAAGATGTCAACAATAAACAAGACCTGGACATTAAAAAGGCATTGAGTCTTCTCCAATAGAGGAATCATACATTATATCCGGGCTTCCAGTTTTCTATCGCATTTCCAAAAAGGGCATTATTGATCATATGCACACTTATCGCAGTCTTAGATCCCGTAAATACATTTGAAGTTGGCATTTGTCCAGTCGTCACACACTTATGAAAATCAGTTAATGCATACCAGGATCCATCTTTGATTGGTTCTGTAAGAATTGGAATACCGCCATCTTTATTCCATGTAATTTTGGTTGCACCCGTTACACCATCAACGGTCTGATTGTATTTTTTTAAAGTTTCCTTTTCCGGGTAATATATCCCCTCATCCACCAAAAGGGAAATACTTCCTTTTGAACCCTTGATCTTAAATAAGTAGCCATCATGACTGTTGGCACAAGTAGCCCCAAAGTTTCCGATCATGTGCTCTTTACTATATCGCAGCACAGCTTGTACGTTATCATAAGTTTCCCTCCCATCTTTATAGAAATCAATACCCCCTGTTGCAATGACTTCATCGGCATGCGTATCAAAAACCCAGTTGATAAAATCAATCTGATGGGATAATAATTCTGCCGGAAGCCCACCAGAATACTCCTTATACATCCGCCAGTTGATCTGTCGTTCCAGCGAAGGGTCAGGAACAGGTCTTCTCCAACTTCCATTACGATCCCAGCGACAATCAATCTGCGTTACCTTACCCAGATACCCCTGATCGATCATCTCTTTAACCTTGAAATAAAGTGGTGTATATCTGTATTGATGTCCCACCTGTAAGATCTGTTTAGGCTTTGACTTGACCAGAGCCACCAGTTCTAAAGCCTGGGGAATGTTGTAAGTCATTGTTTTTTCCAAATAAACGTGTTTACCAGCCAGTAAAGCATCTTTAGCGATCTGAAAATGCATATTTAAAGGCACAGAGATCAATACAGCATCAATATCTTTATACTCCAGGATTGTTTTATAATCCTTAACAGCCAAAGCTCCAGGTACTATCTTCCGGCCATTTTCCAAACGAAAATCAAGAACATCACAAATGGCCTTGATCTGATACAGGTCAGGAATTTGTTTTAATACCTGCATAAGCCCCGTTCCCCTGTCGCCACAGCCAATAACTGCAATATTAATTTTCCTGCTTTCAAAAGGTAAGCTTACTGCCTTAAGCAAGGTATTGTGCAACAATAAACCTCCTGCAGTAATCCCAGCTTTTTTTATAAAACTCCGTCTGATCATATTTCTCTTATTTGGTACGGATAAATTTATAAAAATATCAACTTGATACCACTCATGTGATACATATTTTACTTAAGTAACATAACTAAACCCGAATACTTAAGATATCCTTTACCGCATGCTCCGTTTCACGAAACAGAAATGGATATCCCGCATCCAGGAGCCGGCCTGGCATAACCCAACGGCTTTTTAAAATCAACTCTGTTTCAGTTCCAATCAGTAATGCCCCCATGCCCAAAAACCAGGCTGGTGCAGGCAAGCCAAAAGGGATCCCATATGCTTTACGAATGATTTTCATTAAATCTGTATTCTTTACGGGTTGTGGCGCTGTACAGTTTACCACCCCCTCTATTTCTCGATGTTCCAATAACCACTCTGTACACCTTGCCGCGTCCTGTTCATGGATCCAGGAAACATATTGTTGCCCATCCCCCTGTTTTCCTCCCAAACCAAACTTTACCAGATTGAGCAAACGGGGAAAAGCACCGTCACTTCTTCCAAAAACAATTCCCATTCTCAGCGCAACCTTCCTCGTTTGTGGTGTCTTAGCGTCAAAAAAGACACCTTCCCACTTTTTGCAAACTTCTATAGAAAAACCATAACCGATCTCTCCATGCACTTCATCTTGCGGGCGGTCTTCCGCATGGCGGTAGATGGTTGCTGAGGTAACATTTATCCATAAAGCAGGTGGCTGAATCAATTTACCAATTACCTCTGCCAGAAGCATAGTTGGGACCACACGTGAAGAAACAATAGTTTCACGATTTTTAAGCGTATACCTGCAATTCACATTTTTTCCACAAAGATTGATAAGCAAATCCGTTCCTTCCAGTTCTTTAGCCCACTCCCCCTCCCTATTTCCATCCCATAGCACAGTTCTAACATTTCCTTCAGCTATCTGTACTGTCCGGCTTAAAATAATCACTTCTTTAGCAAGAGGTTTATAATAGCCTGTCAATATCCGTCCAAGATATCCATTGCCTCCAGCCAGCACAACTTTATTGTATTTCATAACAAAATAATTAAAAGAATTAACATACGATAGATCACCCAGCTGATACTAAGTGTCCAGCCTATCTTGAGTAGCCGACTCCTGCGAATGTGTTCCAGAAACATGAGTCCAGCGACCACTAAGAACCATCCTGCATAAAAAATGGCCGGAAGGCTCATCCAATGGGATAAGGTTAAGACCGGCAACAGCAATAGCGCACCAGCAAAAGAAATGGTCATCATATTTCCAAGATAATTCCAGTATTTATCTTTATCAACAGTACAAATAATAAGACTTTGAAAAAGAATCTGACCACCATAAACCAAATACTCACGATAAAAAGGCGCTGCAGGTAATAAACCACTCATCAGGCCCGTATAATGAGAAAGAATAAAAGAGGTGATTAGCCAGGTAAAGATCAAGTAGGAAAGCCGGTAGCCTAATTTAAACGCTGGCTGATAGGCAAAAGAATTTGCCTGCTCATTCGCAGGAATAATAACCCTGCGATTATAAGAAATAAAAGCATATACCTTTGCCATTAACCACAGGAAAGGCTTAAAATTAAACAAGGGTCTAAGCAAAGGAATTGCAACCGCTATAACTTTAAAAAGGCTTTGAACACCATACGTTACCTCTCCTGTTTCCTGGTTCAGCAACGCAATTTCATTTACAGCCCTTTGCCGGTCAAGCTGTGGGCAGACATTTTCCGGAAAATCCTGATAAGCTGTTCTACCCTCCTTTTCCAACAAACCAGCACTTACAAATGCTTGGGTATACATACTGCACATTGGACATTCCGCATCAAACAAGATCAAGTGTTTTTTTAACGTTTTCATATCGTCAGTAACCATCTATTTATATTTATTGAATTTTCAGAAAAAATTGAAACATAAAATTTAAAAAAAATCTTACTTGAAGATTTTAAAAATAGAGCCCCAAAACCAGCTTTCTTCAGCTTTAAGCATCGTATCGAGGGTTTTATCCACATTTTTTGCTAGTTTATTAATATCAGTTACAGACTTGTTAAAAGTTCTAAATTCAGGATCTTTGGCATCCCCTTCTATTTTCGTCAACTCAGCAAGTAATTTTAACACCGGATCCAATTCCCGCTTTCTACGTTCCTTAGCCACCTGCCGGGCAATATTCCAGGTATCCTTATCTGCATAAAAAAATTCTTTGCGTTCCCCAGGTTTATGCTGCTTTTCAACCAGTCCCCAATTGATCAAATCTCTTAAAGTCATATTGGCATTTCCTCTGGAAATATTTAAAGTCTCCATCACTTCCTCAGTAGTCAGAGCTTCAGGAGACACCAGCAACAAAGCATGCACTTGTGCCATGGTACGATTAATACCCCATTCAGAGCCCAATTTACCCCATGCTTCAATAAATTTCTGTTTACCTTCTGCTAATTCCATGAACAAATATAGCT
>NZ_QAIL01000116.1 GCF_003061025.1 Pedobacter sp. HMWF019 | reverse complement strand
GCTGTGGTTGTATCCATGAATGCCTGTAAAAAGGAAGTAAAGCCTTCTACGGCTATCGATGATCAGTCTGCATTGACCAATGCGGGAGATATAGAAACTGCAACAATTGGAACATACGCAGTATTAAGGGATGCCACTTATATAAGGAGCGCACATTTTCTGACGGAATACCAGGGTGATAATGTGGCTCAGGGACAACCTTCTTCAGACGACCTTTCGCGGTGTTACCGTTATACACACATCCCTACCGGAACACATGGGGCTAATTTCTGGAAACAAGCTTATTTTGTTACGGTAGCAGCCAATAAGATCATTGCTGCAATTTCCGACGGTTCAGCAGCAGATTTACGTCAGCTTAAAGGAGAGAACCTTTTTTTAAGGGCAATGATGGAGTTTAACTTAGTACGGGTATTTGGACGTCCTTACGTACAGGGAAATGGGGCAAATCCAGGTGTGCCTGTTTTAAAAGAAGGTGTTACGGATGACACGCCTGCAAGGAAGAGTGTGAAAGAGGTTTATGATGCTGTTCTGTCAGATCTCCTGAAGGCGGCAGATTTAATGACAGAAAGTAAATCGGATATTTTTGCTTCTAAAGAAGTGGCTTATGCGTTGTTGTCCAGGGTTTATCTGAACATGGGAGATAATGCCAATTCGATAAAATATGCTAATCTCGTGATTGCATCTGGCAGGTATAAATTGCTGCAGGGCAGTGATTATCAGAACTATTTTACGGTGGCACCTGAATCTAATGCAGAAACCATTTTTGCGATTCGTTATATGAAAACGGAAGACCAGGGCTTTGGGGCCATAGGATCAATGTATTACAGCGGAACGCCAGGGAGTTTAAGCACACCGGGTTCTCAGGGAAGTACAGGTTATGGCGAGATCTATGCTTCTCAGCAGTATGTTGCAGAGCTGGATAAAAACCCAGCTGATCTTAGGCACAGCTTTATTGCACCTTATAAGATAAATGGCGTATTGCAGTATAATCCTAAATTATCGCCTGCGGCTCCGATGTATTATGTCACTAAATACAGTCTTCAGGAAGGGGTTGTGAATTTAAGTTCTCCTGTATACCTGCGTTTTGCAGAAATGTACCTGAACCGGGCCGAGGCCAATGCTAAACTGGGTAATGCGCAGGCGGCTTTAGACGATGTGAATATGATTCGTACCCGCGCAGGTATCCCTGCTTTGACTTTGGCCGGAATTGCAGGGGCTGGAAAATCGGCTTTAGATGTGGTATTGGAAGAGCGCCGTCTGGAATTTGCTTTTGAAGGGCAGCGCGCTTATGACCTTTTCAGAAATAACAGACCTATGGTTAGGAATTATCCGGGTACCCATGCTTTAAACAATACGCCGAATACGATTATTACCCAAACGATCCAGCCAACGGATGCCCGGGTGATCTTTTTTGTTCCACAATATGAGATTGACAACAACAAGAACCTGACCCAGAATCCTTAATCACCTATTTAAGAAATCAATTATGAGAAAAATATATTTATTGCTCCTGATCAGCAGCGCATTTTGTTTAAATGCCTGTAAGAAGGGGCCTCAGCAAACCGCAGAGAATACGTATAAAGAATGGCCGGTAGTCTTAGAAACCGGCACTGCTGTACCGCTTGAGGGAAATGCTTTCATTACTCAGCCTGTAAACGGCGGTACAGAGCAGATTGTTGCAGGTGGCTTGTACAAATGGAACAATGCGGGAAGTGTGATCAGTACCTATTTTAAATTGGGTCAGCCTGGTAAACTGAACCTGGCGATCCAGGCTTCGGTGGTTACAGGATCTTCTACCATTAAAGTATCTGTTGACGGAAAATCTTTTAATATTACATTGAAGGGAGCAACGGCTACTGTTTATCCGGTGGCCTCTATTGATGTGGCTGCTGCGGGCTATGTAAAAGTAGATCTTCAGGGGCTTAGTAAAGAAGGAAGTACTTTTGCAGAGGTTTCCAATATTATGATTGGTGGATCTGCAACAACCTCTGGATTGAAATATGCGAGTGTAAGTACAGATAATCAGTTTTACTGGTCGCGCCGGGGGCCTTCTGTGCATTTGAATTATACCGCTCCTGCAGGAAATATAGAGTGGTTATATAATGAAGTTACTGTTCCTCAGGGGCAGGATAATATCGGATCTTATTATATGTCTAACGGTTTTAACGGTGGTTATTTTGGTATGCAGGTTAAATCTGCTACAGAACGCTGGATGTTGTTTTCTGTTTGGGACGCCGATAATGGAGATAAGACGGTGTTGACCAGTAAGGGTGCGGGTGTAACTGATGGTAATTTTGGTGGTGAGGGAACCGGGGGGCAGTCTTATATGGTCTATAAATGGATTACCGGAAATACTTATAAATTTTTAACGCAGATTAAGCCAGATGGAAATGGAAATACGTTGTATTCTTCCTGGTTTTTTGCTCCTGAATTAAATGCGTGGAAATTTATGGCGACATTCAAGCGTCCATCCACTTCAACTTATGTAGGTGGAATTAATTCATTTCTGGAGAATTTTGCTGTGGAAAACGGTTATATGGGAAGGAAAGCGCTGTATAACAACATGTGGGTACGGAATACTTCGGGTGTTTGGACCGAGATCAGTACCGCTAAATTTACAACGGACCCAACTGGTGCTACTGAACAGCGTATGGATTTTAAAGGAGGTGTTGAAAATGGGCAGTTCTTTTTACAGAACGGGGCCTTCTTCAATGACTTTGTGGCTGACAATACCAGTTTGAGCAGAACGCCTACAGGTCAGCAGCCTACAGTAAACCTAAGTACTTTACCACTTAACTAATGCAAATCAGATGAAACATATAAAATTTTATATCGTCCTGTTGTTTGCAGGAATGATGACTATAAGTGCCTGTAAGAAAGATAAAAGTGCAGAGTTGACTTCTAATATGGAAGAAACCCGTCTTGACCGGTCTAAATGGACCATCACCGCTTCGAGTGAACAATTAACGGGAGAAAACACCGGACTGGCAACCGCGGTACTGGATGGGGATATCAATACCATCTGGCATTCTAATTATACAGGTGGCCAAACGGCTTATCCGCATTGGCTGCTGATTGATATGAAAAAGAACATTGTGATTACCAAAGTTCTTTTAACGGCTAGGCAGAACAGTGCGAAAGGCTTTACCAAGTTCAGGTTGGAAGGAAGTACGGATGGTACTACATTCACCAGTTATGGTGAATTTACTTTCGATCCTGCGGTAACAGCAGAACAAAGCTTTCCTATCTCGCCGGCCAGAAATATCCGCTATCTGAAACTGACTGCATTGGAGAAAGCGGCCACGCAAACGGGAAGTGTAACTTTTCTGGCTGAGTTTAATGTGACGGGTTTACAGGAGAGGGTACCCATTACAGATATTGCCCTGGATAAGACGGGCTGGACGGCTACAGCATCGAGTGAAGTGAATTTCCCTGGTGATGAAACCAATCTTGCTGCTTTCCTTGTAGATCCGATTTCTGTAAAAAGTCCTACTGCGCCTGATGTACCTTCTTTCTGGCAAGTGGATTACGATGAACTTCATCCTTACCCACACTGGGCTATAATTGATATGAAGAAGGCTTATGCGCTTACTTATATCGGATTAAATGCGCATACAGATCCAAAACAGGGTTTTACGAAATTCTCCATATCTGGTAGTACCGATGGGATTAACTTTATCCAGCTGGGCGATGACAGGGGCTTTAATCCTGGTACAACTGCAGAGCAGAGATACGCGGTTGCTCCGGGGTCTGCCATTCGCTATGTGAAGATAACTTTACTGGAAGGTACGCCTTATCCATGTCTGGCAAACTTTGAAGCCTATGTGAAATTGTAGGTTTTGTTAACTAAAAAGGGGCGTCTGGAATTTTCCGGACGCCCCTTTTTAGTTAACAAATTTTATTTCATGGCGGATAAAGTCGATTTCAATTCTTTAACCACTTCAGCATCGCTGTTTGCTGCTTTAAAAATAGTGTGAGAAGATAGTGCTTTTCCGTAGAAGGCTTTATTTGCCTTTGCGTCAATATCCAATGAGGCACCGTTCAGGGAAATTCCTGCAAAAAGGCCCTTACTGCGGGAATAGGAGTATACTTCTGCATCCAGTTTATAGTCTGTATTTGCTGTGGTATTTCTGCCTACCGGGCCTGCTGCGATGGAGAGGTCTCCCCCAAGGGTGAAACTGCTTTTGTTGATGTCTGTAAGGCTGTTGCTGTGTTTAAAGATCAAGACCAGATCAACCGCTTGGAAACCGATTTGTGCACCAATGCTTCCACCGGTCAGGGTAATGAAAACCGGGTTGCTCCAGCTGCCATCTGCTTTTTTTACCATGGCAATTCCTTTGCCTCGTTTTCCTCCAACTACAAATCCTGCGTTGATCATTTTAGGTACAATAATGATACCTTGTGTAACGGCGATCAGATCTGAAGGAATGGATTCTTTCATTTTTGCAAAATCGGAAAGTACAGTAGTTGCCTTTTCTATCTTTTGTTCTTCTTTTTCCTGGGCTGATGCGGCATAGGAGAAGAAAAAGCTAAGGCAAAGTAGGAGCGCTGCTTTGAATTTTAAAGAATGTATCGTTTTCATTTGTGTTTATTTAATACTAGTACGTAGAGGGGTTGCAATTATTGTTCCACGTTTTAAATTAAGTTTGGGGGAGGTGAATTTTTTGGAATATTCTGTACATCTGCTTCAAGACTAACGATATCAGGCGGGCTGAAGAGCCCGCAGATCTCTGAGGTCTTTCCGCAGCATACGAGAATATCCCTTAGCAATTGCAGAGGGAGGGTGTCCGGGCATAGTTTTTAGATATGGTTATATTAAGATGCAGAGAGACGTGAAATACAGCTAGGCGCAATACGGAAAAAAATCTGGCTCTGTGGAGAGACCTTTGATCTTTGTCCGCTTTTTCAGCGGGCCTAAGATCAGTAGTCTTGAAACAGATGTCAATTTTTTTCAAAACAGGCAAATGGCAGATTCATCATCTTCCGCAGAATTAATTCTATAAAAACAGCTTTTGTTTTTTGAACTTTATGATTAAGTTTGCATAGTAATGAAATGGAAATGGTGTCTTCCATTTAAAATAACCGCCGCGGCTGATGACTCCTACAAAATTAGATCAAGCAAATGATTTGTTTGAGGAGAAAAATATTGTAGGTAAGATCATGATCAATACGAGCAAAATAACACTAAAAGAACACACTTCAATTTTAAGATATCTGGTTAGATGGACACTGTTTATAGTGCCCACAGCTATAGCCATTGGCAGCGTTGTCGCATTTTTTCTGTGGCTGCTCACAGAAGCCATTCATTTCCGGTTTCATCATCCCTGGCTCTTATTCTTACTTCCGCTGGCTGGCCTGCTGATCTATTTCATTTATCAGTCTGTGGGGAAATCATCTGAGAAAGGCAACAACCTGATTATGGAACAAATCCATATAGAGGGAGGAGGGGTGCCTAAACAAATGGCCCCGGTTATCCTTGTAACAACGGTTATTACCCATCTTTTTGGTGGTTCTGCTGGTAGGGAGGGAACGGCTGTACAAATAGGCGGAAGTATTGCTGCGATGTTTGGGGGCTGGTTTAAATTGGAAGGGATCGATATGCGTATGATCCTCACCGCAGGTGTTGCAGCTGGTTTCGGCGCGGTGTTTGGAACACCACTTGCAGGGGCTATTTTTGCGATGGAGGTTTTAACGATAGGACGCATCAAATACGATTCTTTATTGCCTGCATTAATTGCTGCAGTGGTTGGCGATCTGACTGTTTCTGCCTGGCATGTTTCTCATGTTCATTATCATATTGATGCAGTGCCCCAAACGGTCTATTTCCTCTCCGATTATTTTCATATGGACATCGTGCTGTTGGCCAAAGTGATCCTTTCTTCTGCTGCTTTTGGACTGGCCAGTTTTCTGTTTGCGGGTATGGTACAGGAAGTGAAGTCAATTTGCCTGAAGCTGTTTAAAAAGAACTGGATGATCCCTGTGTTTGGCGGTCTGTTGATTATTGGCCTTACCTTTTTGATTGGGAAACCAGATTATTTAAGCTTAGGTGTGGATCCGGAATATGCAGGTGCAGTAACTATTCCTTCAGCGTTTCATGCGGGGGGAGCAGACACCTGGAGTTGGCTATGGAAAACCATTTATACCGCTGTAACCCTGGGTACGGGATTTAAAGGTGGAGAAGTGACCCCTCTCTTTTATATTGGTGCTACTTTAGGGAATACACTTGCGGTTTTACTCGATGCGCCAGTAAGCCTTTTTGCCGCTTTGGGTTTTATTGCAGTGTTTGCTGGGTCTACCAACACCCCAGTTGCCTGTACTTTTATGGGGATAGAATTGTTTGGCGGACAGTATGCGTTGTTATTTGCGGTGGCTTGTTTTACGGCTTATTTCTTTAGTGGCCATTCAGGAATTTACAGTGCACAGCGAATTGCTGTTCCTAAGATATTTGGTGAGTACTTTTCTGAAGAGACCTCTCTGTCTGAGGCCAGTAAAAGAAGAGGTTACTTGCATCAAAAGTTAAAAAAATATAGTTCTGTATTCTCAAAAAAAGAGTAATGATGTGGTACCAGACTAAAATTACTAAATTGTTAGGGATTCAATATCCAATCCTGTTAGGACCAATGGGCGGTGGTTTTTCTACTGCTGATTTACTTGCGACAGTGTCCAATGCCGGTGGTTTAGGCAGTTTTGGAGCTTATACTTTATCTCCCGAAGAAATGCTTCGGGCAGCTGATGAAATCAGGTTAAAGACGAAGAAACCTTATAATGTGAATTTGTGGGTTTCTGATGTGGATGAGCAGTTAAAGAGCTATCCGGTTGCAGAAATTGAGAGGGTTAAAGGTCTTTTTAAACCCTATTTTGATGAGCTGGGAATTCCTCTTCCTGAATTGCCGGCCGATATCCCTTCAAAGTTTGAAAAACAGGTAGAAGCGCTTTTTCAGATTCGTCCAGCTGTATTCAGTTTTATATTCGGGATTCCTTCTCCGGAGATATTGAAGGAATGCCGGCGCCTGGGAATTAAAACTGTAGGGGGGGCGACGACCCTGGATGAGGGCATACTGTTGGAGTCTGCCGGGGTCGATGCTATTGTTGCGGCAGGTTTTGAGGCAGGGGGTCATCGTCCGTCTTTTTTACAGCCTGCTCAGGATTCGCTGACAGGTACCTTTGCGCTGGTTCAGCAGTTGAAAGCTAAAGTTAGAACGCCGGTCATTGCTGCGGGAGGAATTGTGGATGGGAAAGGCATCGCTGCTGCGCTGACATTGGGTGCAGATGCGGTCCAGCTGGGCACTGCGTTTTTAGCCTGCGAAGAATCTAATGCGACGGCTGTTCACCGGGAACTGTTGTTTACTGATGCTACAAAATATACGGTTTTGTCTAAGTCATTGACCGGAAGAATGGGCAGGATGTTGCGGAACCGTGTCTCCCAAGAAATTCCTTTTAGTACAGATGTGCTTCCTTTTCCGTTGCAAACGAGGTTGCTGGCTGCGCTGAAGCCAGAGGTTTTCAGGCAGGGCAAGACAGATCTGGTCAATTTCTGGTCGGGGCAAAATGCGGTTTCTTTGAAACACCGGAAAGCTGAAGAATTGATGCGGTCGCTGATTGAAGAAGTGTCGGAATTGCGCTCTTCAGATAAAGATGTTGACTCGTATTTTGAGGCTGGTGATATGGGGGGATAAAAAAGATGTTTAATTTGGGTGATACTTGTATCGTAATTTGCACTTAATATAAAAAGGCAATTCAGTTTACTGAAAATTAAAGCAAGATGGCACATACAGCAATTCAAGAAAATCAGAATAAAGACCAGAGGCAGAACCGCGAAATGTTCTTGATGGAATTGTATAAGCAGGCGTTTCCATTGGCGGCCCGTTACATGAGCAGGATGGGTGGTTCTTTTGAAGAAGCTAAAGATATTTTTCAGGATGCATTGGTGATTTATTATGAACAAGTCATTGTAGCTGATGCCGCACCAAGACAGAATGCCAGAGCCTATTTACTGGGTATTTCTAAACATTTGTGGAATAAGCGTTTTAAAGAGAAATCCCGGGATACCTCTTTGGATGCGACTGATCTAACGAATGTTGAGCCAGAAGCGGATTATCAGGAGGTATCGGCCTCCAGATTGCTGAGGTTATTACATACAGCAGGCCGGAAATGCATGGAATTGCTGAGTGCTTTTTATTACGAAAAACTTCCGATGGAAGACCTGGCGAAAAGATATGGTTTTTCAGGGCCGCGGTCGGCTACAGTTCAGAAGTTTAAATGCCTGGAAAAAGTTAAACATACAGTAAAGGAAAAATCTCTGAGTTATGAAGACATCATGGAATGAATTGAGGCTCACAGAAGACTACCTTTTGTCGAGATTGTCTGGCCAGGAACGTTTGCTTTTTGAAGCGAGACTTATCCTGGAACCGGAACTAAAGAATGAGGTTTACTGGCAGCAAAAAACCTGTGAATTGGTTAGTGCATATGGAAGGCAGCAACTGAGGAAAGAGATCGAACAGGTACAGCAGCAATTGTTTACAGCGCCTGAATACACTTCCTTCGCCAGGAGGATCCGGCGCTTTTTTAGCAGGTAAGTTCAATCCGTTTAAATCCTGTCATTTAACCTGAGGTCTTGTTTTAAAGGGCCATGGAATTACTATAACTAAATTTTTATATTATGAACACGAATGAATTCAGAAAATATGCGGTGAAACACCGTCGTTTAAATGGTGCTTATGTGGACCATTTTATTTCAAGAACCAATAGCCATATTGCGCATTATCCGGTGGCGATGACACCCTATATTATGGAGGAAAGGCAGTTGAATGTGGCCCAGATGGATGTGTTTTCCCGCTTGATGATGGACCGGATCATTTTTCTGGGGGAAGCTGTGGACGAAAGGATTGCTAATGTGATCCAGGCACAATTGCTTTTCTTGCAGTCTGCGGATCCAAAAAGAGACATACAGCTATATATCAATTCGCCAGGCGGGTCGGTGTATGCTGGTTTCGGGATTTATGACACTATGCAGTATATTTCGCCTGATGTAGCTACTATTTGTACGGGGATCGCCTTGTCTATGGGTTCTGTATTGCTTTGTGCAGGTGCTGCAGGAAAAAGATCTGCACTAAAGCATGCCAGGGTTATGATCCATCAAACTTCAGGGGGTGCCCAGGGTACAGCGGAGGATATGGACATTAGCATTAAACAAGTCCTGAAGGTGCAGACAGATCTTTATCAGATCCTGGCGGCGCACAGCGGGCAAAGTTTTGACCGGATCAATGAGGCCTCGCGCAGGGATTATTGGATGACTGCAGAAGAGGCCAGGGATTTTGGGATGGTTGACGAAGTACTGAAAGCCTAATTGGTTTAAAATATTTCCTGTTTAATAAAAGTTTAGAGGTTCAGATTGAGATTTATTTACTTTTTCATGTATAATTGCAATCTGATTTTAAATAGTTGAATATGGAAAGAATTGTAATGGGTATTGATATAGGAGGATCTCATATTACTGCTGCACTTATAGACCTTGACCAGAAACAGATCATAGAAGGTACGTGGGTGAGGGACCGCATTAATGGTCAGGCACCAACGGAAGAAGTTATTGAGGCCTGGTCAAAAAGTATACATAAAGTAGCAGATGCATATTCCGGTTCCTATACTAATCTCCATATTGCAATGCCAGGTCCTTTTGCGTATAAAAAAGGAGTAAGCCTGATCAAGAACCAGGACAAATACCGGTCCTTATATGGTAAAAACATCAAAGATATGCTGGCTGCAAAGCTGGAAATTAGTTCCTCGGCGATTAACTTTATGAACGATGCAGCCTGCTTTCTGCAGGGAGAAGTTTTTAGCGGGAGTATGAATGGTTATGACCATGCGATTGGTATTACTTTGGGTACCGGGCTGGGCACTGCACATTATGTGAATGGACAGGCTAAGGATGCTGATTTCTGGAAAATGCCTTTTAACAAGGGAATTGCTGAGGATTATATCTCCACCCGCTGGTTTATCAAACGTTATTTTGAATTGAGCGGGGTAGTGATTAAAGATGTAAGGGAACTGGTAGATTTGCATGCAGGGAAGCCTGAGTTTAAAGAGATTTTTACTGAGTTTAGCCAAAATCTGGCGAGTTTCTTATATAAGTTTATCCGTAAGAAAATGCCTTTGGCCTCTGTAATTGGGGGAAATATTGCTAATGCCGAACAATACTTTTTGGATGATACCCGAAGGAACTTGGCGGAAATGATGGGGTATAGTTTCCCGGTCAGAAAATCTGCTTTAAACGAAAAAGCGACTTTATTAGGTGCAGCTTCTGCAACTTTTTAATGATCCGGCAGGTTATTTCTTCTTATAAGGAGTCTTTTACCGGCTTGAGCAGGGAGACCTGGCTGCTGAGTATTGTGATGCTGATTAATCGCAGTAGCTATATGGCGGTGCCCTTTATGAGTTTGTATGTGACCCAGTACCTGCACCGGCCTACTTCTGATGCCGGGCTAATCATTACGATCTTTGGTGTGGGATCTATTCTGGGCGCTACAGCAGGTGGAAAATTTACGGATATGTTCGGCTTCCGGGCAGTTCAGATTTTCAGTACCATTATAGGCGGGGCTTTTTTTGTCTTTTTTTCTACCATCAGACATTTTGAAACCCTGTGTTTTTTAACCCTGGTAATTAGTTTTTTTTCCGATGCTTTCAGGCCTGCCAACTTTGCAGCGATAGCTTCTTATGCCAGTCCGGGAAAGGAAACACGGTCTTATTCCCTGAACAGGCTGGCCACCAACCTGGGCTGGGCTGTTGGGAGTAGTTTAGGAGGAATTATTGCTTCTTTTAACTATCAGTTGCTATTTATTGTAGATGGCGCAGTGAGTATTTTATCTGGTGTGGCTATTTTTGCTTTTCTACCCGTGGTAAAAGGTTATAGAAAGGCCGTTCAGGAGAAAATCAAGGATGTAGTGGTGCGTAAGCCCTGGGAAGACGCCTTGTTTGTGAAGTTTATCTTGTTGACCACACTTTTTTTTACCTGCTTCTTTCTGATGTTCAGGGTAGTGCCTTTATTCTTTAAAGAAGTCTGGCATATGAACGAGGCGCTGATTGGTGTGATCCTGGGTTCCAACGGGATTATTATTGCTCTGGTAGAGATGGTAATGATTAGTAAAATTGAAAATAAGCGGTCACCGATTTATTATATTGTGGCAGGTGTGTTGCTGACCAGTGCTGCCTTTGCTTTGTTTATGATCCCTAAATCCCTTCCTGTAACTCTAGCCATGATTTCTATGGTATTTTTTACCTTGGGAGAAATGCTGGCATTGCCGTTTATCAATACTTTTGTGATTCACCGGAGTAATGAATTTAACCGCGGACAATATGCTGCAGGATATACGCTGAGTTCTTCTTTTGCTCAGGTGATCGGGCCAACTTCCGGGTTTTTCCTAGCCGAAAAAATGGGATATAATGTATTGTGGGCAACAATGGCCGGATTGCTGATCTTATGTGCCTTTGGCTACAGCCGCCTGGTTTTGAGCAGGATTTAAATAAAAGTTTCTTTTAAAAGGAAAACGGGGATGTTCCGTCCGAAACACCCCCGTTTAAATTAACGCTCTCAGATATATAGACGGTTGTTTTTTCTATTTATTATATCAGAGCTAAAAAAAATATTTTAAACCGGATCATTACGTTCCTTGCGCAGGAAAAAATATTCAGCAATATGGTCCAGATAATGTTGAAAGGCAGCTGAAGCTTGAATGTTCTGGGGTGTCTTTTTGAATTGTTCAGGTGTGATAAATTCCCAGTTAAGGTGGTGCTGCTCCTGCACAGAATGGATCTGGATAGGGAAATGCATCACATGCTGTTCCAGGAAAGTTTTTTTGCTGGCCGCCCAGGCCGCCATATCTCCCAGGTTACGTGGCCAGGTATAAAGCTTATGTGCCTCCCGGGAATGAACACCATCATAAATAAAACTGGATTGTTTTAAGATCAGATCACTGATGCGTAAGGTTTCTACACTGCCATGGTATTGGCCGTTATCTTCTGCAATGATCAGCGCTTTTGCTGTAAAATAGGCAGCACCCCCATCTTTTGGGTCGTGTTGCTGCAGGTCATCTATAAATACGAGTTTACTCTTTTTGTACAAAATGATACTTTTTAGGACTGATTATTGCAAAAATTGTACCGTATTAATTTTCGGTTTCCTCTTCTTTCATGGCCTGTTCTTCTTTTTTGATCAGCGTTTTTTCTTTTTTGAGGTCTATACGGATCATATTGTACAAGTTCATATAAATATTGGCCATCCAGACCATGGAGAAGCCTGCAATTACATAACCTCTCCAGTCGTCCAGGTAGAGGTGAAAGCCAGTCATCGCCAACATCAGGACCGTGACGTAATGACTGAAACAATATTCACAGGTGAACACATAAAAGAACTTTCTGGCCAGCAGGGTCTTTTTTTCTTTGGAGCATTGGATGCAGTATTCACGGGGTTCTCGGAAGATTTCTTCGTGTGTAACGGTCCAGGCCACACAGGCTACGGGAATGGCCAGTAAAAAAAGCGTATAAACTTGGTGCAGCTGAAACATGCAGGTATTACAAAGAAAAGAACAAATTGTTTTTGGCAAATGTATCGCCCCTGAAGCCTCAGGGAATAAAATTACAATTAAACAGCAATTATTTCTTCGACTTCCTTTGTGCCTTGGTAATAACCCTTAATTTTGCCGGTATGCCATGGTTGTGGCACCACCTATTTAATTCCTGTTCCTATGGATGATTTTTTAGCAGCTCGCCTCCAGATGGCCTTTTCTCTAGGCTTTCACATTGTTTTTGCCTGTATTGGAATGGTTATGCCTTTTTTTATGACAGTAGCCCATTTTATCTGGCTTAAAACCAAAAAGGCAGTTTACCGGGATGTGACACAGGCCTGGAGTAAGGGAGTTGCTATCTTTTTTGCTACAGGGGCGGTTTCGGGTACGGTTCTGTCTTTTGAACTGGGCCTTTTATGGCCGAAGTTTATGGAACATGCAGGGCCTATTTTTGGGATGCCATTTTCGCTGGAAGGAACAGCCTTTTTTATTGAAGCGATTGCTTTGGGTTTTTACTTATATGGCTGGAATAAGGTAAATCGCTGGTTTCATTGGGCAACCGGTGTGGTGGTAGGGGTTAGCGGATTGGTTTCAGGAATACTGGTGGTCGCTGCTAATTCCTGGATGAACAGCCCTTCTGGTTTTGATTATATCAACGGAGAATATTTAAATATTGATCCTATAAAAGCGATGTTTAATGAGGCTTGGTTTTCCCAGTCTCTGCATATGTGTATTGCAGCTTTTGTTTCTACAGGTTTTGCAGTAGCGGGTGTACATGCTTTAATGATTTTGAGAGGCAGTAATGTGCTTTTTCATAGCAAGGCTTTTAAAATTGCGGCGGTGTTTGCTACAGTTGCAGCTTGCCTGCAGCCCATCAGTGGAGATATTTCTGCAAAAGATGTAGCGGGAAGGCAGCCTGCTAAGCTTGCAGCAATGGAAGCTCATTTTCATACGGAAAAGGCTGCGCCATTAATTATTGGTGGGATTCCAGATACGGCGGCTAAAGAAGTCAAATATGCTATAAAAATACCAGGATTGCTGAGTTTTATGGCGCACGGGGATTTTAATGCGGAAGTAACGGGATTAGATAAGATCCCTCCTCAGGATCAGCCGCCTGTTGCGGTAACGCATTATGCCTTTCAGATCATGGTTGGGTTGGGAATGGCTATGCTTGGTTTAGCGATATTGTATTTTATAGCCTTGTGGAAGAAAAAACAGTGGCTGGACCAAAAATGGTTACTTAAATTGTTTGTGGTGGCTACACCTCTGGGCTTTCTGGCGCTTGAGGCTGGATGGACGGTTACTGAAGTTGGCAGGCAACCCTGGATCATTAACGGGGTGATGCGTACAGCAGATGCCGTAACACCTATGCCGGGCATCCGGTATTCCTTTTATCTGTTTACAGCAGTTTATATTTCATTGTCTGTGATCGTTACTTTTTTGCTGTATCGTCAGATCAGGATGGTTGGTAAATTGTACGATTCAGGGGCTCAGCATCAAAATGATTAAGTTATGGTATATGTAGTTATTGCTTTTTTATGGACAGCGATCCTCTTGTATGTATTGCTCGGGGGAGCAGATTTTGGTGCAGGGATTATTGAACTGTTTACCTCCAAACCCAACCGGGCGAGGGCTAGAAAGACGATGTACGAGGCGATAGGCCCGATATGGGAAGCCAACCACATGTGGCTGATCATTGCCATTGTCATCTTGTTTGTCGGTTTTCCCAAAATCTACACCACGGTTTCGGTTTATTTACATATCCCGTTAGTCTGTATGCTTTTGGGGATTATTGCCAGGGGAACAGCTTTTGTATTCCGGAATTACGATGCGGTAAAAGACAACATGCAGAAGGTTTACACCTCTATTTTTATTTACTCCAGTCTGGTCACGCCATTTTTCCTGGGTATCATTGCTGCAAGTTCTGTATCCGGGCAAATTGATCTGCAGGCTGGTGATTTCCTTTCTGCGTATGTTTGGAGCTGGCTGAGCTGGTTTTCTGTTGCGGTGGGTTTGTTCACAGTGAGTATTTGCGGTTACCTGGCGGCTATCTTTATTATCGGGCAAACCGATAATGAGGCCGACCGAGCGTTGTTCATCAGGAAGGCGAAAAGATGTGTATTTGTCGTGATGTTCGCGGGTGCGCTGGTTTTTATTGCTGCTTATGCGGAGCATATTCCTTTGGGGGAATGGATTTTCGGTCATCCACTGGGTATCATTGCCATTACTACGGCCAGTATTTCGCTGATCATTATGTGGTTCACAATTGAAAAGGACAAGCCTGCAGTACTTCGCCTGCTGGCGGGTTTCCAGGTTACGATGATCCTGTTTGCGGCTACTTATACGCACTTTCCAAATATCGTATTGCTAAAGCATGGAGAAGAACTGTCTTTGCTGGCACACCAGGGGCAGGCCAAAACGATTGATTCTCTGGCTTATGCTTTATTGATCGGCAGTCTATTTATTCTTCCGGCACTTTTTTACCTGATCTACGTGTTTCAGAAAAAGAAGCCAGGTTTAATTGAACATTAATCTATATTTTACTTATGGGGCAATCCAATTTTGAAAAACTCTCTAACCTTACACAAGGTGATTACCAGGCTTTCTTATACGATTGTGATGGTACACTAACGGATAATATGCCAATGCATACTAAATCATATGTAGAGGTAGCTGCAGAACAGGGTGTGGTTTTCGACCCGGGAATTATTGATGAGCTCGCTGGGTGGCCTATCATGCAGGTGGTGGAAGAGATCAACCGCCGTTACCAGTCTTCCTTGGTGCCGGAGGATTTTAAGGCTCGTAAGGCGCAAATTTATAACACGCGTTACCTTGATCATATAAAACCTATTGATTACGTTGTAGCGCATCTGAAGGCTAATGCCGGGCGTGTAAGAATTGGTGTGGTGTCTGGCGGAGACAAGGTGACCATTTCCCGGACTTTGGAAATCCTGGGTTTGAGCGATCTGGTTGAAGTCCTGGTCTGTTCTGGCGACACAGAAAGGGGGAAACCTTATCCTGATCCCTTTCTGAAGGCTGCAGAATTACTGGATGTGGCACCAGATAAATGCCTGGTTTTTGAAGATGGTGTTCCGGGGGTGGAGGCTGCAAAAGCAGCAGGTATGCATTGGGTACGTATTGATCAGTTCAAATTCGGATAGTTATTTCAGATATTTATTGCTAATTTTGTTAGTAATGAAGAGATCGGGAACAGCAGATTTACCCCTGCATGGTGGTTTTGTGCCTTTATGGCTGGCGGAGCGTATGGGGAGGCTGGGCTTTGCCATTACAGAAGCTATTATTACAGAGTACGGTACTGCAGAAGTTTTGCGTAGATTGAGCGATCCTTTCTGGTTTCAAAGCTTTGGAGCCGTGATGGGGATGGACTGGCATTCTTCCGGTATCACCACTTCGGTAATGGGGGCCTTAAAAAGAGCCGTGAACCCCTATGCAAAGGAGCTTGGACTTTATATTTGTGGCGGAAAAGGAAGATATTCGAGGCAAACGCCACAGGAACTGCTCCATTACTGCGACCGTACAGGCCTGGACGGCGCAGAACTTGTTCGTTGCAGCAAGCTCAGTGCCAAGGTTGACAATACTGCCGTACAAGATGGTTTTCAATTGTACCTGCACAGCTTTGTGGTCAATACAGAGGGTTTGTGGACGGTAGTCCAGCAAGGAATGAGTAATGAAAGCAGTACCGCCAGACGGTATCACTGGCATTCTTCGGCTGTAAAGTCTTTTGTAGATGAACCGCATACGGGAATTTGCGGGGTAAACCAGGGCCAGATTCTGAATATGGTGGCGGCCGGAGCACAGCCTTCCAGGGCTTCAATGATGTCCATGTCTGCAGAGCATCCTGAACGTATGCTGAAGGAAATCCGGCATCTGATCCTGCCCGGACATCACGAAGTCAGGGCAGAAGATGTGGATTTGAAAAGACTTGGGGCTATGCTTTGGTTGAGTCATGAAAAAAAGCCGGCAGATTTTGAAGAATTATTGCTTCTGGAGGGAATGGGCCCCAGAACCCTGCAGTCTATGGCCTTGGTAAGTGAAGTGATTTATGGTACACCTTCCCGTTTTGACGATCCTGCCCGTTTTTCTTTTGCCCATGGCGGAAAGGATGGTCATCCTTTCCCGGTTCCGGTAAAGGTTTTTGATGAAACCATCAGTGTGTTGAGTAAAGCGGTTCAGAAAGCTAAGATAGGACAATCGGATAAGCTGGATGCCATCCGTAAGCTTGGGGAGCTTTCCAGGGCGGCAGAGAAAGATTTTACCCCAAACCAGAATTTTGATGCCCTTATTGACAAGGAGCGCAGGGACTCCTGGAAATATGGGGGCAGAACAGTATCTGGTTATGCGCAGCCTCCAAAACCTGCACAGCTGAGCTTATTTTGAGGATTTTGCCTTTGTGTTTTCTTTTTGTTACAAGGAATTACAGATGAATGTAAAATAATTGGATACTTTTAAGCGGTTGGTGTGTTTTTTGCATGCGAGCGTTGATATGAAATGGATAAAATGAAGCTCTGGTTGCTGCTGACAGGACTCTTTATTGCTCTTACCTTTTCCGGCTGCGGTTTGCTGGTCCGTAACCGTATGACCAATCATCATGGTATTGAGCAAAATGACTATAATCTGCCGGTTATCGTGTACCCAACGGCCAACATTTTTTCCAAGAGAATCTTATTCCTGTTTTCAGGAGATGGGGGCTGGCTTGAATTTGAGGATCGGCTGGCTACAGAATATACCAAGAAGGGCTTCTATGTGATCGGATTTAATTCCCGTAGTTATTTCTGGTCGCAGAAAACTCCACAGGAAACGGCTGATGATGTCTTTTTACTGATTGATAAATACAATGCACTTTATAAGACCAACCGGATCTTTTTATGCGGTTTTTCTTTTGGGGCAGATGTTGTGCCTTTTATTTACAACGGCCTGCCTGAAAGGATCCGGGATAAAATTGTTGCCGTACAATTGCTGAGCCCCTTTTCTTCTTCTGACTTTAAAGTACATACTTCTGATCTGCTGAACATTGCCGGAGACAACAGGCTCTATAAGGTAGCACCCGAAGTAGAGAAAATAGATGTTCCTGTATATTGCTTCTATGGCAAAGCAGAAGAGGTTAAACCCCTTAGTGAACTCAAAATGTCTAATTTTAAACTCACTATTGTACCTGGTGCCCACCGGTACGATGAAAGTGCTTATGCTAAAATTGTGGCATCTCTCAGACCAAAAAGATTCCTTGGCCGTCAGCTGAGTTTAATATCTTTGGGAAAAATTTAACCAGAGCCTCTGTATGAGATCCAGAATATATTCCCTTTTGCTGTTGACTTTTTTTGTTTGCAGCGTTAAAGCACAAAAAAGAGTAAGCCTGTCTTCCTTTCCGTTGCATACCATTCAAAAAAATGATAATAAGATATTAGTCGTATACCTGAGTGGTGATGGGGGCTGGAATAAATTTTCTCAAAACTTGACCCAGGAATTGTCGGAAGCTGGTTATGCCATACTGGCTCTGGACACCAGGAAATACTTCTGGGACCAGAAAAGTCCTGCGCAGTTTGGGGGGGATATGGAAGGTATTATTGAGCATTATCTCCAGACCTGGAATAAATCTTCGTTTGTTGTTGTCGGTTATTCTTTCGGGGCAGATGTTGGTGCCTTCTTGCCTTCTAATTTTTCTGCATCTGCTAACCAGAAATTAAGATCATTGGTCCTGCTTTCTCCGGGCTTTTCTACTGGTTTTGTTACCAAAATATCTAATATGCTGGGCTTTGGAGGTACAGATAAAGATAAGTATAAGGTGCTTCCTGAACTAAAGAAAAGCCCCGTACCTGTCTATTGTATCTTTGGAAAACAAGAAGGAAGTGACTTTTACGAAGCCATTAAACCTATAGAAAAAATCCATAAGATTCTGGTGCCAGGTTCACACCGTTACGATGACGACGTGAACCAACTTGCAAAATTCATTGTGCAGGGTTTTTAAACCCCGCTTTACTGGTCTCCCTCTGATACTTTCTTTAATGCCCTTGGCACCTGGAGCAGGTGGTAATTGTGGCTATAGATCAGGTATTTCTTTTCCCAGGAAGGGAAGAATTTTTCTTTATATTTTCTTAATCCTTTAAATTGTCCAAAGACCTTGAGGTTTTCGTAGGCGTATTTAATGGTTTTCTGTGTCACGTTGACATCTTCCATTCCCGAAAGTGGGGCAAGCCCCATGTTTGCAGAGGTATAGCCCTGCTCCTTTAAATAGAGGAAGGTTTTTGCCAGTAACATGTCCAGTACTCCATTTGGTGCATCGCTGATTTTCCGGATCAGGTCATAAGTTGCTTCACCCGGTGCATAATCCGGAATCAGATTTAAGAAGGCATACACCTTTTCTTCCTGGTCTTCGATGGTCAGGATGGTTTGTTCCTTCAGGATACTGGCATCAAATACGCCTTGAGTAAAGGCCACTTCTTTCTGGTTGAGTTCTTCCATCCAGTTGTCAGATACTTTTTCCAGTTTTTGGAGCAGACCTTCTTTAATCGGCGCTTCATATACTTTCAACTGAAAACCTTCGGAGGTAAGACGGTTTACAGCACTTCTGGTGGTTTTCATTTTGCCACCATCCATAGTAAACGTTGTTAAATTCAGGATGGCTTCTTCCCCAATCGGAATAGACTTTCTGCCTAGCTTATGGTAAAAGCCCAGCGATTTTTCCGGTACCCGGTAATAAGCACTGATAAAGCCATTCTCCTTACAGAAAATCTCGAACTTATGAACCATTTCCAGTTTGCCTTCCTCGTTCTGAGCTACGGGATCTTCCAGTACAATGGCAAAATGCTGTGTAATTTTAAAACTGATAAAAGCAGTTTTTTCTTCGTTGAAGAAGAGGTATTTATCCGGATAGGTTTTGAAATAATCCAGGGCAGAACATCCGTGTTTCTTAAGGAGTTCGTTGGCCTGGTCAAAATCCGCATCGCTGTTATACGGTTTGGAAAAGTAAGGTTTCAGAATGCTGAAAACGAAGAACAGGATCAGGCAGGCACCGGCAAAATAAATGGAATCTTCAAAATGTTCTCCGAAATGGGTACGCGGTACTAATGCTTTGTCGTCTACCAGGAAGAGTAGTTTAAGCACTGCTTTTACCGCTTCAATAAACTTAAAATCTATCCCGAAATGTTTCTTGTCTATGAAATAGAAGCCCAGTACACCATAGGCCAATACCGCTACAACGGCATAAATGAGAACAAAATAGTTGAAAGAGATGAAGTTAGGGTGGGGCCGGAGCTTGTAATTACTGCGGGTATACCATAAAGAAGAACCGGCAACAAAGGCCAGTATGGCCTCTTCAAAATCTGCTGCTTTGATCAAATGACCGAAGAAAGAAAAGGCGGTAATGGACAGGGCAATATACCAGGCTCTTCTGGAGCCTTGCAGCAGGAAAATACTGAGCATGACCAGGGCAAGTCCAAAGACGAGAACCAGTGCATTACTGGTTACAATCACGTCTTCGGGAAGTATATTCTTGACCAGCCGTAAACGTGCGGGAATGGCTGGGGTAATAGAAGAAATGATGTTTACTATACCCAATACAAGAATGATCACCGCGGGTAACACACGCAGGATGAGGTTGTCTTTCTTTGTGATAAAGCTGATGATCCCGGCAATTAAAGGCAGCCAGAACTCAAAGAAACGGAACAAAAGGGTAATGGTCGCAGCAGCTACAATTGGGAATCCAAATTGCTGCAGTATAAAGGTCAGAGATACTTCAATGGTTCCTAATCCTCTTAAAAAAGGCGAGGCAATGAGCAAAATAACCATGACCATATAGCCTATAATCGCAGCCGGCCAGCTGGCGTTAAGACCCAGGGCAAGCATGGAGATATAGAGATGGACAATACCAATGATCTCTATGCCAATGGAAACCAGTAAGGTGAGCCAGAATTGTTTGCGGCTAACCTTTTGGTCAATCATATCGTCGAGGATGGTGGTGAGTGATGGCCTTACTTTGGATAGCCACCGGTAAGCAATACCTTTTTTAGCAATCGAGTAGATCAGCAGGATAAGTGCACCAGTGAGCAGCAGCAGGAAAACAAAACTCAATAGTTCTGCGAGCCCGAGTTTGGTAAATAAAAGGGCAACTCCAAGAACAGGAACGCCCACTAAAACCACAGAAAGAATGCTGCAGAAGCCAAATACAGTGGAGGCTAAATGGATCTGGGATTTTGAAATACCACCTTTTTCCAGGTCTTTGGTAAAAAAGACAAGGGAAGAAAAACCACCCGCAGGTAAAAATATACTGACCAGGTTTCGCTTTAAGAACAGGATGACGGCGGTTTTTATGGAGACCTTTTTGTTGAGGGCTTTAAAGCTGTGTACATACATCTGTGCCTGAGCCAGGATGTAGATAATCGTGAGCGCGATGCCCAGGGTAATATATAGTGGATTGCTGTTGCTGAGCTGTTCGTGGATCTTAATGACTTCTATATGCTCTTCTCTGATAAAGAAAATAGCCATTGCAAGCATGAAAATTGCAACGAAGAATTGCCAGAAGAATTTGTTATATATCAGCTTAGATATAAAGTTTTTCGCGTTATGC